>CAZGAZ010000035.1:0-33537 GCA_964523835.1 uncultured Ruminococcus sp.
CACGGGTAGACAGCTTCCTTTACAAGGCAAAGCAGAGCGGAAAGAACAGAGTTGTCAGAGACTAAAGGTCTTGTAAAAATGACCGAAGTGCATTAAAAACCCCGGCAGGAATTTTAAAACGTCCTGCCGGTTTTTTTTCATGATGACACGTACCAGGAATTATAATTATCAGGCGCAGTAGCTGCGGCAGAAGGATACCTCAAAATATCGGCCGCATCGGTATTAACCGCCTAACCTCTTTATAACATATCTGCCGTAAACAGTCTTGCTCTTTCCAAGATTGAAAACATAGGAATTAAGCGCATCAATGATATTATCTCTGTAAACATCCTTGTTCGAAAGAAAATCGTTTATGACCTCAACCGACTTTTCAAGCTCATCGGTGTTAACGCTTTTTCCCAGAACATTTCTGAGGGTTATGTCCATTGGGACTTCAGCTATCTTGTCATAATCCTCATTCATTACCTTCATGGGCGTGTTGACAAAAAGCACGGGACGTTTTGTTGTAAATGCAAATTCATAAGCTATGCCCGACCAGTCGGTGATCAGCACATCTGCACGGAGCACAGGAGAATTTGATGAAAAATCCGTTTGTATCTCCACATTTGTACCGTCATATATCTCATGAAGCTTTTCAAACAGCTCCGGACTGTGCCTTACCATTTGCGGGTGAGGGCGGAGAATAATGTTAAAATCTTCTTCTTTAAGAATATCTATCAGCCTCTCTCCGCACAGATCGATTATATTATCCGTCTGCCATGAGGGTGCTATCAGGATCAGCGGTTTCTCATTTTCTGTTTTGTCCATTTTTTCATAATCTGAGATCATTCTGTCAATAAGAGGATAACCTGCCTCAACCAGCAGCTTGGGCTTTGTGCCGTAAAGCTCCTCCATCTGCCTGATCTCGTTCTCCGCATATTTTCCTATACAGAAAATGGAATCGTACCAGTCCAGCGCACCCTTGCGCAAGGTAAGAGCATTGCTCCCCACCCCGTGGCAGACATAAAGATATTCTATATCGCTCCTTACACGGGAACGCTTGATATGGTATTTCTCCAGGTCAGGCATGGTCATAATACACATATCGCAGTCAAGCTTCATGAAAAGCGGAACGATATATCTGTCAGAAGCTATATAATAAGGGATGATCTGTTCTCTTTTATCATTGAAGATATTGTCGTTCGGGTCACTGGTGACATAATGTATCTGTATATCCGACTTTTCGCAGATATAGTCTATCATATCCTCATAATATTTATAAAACCCGTTTGACTCGGAATATATCATCAGCTTCATGCCGCTTACGGAGAAAAACCTTTTGTAATCCGCCTTTTCTCTTTTCAGGTATTTTTTCTGCTCCGCTTCCTTGATGAGCTTCTGCTCTCTTACCTTTTCAAGTCTTTGATAATCGACATATTTTTTCGGCGGGATAACAAGATTGGTGAAAACTATCAGAGGTATCGCAAAAAGGTTTCCGAATATCCAGTAAAGACCTACACCGGTGGGAACAAGGAATGCAAAATATGTTGAAAACGCCACCATAAACAGCGTAGTCGCAATTTTCATCCCGCTGCCCTGTGCCAGCTGCAGCACATTCAGTTTATTCTGGGCATAGCAAAGCAGCCATGCGCTTATTCCCGAAACAAACGGTATCAGGAGCAGTATGTAATGTCCCGAAAAGGTCGGAGTAAGCCCCAGATCTATACCGAGGAAATTCATGTCAAAGTCCGTTATTCTCCTCATTGCCTCTTCGGCGGCAGCGGATAAGCCTTGAGGTATATCACCGACGGTCAGCCTTTCAAGAAGTTCCTGCTGATAAAGGCTTCCCTCCTCGGAAATCCCTGTCACAGCGCACAGTTCCCCGACAACATTATCGCTCAGCTTCAGCACATAGGTAAGGGGCTTGTAAATGACCCCCACCAGTCCCAGCACGATAGGAAGCTGTATAAGCAGCGGCAGCGTGTCCAGAAAAGGATTGTACCTGAATTTCTTGTAAAGCGCCAGCTGTTCGTCGGCAAATTTGTCCTTGTCATCAATATATTTGATTTTAAGCTGATCTATCTCGGGCTGCATATTTACCATCTTTATGGAGTTTTTCTGGGTAACTATGCTAATAGGAAAAAGAATAGCCTTTGTTATAAGAGTAAACAGGATAATGCTCAGTCCGTAATTATTCAAAAGGCTGTAACAAAAGGTCATAACTCCGCCTAAAAGCCCGGTAAGAAAATCAATGACCGCCCCCACTTTTACGACTCCTCATCATCGGAAAGCAGGTCGTCTGCCGTAACGACCGTCCCCTGTCCGTCAGCGTCGGTTTTCAGATTGGCGGACTTTGAAGCTTCCTCGCCGTCCTTCTTCGACAGCTTTCTTCTTATCTTGCTCCATAAAATGCCTATCCCCGTTCCGCAGGCAATTACTATTCCTGCCGCTATCTGTATAACATAGCTTGTTGTGGCAGGGTCGATATATGCGTACACGTTTACTCCCATAAACGCAGAAGCACATATCAGATAAAACGCCAGTCTGATGACTTTTCCCTTTCTTGTAAGCATAATAAGCTCATCCTTTCCTTACTATTTGAAATTTCCGGTAAATTCCGGTGTTATATCCTTGCTGTGGGCTTCAAAATATCTTGTTCTCTGCTCGTTTTCGTCTATATCAAATATAGTACGTTCCTCCGGCTCCTCACCCGCCAGTTTCAGCAGTGTGGGATACAGATCTTCATGTGACAAAGGTGCATATGACACGGTGATCCCGATACTGTCTGCCTGCGCAGGCTTGAACATTACTATCGGAAATTCCACAAAGCCTCCCACATACACCCCGTGATCTGCAAGAATAAGTATCTCACTGTTGTCATATACATCGCCGTCTCCCTGTTTGAGCATATGCAGATATCTGTTCAGTATCTTATTGACTGCTATTGACGAATCCTCTATACTTACATCCCGGTTCTCTGCTCTCTTCAGATCGGCGGTGACATTAAGGGGCGGATGTATGCCGTTGAGATAGATAAACTTGAACTGTTTTTCCTCTGTAAGAACAGGCTCCTCCGAAAGAAAACCCAGAAAATCAAGATTGTCAAAGCTGTAGTTGGTGTATTTTTCATCGACCTTTATTATCTGATTGAAGCTGTCGCTGTTTACCCAGAAATACTGCTTTATTCCCTCTGGCATTGCTTTGAACATGGTGGCTTTATAGAATGTTTTGCCCACCTGTGAAAGCTCTTTTGCCCCCACCTCTATCTTTGCATAATCCACAATCAAATAATTGCCCGCATATTTTTTAAAAATATCGGCGTCAAATATAAAACTGTAAAGATTTACACTGTAGTTTTCGCTTATGCTTTTAAAAAATCTGTCGTTGGAATAGGGCTGCGCTGTTCCCATCCTGTTGTGAGTGAAAATATATGCCATTGAAGTTTCTGTCCATTGATACATTCCTACAGTATTGGTGTAATATGTAAAGCCGTCAAACTCGGAAAGCGTTTCGGGATCAGACTCCATAGCAGCGTCAAAATGAAGGGAATCGTAGGAATCCACAAGGATCACTATGATGTTTTTTTCGGTGGAATAGGTGTTGATATTTTCAGTGGTACACATTACCTGCGTAATGTCCGATTTGTATCTGCCCGTCAGGCCACCCAAATCTGCTCCGTCAAACACGGCAGTGACAGACGACACGGAAACGGTTATGATCTCTATGAGAATTATAGCAACCGACAGATAAGACGCAGCCTTATCGTACATTGCTTCCTTCTTTTTATGAAAGAAAAATGCCGCAAATATCAGCGCCGCCCAGAACAGTGCATTCAATATCACCTTTGCGGTCCCCGGAACATACTGCTCCCCGTTTAACAGTCCCATTCCTATGGAAAGGAAATTTGACTGAATGTAACACGCCAGCGTTACCGCAAAGATCAGAGAAGAGCATATAAAATTAACACGCCCTTTTGTAAACCTTAAAAGCAGCAGGCAGACAACAAAAGCCGCAGCGCTCACAGCGACAATGACTTCAACGATATACGGCGTAGGTATCGATATTTCCTTTGCATTTGCAACATACAGGTCAAAAGGGATAAAAAAGCAAGTGCTGAATGCTGAAAAAAAAGAAAGTATTATCCCGTTTGCGGTCTTGTCGGAAATTTTTATGCCGGCCTTTTTTTCTTTTGCCATGATCACTTACCTCACTTTTTATATTTCCCGTAAAATATTTATCGATGGCGTTTCTTACGTTCATTTTGATCTTTTTCACAGTTTAAATTATACACCTTATTTCGTTTTTTGTCAAGCCGTATGAAATATTTAAAAACGATGACCTTTCAGAAAGCGAAAAGCTTATCTCCCCCGTCCGCTATAACGCTTAAAATTCGGAAGCCTGTCATCGGCTCTGTCAAAACAGACGATAAAAACCGGAAAAATTATTTGAATTTTATATTTCCTGTTATGGGCTCTGTATTGATGAAATAATCCCGTTCACGCTGCTCGTTTTCGTCTATATCAAATATTGTTCTGCCTTCGGGAGTGCCGCCCGAAAGAGCGATCAGTGTAGGGTACAGATCAACATGGGATATGGGGGCGTCGGATACGGTTATACCCATACTCCCGGCATTGGCGGGCTTGTACATCAGAAGAGGATATGCTCCGTAATCCATATGTTTCAGACCGTGATCCGCCAAAAAAATTATTGTTGAATTGTCGTATACGCCCGAGCCTTTCAGATACTCAAAATATTTTTTCACTATTTTGTTCACAGCAACTGCCTGCTCCTCGGGAGATATGCTCCAATGCTCCGCCCGCTGCAGGTCCGCAGTAACGTTCCTGGGGTCGTGCAGACCGTGAATGTAGATCAGCTTAAAGCAGTTCTCATCAACCAGCTCGGTCTTCTGCGGGATGTTGTTGTAAAATGTAAGATTATCGGGCATATAAGGGCGTATATCCTCTGTTCCGCCGATTATGCTGCTGAAGCTGTCATTTGAAAACCAGAATGCGCTTTTGAATATCTCGGGACTGCATTTGAACATTGTCGCTTTAAGCAGCGCTTCCTGCGTCCGTATTATATCCCCTGCCGAAAATTCCGATGGAAGGTAGTTTTCGGCATATTTTTCATAGATTCCTTTGTCAAAAAAATGATAAGGACCTGCATAAAGACATACTTCAAACCGCTTGCTCAGATTATAAAAAAATGCGTCATTACTGTACGGGGAGGGAACGTCTTTTTCGCATCCCGTAAATATGTATGCCACAGCGTCAGTGGTATTTCCGTACATTCCCACGGTGTTACGGTAATATGTAAATCCGTCAAAACCCTCCAGCGCCTCGGGACATTGCTCTGCTGCGCTGTCAAAGGCAAAGGAATCATACTCGTCCGCAAGGATAATTATAAAATTTTCGTTTACCGAATAGGTATCTATGCCGGACAGAGAACAGACAAAGGTATCCTCTTCCACCATCCAGTTACCGAGAAGCTCGCCCTCTATTGCGTCCACATACATCAGAAAATAGGAGACCGCTGCGGTGACTATCTGTATTACCGTAATAACTGCGGCAGCATAGGGAACGGCTTTTCGGTATATGTCGGACTTTTTTATGCTGAACATTACAATGCCTGTCAAAAGCACGCACCAGAAAAGGATATTTATTATAATGCGCAGCGCTCCCGGGCTGTATCTGCTGCCGTTCATTTCGCCCATATTGACCGAAAGGAAATTCCCCTGAATATAAAAACCCGCCGTAACGGCAAAAATAAGGGTATTTATTATCTGCATGGCATTGCTGCTTCTTCCTGCAGTCAGTCTGTCCAGTATCAGCACGGCTGCAAATATCAATACGCTTGTGATGGCTATAGCTGTGCCGACATATTTCAGCGGCAGCAGCAGTTCGTCAATGTTGGCAATATAAAAGTCAAACGGTATGAAAAAACCTACGGTTACAGCCGCAAAAATAGCAATCAGGACACTTTCGGCAGCAGGTTTTTTAATGTCTTTTTCCATTTCTCGCTTTCCTTCCTATCACAGGACCGTGCAGCGGTCTTACTGCTGTTTCACAATATTTATACCATTTTATTATAGCACTTTTTACGGTAATTGTCAAGAGAAAGCCTCAAAAATTTCACAGTATTCCAATAAGTTAACAAATTGCGAACAAAAAAAGAAAAAGAACAAGACAACATAAATGAAAAACATTATAATAACAGAAAAAAACAACGAGGAGAGGCAGCATGAAAAAATCAAGGTAATACCGAGCAATTCTTTGATGATGAAAATATACGGCACACCGCATTTTTTCAAATCTGCACATATATTTGCATAAAAGCTTGCGGACTCGTTTTCTGATATCCGCAATCCCAATATTTTTTCTGTCCTTCCATGTTTATTTCAAGAACGGAATACACACAATTGCTGACATTTTCGCTGTCACCGTAACCGCTGCTGACAGCCTTTTTCCGTAACGGTTCTTTGTTCGGACTCATGTTTGAAAAATAACCAATATGTGTTTTTATAAAAATATTGCTGCAAACTAAAATCCTCCAGACCTCAGATGAAGCTGAAGGATTTTTGTGTGAGACATAACCGCAAACTATTTGTTTGACAATTTATAAGAACTGTAATCACTGTTTATTTTAAAGGAATTTTTCTATATACATTAAATATTGTCCACTTAGTATAAAAATCCGATCTATCGTCATCTGCCAGGCGATACTCTGATAAAAAGCTGTCGGTTTCCGTCTGTGAATGAATATTGACTGCAAAGCCTCTCCCATTCAGTACAGGCAGACCCGAGTATCTGTAATCATCAGCGCAAATTATTTCCGCAATCTTTTTATCCCTGACCTTTACCGCCGCATTGTCCCGCAGTATGATAATGTCAAAGCTGTCGGGATATGAATAACTTTTTCCTGTCACGGGTATTTCATCCCCTACAGTGAACGTGCCGTTTACAGTCTGATATTTCAGTACATTCAAAGCATTTATATCATAGACAAATTCATCAAAAATCTCCCCTCTTGCAGTGATGTTTCCAAGACGGAACAACGCTCTATCAAATATGCCCGAGGATTTTTCCGCAAGATCGGTCACAACTCCGCAGGCGGATGTCATATTGGTAACTCTGTCAATGAGTATAAGCTCGCCAAGAGATTTGTGTTCCGAAAATCTGTCTGCCGCTATCGCTTCCGAGAAAATGATCTCGCACATTGCTATTTCATTTTTAGATAATGTTTCCGACAGCAACTGCTCTCCCGTATTTACATCAACTTTATAAAGAATTTTTGAAAGGATCCCCGATATGGTTTTAGTGCCAAGCTTTACAAGATAATCCTGCCCCGCTGCTGCGGAAGAATCGTCTGTCCAAAGAAGAAGCGCATTTATTTTTTTAATGCGGCTATTGAATTATTTTTTATCAAAACACAGCCACGGGACACGTCCACCTCTTTGTCAAGAGCAATTGTAACAGGCTGTCCCACATAAGCCTTTTCGGATTTTTTATTTGTAATAAAAATATCCCTTATCTTTGCGGTTTCGCCGCTGGGCAGCGCAGTAATTTCATCTCCGACATTTATTTTGCCGGCTTCTATCTGTCCTTGAAATCCTCTGAAAGTATGGTCGGGACGGCATACTCTCTGAACAGGCATATAAAAACCGTCTTCGGCAGAAGTTGTATCCGTATCGACCGTTTCAAGATATTCAAGCAGATTTTTGCCTTTATACCAAGGCATATTGGGAGAAAGCGTTGTAACGTTGTCCCCCTCCGTTGCGCTTACGGGGATAATTTCAATATTTTTAAGTCCGAGATTATTTTTTAACGCTTCGATCTGTTTCGTAATTTCATCAAAACGATTTTGACTGTAATCCGCCAGATCCATTTTATTTACCGCAAAAACAAAATGCCGTATCCCCATGAGACTGCAAATTCTTGCATGACGTCTGGTCTGCACAAGAACACCCTGTGAAGCGTCCACAAGAATTACGGCCAAATCCGCAAAGGAAGCACCGACAGCCATATTTCGGGTGTACTCCTCGTGACCGGGGGTATCCGCAACAATAAAGCTGCGGTTGTCCGTGGTGAAATAACGGTATGCCACGTCTATGGTGATCCCCTGTTCACGCTCTGCCATAAGACCGTCCAGCAGGAGAGAATAGTCTATCTTTCCGCCTCTGCTGCCGACCCTGCTGTCAAGCTCCAGAGCCTTTTCCTGATCTGCGTACAGCAATTTCGAGTCGTACAGAATGTGCCCGATAAGGGTGGATTTACCGTCGTCAACACTTCCGCAGGTAATAAATTTAAGCAGTCCTTTCATCAGAAATAACCCTCCCTTTTTCTGCGTTCCATGCTTCCCGCCGCCTCGTTGTCTATGACCCGTGAAGTGCGTTCGGAGGAAACCGCAGAAAGCGTTTCTTCAATAATTTCATCAAGAGTTGCCGCTGTGGACTCAATACCGCCTGTTAAAGGATAACAGCCCAGAGTACGGAAGCGTACCGACTTTATTTCCGGAGTTTCTCCCTCTTTAAGAGGCAGCCTGTCGTCGTCCGCCATAATTATATTGCCGTCACGGTATACCACGGGACGGGGAGCAGCGAAATACAGCGGAACTATTTCTATATTTTCACGCTTTATGTACTGCCATATATCCTTTTCCGTCCAGTTTGAAATGGGGAAAACTCTTATGCTTTCGCCTTTGTTTATTTTAGTATTGTAAAGCTTCCACATTTCGGGACGCTGATTTTTCGGGTCCCAGGCCTGTGCGGAATTTCTGAAAGAAAATATCCGCTCCTTTGCTCTGGACTTTTCCTCGTCACGCCGTCCGCCGCCGAAAGCTGCCGTAAATCCGTACTTAGTAAGAGCCTGCTTTAACGCCTGTGTTTTCATAATATCGGTATATGCTGCACCGTGGTCAAACGGATTTATACCCTGCTTAACCCCGTCCTCGTTGGTGTAGACAAGCATTTCAATGCCAAGCTTTTTGGCGGTTTCGTTGCGAAATTTTATCATATCCCCGAACTTCCATGTGGTGTCAATGTGCATAAACGGAAAAGGCGGTTTTTCGGGATAAAAGGCTTTCATGGCAAGATGAAGCATAACAGAACTGTCCTTGCCGATAGAGTACAGCATTACAGGCTTTTCGCACTCCGCCGCAACCTCTCTTATTATGTATACAGCCTCTGCTTCAAGCTCGTCAAGATGTGAGTTTATGAACAAATTATTTCACTCCTATCAATACTTATTGGATTCCCTGCGGTTTACGTCAATTTCCTTTCGGGTTCCATCGGAAGAAATTATTACCCATTTTAAAATATCTCCGTGATTTTCGGTATGTACTCTGCTGCCCATACCGCCTATATCGGCGCCGAGAAAAAATTCCACTGCATTAACCGGACATTCCTTTATGCATGAGGTGCAGCCCCAGCAGTCCTTGGGGTATTTTATATACGCCCTGCGATCGTCATTTTTACCGTCCATTTTTATAAGACTTCCCGGGCATACCCTGCTGCATTTTCCGCAGCCGATACATTTTGCACGGTCAATTGCTATGCTCATAGATCTGACCCTCCTCCACAAGCTCACGGAAAATAATTTTTATTTTGCCGTTCTCGAGCTTTGAATTCACATACTTTTTAAAATTAACATCGTCCCTTTGGGGATAATCAAGATTTTCCGCAAAGCTGTGCCAACGGGTCTCGTGCCGTGCTTCAAGGTGAGCGATAAGAGTTTTCGCAACAGTAAGACGTTCCCGCAGCTCGTAAATAAACATAAGCTCGTGAAAGTCCTCGGCATGGAGACTGTCCGACAATTTTTCTATCCGGACTATTTTTTCTTCCGCAAGACCCAGCTGTTTGGAATTGAAACGGTAATTCGTTTTTATACCGCCTGCGTATGAGTCCATGACCGTCTGCATTGCCTCTTCAAGCTGCTCGCAGGTAAAATTACTTTTGCCTTTGTTTCCGAAAAGAAACTTTTCCGCTTCCGCAATATGGGCGTTTATTTCCTCATCGGGAATGTTTTGGATGCTTTCATTCTGCACATATCCGATTGCCGATTCCGCTGCGATCTCACCCTCCGCAAGCGCTCCGGTAACGTACTTTTGCGGACTTCCTCCTGCTGCGTCGCCTGCGGCGAAAAGTCCGTTTATGGTAGTCTCTCTTTTAGTGTCCACCCAATAACCGCTTGCGGTGTGACCGCCTACAATGTACGGTTCTGTACCCTCTATCTCAACGTTCTGCTCCATTGGGCTTTTGCCGCTTTCAAGCCATTTTATTGTCTGTGACGGAGCCATATTAAGGTACGCCTTTAAAAGGGAATTGTTCTGCTCTGAGGAAATACCCTCTGTTTTCAGATAGCAGGGTCCCCGTCCCTCGATATTTTCCATGACTGTGCCATACACCCTTTGGGACGTTGTCAGACCGTATTTGTCCTCATAAATCTCGCCGAGAGAATTTATCTGCTTTGCGCCTGCACCCTGCGCAAGAGTACCTGTCGGAGCGATGGTGTCCTTACACCGCAGAGCGATAAAACGCATTTCAAAGGTGGTCATTTCTGCGCCGTGACGTATACCCATAGCGTACTCTGCCCCCGTGTTGAAAGGCGGATACCACATTTTATGCCGTGAAAATCCGGGATTGTTGGGCTTGTAAATACCGGCCGCACCGCCTGTTGCAATAATGACAGCTTTTGCGGAAACAGCATAAAATGTGTCGTCCTCTATTCCTATGCCGTATGCTCCGCAAATTTTATTGCCGTCCACGGAATAATCGGTTATATTGACACGGTTCAGCACCGTCACATTATTCAGTGAGCAAACCGCCTCCGCAAGAAGCGGCTTGATGTTTTCGCCGTTTATTTTAATATTTCGGGAACCTCTTGAAACGTATTTCCCGTTCCCGTCCTTTAAAATTACGAGACCCATTTTTTCAAGTCTTTCCGTGACCGAATTCAACCGCTCCGACATGGTGATGAGCAGATCGTCTCTGACAATTTCCTCTGCGTCCTTTTTGGCGTAATCCGCATAAAACCTCGGAGTTTTCCCCTCGGTAATGTATGCGTTGAGAGCATTAACTCCCGCCGCAAGACAGCCGCTTCGGCTTATGTGAGCTTTTTCACAGACAATTATTTTTGCCTGGGGGTCTTTTTCGGCGGCGGTAATTGCCGCAAAGCAACCTGCCGTTCCGCCGCCGATTATAAGTATGTCGGCTTTGAGCCGCATTGTTTTCACATGAAAAACCTCCCGACTTTATAAATTTTCACGAATATATTTTTCTGCTGAAACGGCACAGTTTGCACCGTCTGCTGCCGCTGTTACGACCTGCCGCAGACACTTTGTGCGGACGTCTCCCGCCGCAAAAATTCCTGCCGCTGATGTAATGCCGTCCTCACCTGCGACAACATATCCGCTTTCGTCAAGCTTCGCCATTCCGGAAAGCAAAGCTGTATTGGGGGCGCTCCCGACAGCAATGAAAACGCCGTTTACCGCAAGCCTTTTTTCAATGCCGTTTACGTTCAGAACGATACCGTCCACGGATTTTTCCCCCGTAATTTCAAGGGGTACGGCATTGGTAAGGAGCTCAATATTTCCGCACTTTTTAGCCGCTTCCACAAGAGAATTTCCCGCACGGAATTCATCACGTCTTGCAATTATGTACACCTTTGAAGCAATATTTGCAAGATACAATGCGTCGGAAAATGCCGTGTCGCCTGCTCCTATGACAGCAGCAGTCTTATTTTTATAGAACGCACCGTCACATACCGCACAGAATGATACCCCTTTTCCGGAAAATTCTTTTTCACCCTTTATGCCGAGAGTTTTTCTTCTGCAGCCTGCGGCAAAAATCACGGTTTTTGTTTCCGGAATTTCTCCCTCGGACAGCTTTATTTTGTACCCGTTTGAACTGTCCAAGGATATGATCTTTGTGACCTCATCGTTGAGAAATTCCGTGCCGAGAGCCTCTGCATGGCTTCGGAATTTGTCGCCCAGTTCTGCGCCTTCCAAGCCGAAAAGGCCGAGGTAATTATCTACCCGAGGACTTTCGGCTATCTGTCCCGTACCCATATATTCCTGCTCGACAACAACAGTTTTCAGCATTGCTCTTTGAGAGTACACCGCTGCGGAAAGTCCCGCCGCACCGCCGCCTACAATTACAACATCATAATTCATCGGATATTACCATTTCTTCCTTTTCCGAAATATTACCCGCTATCCTGAACGAATTCAGAACGGGATTTTCCCTATCCATAAGGGACATTATCATGTAGCTCGCCTTGCTGTCGTATGCAAGCCGCTTATCCTCGTCAGAGGGACGGGAGGGCGACGAGGGGTGACTGTGCCAGTTGCCCAGCGGGACAAAACCGTTCTGCCGCATATCCTTTACCGCCGCCAATTGCTCCTTTGGGTCAAGGGAAAAATGCTCCTCCGATTGGTCGGTATTCGTCAGCAGATATACTTTTTCCACTTTTTTCACGCCGTCCGCTTCCTTGCCCGCAATAAGTCCGCAGGCTTCGTTCGGGAGCTCCGCCAAGGCGTGATTGCGGATTTTTTCAAAATCTATTCTTTTCAATATAATCATAATGCCTTACCGTCACATTCCGCCTGTTCATAATCAATAAGCTCGGTAATTGTGGGGTTTTCGCCGCATACCTCGCATTTTGATGTATCCTCCGGCAGCTTTACCTTTCTGAATTCCATTTTAAGAGCGTCGTATGTAAGCAAATATCCCGTCAGCAGATCGCCTGTGCCCAGAATATATTTTATTGCCTCCATTGCCTGGAGACTGCCTATAACACCGCCCATTGCGCCGATAACTCCCGCCTGCTTGCAGGTCGGAACAGCGTCCTTCGGCGGAGGATTTTTAAATACACATCTGTAGCACGGTCCCTGTCCGGGAACGTAGGTCATAAGCTGTCCCTTGAAACGGATTATACCCGCATGAGAAAACGGCTTTTTCGCCATTACACAGGCGTCGTTGATAAGGAATTTTGCGGGAAAATTATCCGTTCCGTCAATAATAAAATCATAGTCCGCAATAAGCTCGGAAATATTTTCGCTGTCCACGAATGTGCGGTAGGTTTTCACCGTGACATCGGGATTTATAGCCTCCATAGTTTCCTTTGCGGACTGCACCTTCGCCTTGCCTATGTCCGATGTGGCGTGAATTATCTGCCGCTGAAGGTTTGACAGGTCTACCTCATCTGCGTCGGCAATACCGATAGTTCCGATACCCGCCGCAGCAAGGTACATTGCCGCAGGTGCGCCCAGTCCGCCTGCACCGATTATCAGTACCTTTGAGTTCAGCAGCTTTTTCTGCCCCTTTGCGCCGACCTCTTTCAGGATAATGTGGCGGGAATATCTTTCAAGCTGTTCATTCGAAAAAGCCATTACTGCCCGCCTCCCATAAAATAAAGAAATTCAACGTTGTCACCGTCTTTCAGGGCAGTGCTGTCAAATGCACCCTGATCAACAAATTCATCGTTAAGACTTACCGTAACATACTGCGGCGTTTCAACATTTTCAAGCTCTATAAGCTTTGAAACGCTTATTCCGATGCCGTATTCTTTCTGCACACCTGAAACCGTAATTTTCATAATTATTCTCCCTTTTGAATATTTTCTAAAGCCAAAATTATTTCGGACTTTTTTACCGCTCCCGTAATACGGGCAAACTCTTTTCCGCTGCCAAAAAATATCAGCGTGGGGACTGACATAACGCCGTTTGCTTCTGCAAGCTCAACGCAAAAATTCACGTTTATTTTTGCAAGCTTTACACTTTTGTACTGCTCGTCGATCTCCGCAAGCAGAGGTGACATTCTCTTGCATGGAACGCAGGAATCCGAATAAAAATCCGCAATAACCAGTCCCCCGAAACTTAATATCTCGGTATCGAAATTATCCGCTGTGACCTTTACCGCCATATCAGTCACCAACCTTTTCAACAATAAGTGTATATGTGCTGTCGCCGTTATTAAGGAGCTTGAGAATTTTGTGCCCCTCCTCCTTAATGCTTCTGGGAACGTTCTGCACAGGCTCGCCGTCGTTCATTTTTATGGCAATTGTCTGACCCTCGTCAAGCTCCTCGAGAGCAGTCTTTGCCTTGACAAAGGTTATGGGGCAGACCACGTCGGTGATGTCCACCGTATCGTCTGTTTGAAAATTTATATCAGCCATTGTATACCTCCAGAATTTTTTCCTTGAATTTATCCTGACCGACACGGTCTATGGTGAACTTGAAACGTTCTCCTGCGTTGGCATTGTCCGCAAAAAACTGAATTGCCGCATCGCATATTTTCATAAGCTTGTCATGGTCGTCAATAAACGGGATCACAGCTTCGCCCTTTGCAATACTGTTGCCGAAAAGTCCGCCGAAGGAAACGATATAACCGTTCACCGTATCCCATGCCTCTGTGGGACAGGATTTTACACATCTTCCGCAAAAATTGCACTTACTTTCGTCAAGCCCAATTTTGCCGTCGGAAATAGTTACAGCGTTTGTACGGCAAGCCTTTTCGCATACCCCACAGTTTATGCAGGCTTCCTCTTTCCATTTTACTTTAATACCGCCCTTTATTCCAAGGTCGTTTTCTTCGGCTTTCAGGCAGTTGTTCTGACAGCCTGTAATACCGAATTTAAATTTGTGGGGAAGCTCTCTTGCATAATATCTTTCGTCCAGTTCCTTTGCAAGAGCGTATGTATCAATACATCCGCTCGGACATATTTCCGAACCCTGACAGGCAGTAACGGTTCTTACTCTCGGGCCGCATACTCCGGGTTCAACTCCGCCCTCTGCAAGCATATTTTTTACATTGTCAATGTCGTCCAGCTTTATAAATGGGATCTCCACGCTCTGACGTGATGTCAAATGCACATGACCGTCCCCGAATTTTTCAGCCGCCTCTGCAATTTTCGCAAGCTGCACAGCTGTGAGGTTTCCTCCCACCACCCTAAGCCGCAGGGAAAAATTATTTTTCTGCTTCTGCCGCATAAATCCGCCTTTTTTCAGTGTTGCATAATCAACTGCCATAACATATTACCTCCGGTTTAAATTTTATCTATAGCCTGTTTGAAATCTGCTGTGAGATCGTCAATATCCTCAATACCCACGCTTATTCTTACGGTGTCGTCAAACACTCCAGCATTTGCCTTGCACGTTTCATCGGAGTGAATATATATCGTGCTTGCAGCATGTATAACAAGTGTACGCACATCCCCGATATTTGTCGCCACAGAAGCATATCTGAGGCTGTTTATCAGCTTAAAAGCGCTTTCCTTGCTGCCTGCACGTATCGTTACAATCCCGCCGCCTTTTCCGGCGAACTGACTTTGGCAAAGGCCGTAATACGGACTGCTTTTCAATGCAGGGTAATTCACCTGAACCTTGCTTTCCGTCTCCAAATATTCCGCAAGTCTTTTTGCATTTTCACAGCAACGCTCCATACGCAAGCCCATTGTTTCAAGTCCAACAATGTTCATAAAAGCGTTCATGGGTGCAAGACAAGCACCGACGTTCCGCCATATGCCGCCTCTGAGCTTTGCAGTGTAGGCAAGCTTTCCGAATTTACGGTATTCCGCAAGTCCCTCATATTTTGAAAAGTCCCAGTTGAATTTACCGCTGTCAACAATTACGCCGCTTATGGAGTTTCCGCCGCCGTTAATATACTTTGATGATGAGTGTACCACAATATCTGCGCCGTATTCTATAGGCTTTATCATATAAGGAGTTGCGGTGGTGCTGTCGATAATAAGAGGTATGCCGTGCCTGTGAGCAAGCTCAGAGACGCTTTTTATGTCCACCACATCAAGAGAGGGATTGCCGATAAGCTCAGTAAAAATAACACGGGTCTTTTCATTAATAAGAGGCTCTATTTCGCTGACGGTAACGTGCTTTACAAAGCGGGTGGTAATACCGTAGGCTTTCATATCGCCGAACAGGTCGAGAGTGCCGCCGAAAAGTCCTGCTCCCGCAATAATTTCGTCACCCGCCTTAAGAATGTTCAGAAGCGACATTGTTACCGCCGCCATGCCCGATGAGCATGCGACTGCTCCCGCAGCGTTTTCTATCGCAGCGATCCGCCGCTCAAATGCGTTAACGGTAGGATTTGCGATCCTTGAATAGGCAAATCCCGCCGCCTTGTTGTCAAAAACCTTTTCAAGCTGTTCGGCGGACTCATGCTCGAAGGCGCTGACCTGATATATGGGCGGGATCGTCGCCCCCGTGGCTTTGTCCCTTTCCGATCCTTTATGAAGAAGCGCAGTATTAAAATTCATTTTTTTCCACTCCGTTAATTAGACTTTCACACCAAAGGTACGCTGAAACTTAGGGGTTTACCGCTAACTTTCAAACTTTTACCTCCCGCTAATCTTTCGTTCGCACCAAAGTTTCTCTGAAACTTAGGGGATTATCGCTAACTTTCAAACTTTTCCACTCCGTTAATCAGACTTTCACACCAAAGGTACGTTGAAACTTAGGGGTTTACCGCTAACTTTCAAACTTATCATCTGCCTTAAAGTAAGATTTTAAATATAATACATATAAGAATCCTGCACGGAAACCGAATTTTTAAGGTATTCCTCCGCAAGGTCAGCAAGAGTAATACCCGAAGCAACTGTCCGCAGCCGCTCGGTCATTTTATTCCACACGCAGGTGTTCACCGTATCGGCAAGAGCAGTTTTTTCTGAATAATCCTCAAACGAAACATCGCTTAAAATATTTATATCGAGAGCGTCGATTATTTCCCGAACCGTTATTTTTTCGGCAGGCCTTGCAATAACATAGCCGCCTCGGGAGCCTTTAAGTCCCATTATTATTTTTGCCTGCCGCAGTACCGTGAATATCTGTTCAAGATATTTAACGGAAATATTTTCTCTGGCAGCAATGCTCCCCACCGTCACCGTTTCACCGCTTTCAGAGTATACAGCCATGTCCATAAGAGCAATAATGCCGCATTCGACCCGTGTAGAAATTCTCATAGCACCATAGCGCCGCCCTTTCAACAAATCAGATATATACCGAATCCTCTGCAAGGGAACGGTTTTCAAGGATATGAACATGCTGTCCCTCGGTGACGATAATGCGGTATAAAAATACCAGCACTTCCTCGCCGACTTCAAGAGAAGCATCGTCCAGTCCTCTCTTTGCAACAAAAACGGAATCGTTGGAACGCACCAAAGCTTCTATATGATCTCCCCTGAAGGACACTCGTTCGATAATGCCCTTTGCCGCAGAGCTTTTGTATTTCATTTCCTCGTTTTTCTTTGAAATAGTTACAAATTCGGGACGAACAATAGCCCTTTCCGCACCCTTGATTTTGTCAAAGGTCCGGAATTTTTCATAGTCCTCCAGAAATGAAGCCTGCCCGAAAAACTCTGCAGTAAAAGGCGTTTGAGGATTCCTGTATATTTCAATGGGAGTTCCTGCCTGCTCTATCCTGCCTTTGTTTGTGATTATGATCTCGTCAGCAACCTCCACCGCTTCGTCCTGATCGTGTGTGACAAAAATGCTGGTAACTCCAAGCTTTTCTATCATATCCTTAAGCCATGTGCGCAGCTCATGGCGCACCTTTGCGTCTATTGCAGCAAAGGGTTCGTCAAGCAGAAGCAGGTGCGGATTCGGAGCGATAGCTCTCGCAAAAGCGACCCTCTGCCGCTGTCCTCCCGAAAGCTGTGCAGGGTAGCGCTTCTCCAAGCCATTCAATCCGATAAGCTTTATAAGCTCATGCACTCTTTCGCTTATCTGCTTTTTGTCCGCCTTTTGGATTTTAAGTCCGAAGGCGATATTGTCGTAGACCGTCATATATCGGAAAAGCGCATAGCTCTGAAAAACAAAGCCGATACCTCTTTTTCCCGCAGGAATATCGTTTACCCGCTCACCGTCAATTATGATATCACCGCTGTCGGGAGTTTCCAGTCCCGCAAGCATTCTCAGAATAGTTGTTTTTCCCGAACCGCTGGGTCCCAGCAGCCCCACAAGCCTGCCCTTTTCTATTCCGAAGCTGACGTCGTCAGAAGCCTTGAAGCTGCCGAAGCTTTTATTTATATTTTTCAGTTCCACATACATAAGCCAACCGTCCCTAAAATCAAAAAATTATTTTTCTTTTTTTCCTATATACTCCACCATGCTGCGGATAATAAGTATGATTACCGCCATCATTACCAGTATTGACGAAACAGCAAAGGCAGGCACATATTTGAATTCGTTGAAAAGTATCTCAACGTGCAGAGGAAGCGTATTTGTCTTTCCCCGAAGATGTCCCGAAAGGACTGAAACAGCTCCGAATTCGCCCATTGCTCTTGCAGCGCACAGCACTACGCCGTATAAAAACGCCCACTTTATATGGGGATATGGGGAAATGTCACCCTTGTAAATATGGTAAAGCCGTTTGCTCCCATAAGCGCCGCTGCTTCTTCCTCGTCCGTGCCCTGAGCTTCAAGCACGGGGATTATCTCACGGGATATAAAAGGAAAGGTAACGAACACAGTTGCAAGAATTATCCCCGGTACCGCAAAAACTATTTTTATGCCTGCTTCTTCAAGGTAAGGATAAAGCAAGCTTTGTCTGCCGAACGTCAGAACGAATATCAACCCCGCAATAATAGGCGACACCGTAACGGGAATGTCTATAAGTGCAGTAAGAAGTTTCTTTCCTCTGAACTGAAATTTGGTTATTGTCCATGCAGCAAAAATACCGAAAGCAGTATTTATGACAACCGCCCATAGTGTGGCTTTCACCGTAAGAATAACAGCCTTTATTGTATACTCGTCCGTCACGGCCTCCTTGTAAGCTTCCCAGCCGCTGCGAAGAGATTCTGATATTACCACAACCAACGGCAGCACAAGCATTACAAATACAAAAACAACGGTCAGAGCAATAAGGAATATTTTGACAAGCTTATTTTCTTTCTCTTTCATCAGTATTCTCCTTGTGAGATCTTACTGTTTCTCGACTGGATAAGATTTACCGAAAACAGTATTATAAACGCCGCAGCAAGCATAACAAGTGCAATGGCAGTAGCACTTGAATAATCGTACTCCTGAAGCTCGGACATAATTATCAGCGGAGTGATCTCCGTCTCATAGGGCTTGTTTCCAGCTATAAAGACAACACTGCCGTATTCGCCCAGGCATCTGCCGAACGCAAGTCCGAAGCCCGTGAAAACCGCAGGACGTATCTCGGGGAAAATAACGCTCCAAAAAATTTTTGTCCTGCTTGCGCCCATTACTCCGGCCGCTTCTTCATACACGGGACTAAGCTTTTCAAGAACGGGCTGAACTGCTCTTACCACAAACGGTATGCCTATAAACACAAGGGCGACAGTTATTCCTATTCTTGTGTATGCTATCTTTACACCGAATCGTGCAAAAAATTTTCCGATCAATCCGTTATCGGTAGTAAGAGATGTAAGTGATATTCCTGCAACAGCTGTCGGCAAAGCGAACGGAAGCTCTATCATTCCGTCAATAAGCCTTTTGAACGGAAAATCATATCTTACCAGCACCCACGCCGTTATCACTCCCATTACCGCATTTATAAGCGAAGCGACAAACGCCGTAAGAAAGCTCACCTTGAAGCTTGCAATAACTCTTGCTCTGGTTATGGTCGCAATAATATCCGAAAAGCTCATCTGCGCCGTAAAAACCACCAGCGACGCAAGCGGTATTATCACTATAATGCTTAGCATTGTAAGGGTAACGCCCATGGATAATCCGAAAAGAGGAATCACCCTTTTACTTTTAGCTTTCATATATGTAATTCCTCCAGATCCACCATCATCGGAAGTATTCCGCCGAATGACCTTTAACTGCGCATTACGGCGGAAATTTCCGGTCAATGAAGAATTTTATAAGTAAAAATTATTGCTCGTATATTTCATCAAACACACCGCCGTCTGCAAAATGTGTCGCCTGAGCCGAATCCCAGCCGCCGAAATCGGCTATCGTTACAAGGTTTATATTAAGGTCGAATACATTTTCATATTCCTTTAAAATATCGGTATTTGAGGGACGGTAATAGTTATCTCCCGCAATACGCTGCGCCTCATCCGAATAAAGGTAGGAGAGATATTCCGTCGCAGCTTCTCTTGTCCCCCGCTTGTCAACGACCGTATCAACTATCGCAACGGAAGGCTGTGCAAGTATGCTTATACTTGGGGTAACTATCTCATAATCGTCGGGATAATCCTGCTTTGACAGGAAAGCTTCATTTTCCCATGCCAGCAGCACATCGCCCTGACCGTTTTCCACAAAGCTTGTGGTTGCGCCTCTTGCGCCCGAATCAAGCACAAGAACGTTCTGAAAAAGCTTCTTTATGTAATCCTTTATCCGGGCCTCGTCGCCGCCGTATTGCTCATCAGCCCATGCCCATGCCGCAAGGTAATTCCACCTTGCACCTCCGGATGTCTTGGGATTGGGTGTGATTATGCCAACATCATCTCTTACCAGATCGCCCCAGTCAAGAATATTTTTGGGATTGCCCTTTCTTACAAGAAAAACTATAGTTGAGGTGTAAGGGGAGCTGTCAAGATCAAACTCGTTTACCCAGCCTTCTTCAATAAGTCCTGCGTCCTGAACAGCCTTTACATCATACTCAAGGGCAAGAGTGACAACGTCTGCTTCAAGACCGTTTGCAACCTCAAGAGCCTGTTTTCCCGAGCCGCCATGGGACTGGGTTATCTCGATATCGTTTCCCGTAAGCTCTTTCCAATGAGCCTTGAAAATTTCATTGTATGCGCTGTAAAGCTCTCTCGTTGGATCGTAGGATACGTTTGTAAGCGAAATAGAACTGCTGCTTCCGCCATTGTCCTCGGCAGGAGCATCACCTGTTCCGTTCCTGTTTCCGCAAGCGGAAAGCGAAACCGCAAATGCGGCTGTTAAAGCAATAGCTGCCGTTCTCTTAAATATATGTTTCATAATAATTACCTCGTTTCAAAATAACTTTTTGCGTATTGTCTCCATATACATATCAGAAACTGTTTTTATATTCAGCATCGTGCTATTCCCCCTGCGTCAACGCAAAAAATGCCGCTTATAGCTATTCTCTTAAAGATCAACGCAGTTACCTCCATTCAAACCATATTATTCAGATAGGTTTTATCTGCAATAGCTATAATAACTCTTTAAATTAAATTTGTCAATAGCTTTTGAAAAATTTTGTCAAACAGACAAAAAATAATCTATTAAACATATAGGCTTTATGTACAATATGACCATAAAATTTTACAGAATGGCTTTACAGCGCATTTTGCAGAGATTTTTCTCGTTCTTGACAACATGAAAAAAAAGTGATACAATACTGAATTATGAATAAAGGAGGCTTTATACATATGAAAAAAATCACATCAATAATTGCGTCATTGCTTATTTTTTCGGCGCTTTCGGGATGCGGGACGGAAAGCGGGATCATGCAAAATAATACCGGAACAATTACGGAAACCGATGTTAAAAATAACGGTGAAGTGACCTTTACCGATTCCACAGGCAGGACAGTTACAATATCAGAGCCGCAAAAAGTTGCTGTGTTCACAAGCAGCTTTGCGGACATATGGCAGCTTGCGGGAGGAACGATTTCCTTTGCCACAGAGGATGTTTTTAACGATGAACGTTATGATCTTCCCGACAGCACCGTAAATATCGGTCTGCTGGATTCCCCTTCTGCGGAGCTTCTTATCGACGGCGACGCAGATTTTGCAATTATTTCCTCAACGGCTCACGGCGGCGCAGAGCTTGCGGAAACTCTTGAGCAAGTTGGTATAACCTGCGCTTTGTTTGAGGTGGAGGACTTTTCCGACTATTTAAATATGCTGAAAATATGCACCGATATAACAGGCAGGCAGGATTTGTATGAACAAAACGGCGAAGCTGTTCTGAAAAAAATCAATGCAATTATTTCTGAGCAGAAAAATAAAGAGCAGAAAACCGTGCTGTATCTCCGTGCCTTTTCTGCTGGGATAAAGGCAAAGGGCGAAGATTCAATGACCGGAAAAATGCTTGCGGATATGAACTGCATAAATATTGCGGATACCGTTCCGTCACTGCTTGAAGAGCTTAGCATTGAAGAAATAATCGAGCAGGATCCGGACTTTATATTTATAACGATAATGGGTTCGGACGAGGAAAAGGCACGGAAGTCCTACGGGGATATACTTGCTTCAAATCCTGCCTGGAGCGGGCTTTCGGCGGTGGAAAACGGCCGTTGTATTTTCCTGCCGAAGGAGTATTTCCACAACAAGCCCAACAATAAATGGGACAAAGCTTATGAAATGCTTGCGGAGATTTTAAATTATGAATAGACGGATTAAAATAGCTTTTGCAGCGGGTATTTTCCTGCTGATACTTTCCTCTCTTGCGGGAATATTTCTCGGAGCAGTGGGTATATTTCCATCGCAAATCCTCTCGGAAATTACTCGAAGCGGACTTTCAAAAAGCGAAAGGATTCTTTTTTATGTCCGCCTGCCGAGGGTGCTTGGAACTATATTTGCGGGGTCAGCCCTGGCGGTTTCGGGAGCGATAATTCAGGCAGTTCTTGGCAATCCCATAGCTGCGCCGAACATAATCGGAGTAAATGCGGGAGCAGGTTTTTTCACGGTGCTTTGTCTTGCGGTATTTCCCGATTATCTGTCTTATCTCCCTGCCGCTGCCTTTTTGGGAGCCTTTGCAGCAGTGATGCTTGTCTATACGACAGCAAGAAAAACAGGGGCTTCAAAAATGACGCTGGTGCTTTCGGGTGTAGCGGTTTCAAGCCTTATGAATGCTGCCTCCGACACGGTGATAACGCTTTTCCCAGATGTACTTACAGGATTTTCTTCATTCAAATCGGGCAGCGTTTCGGGTCTTTCTATTTCGGAAATCTCCCCTGCATGGATATATATTTCAGTCGGGATTTGCGGAGCGTTTCTGCTTTCTCACGACCTTGACATTCTTTCACTTGGCGACAAGACCGCTCAAAGCTTAGGGCTGAATGTGTCTCTCTTACGGTTCATATTTCTTGCAATTGCGGCACTCCTTGCGGGGGCTGCGGTAAGTTTTGCGGGACTTGTCGGCTTTGTTGGACTTATCGTTCCTCACGTCGTCCGCAGACTTTCGGGGACTTCGGAAAACCGCATAATTATCCCTTTGTGCGCAATATTCGGCGGAGCGTTTGTGAACATCTGCGACATTGCTTCACGGACAATTTTCGCACCCTATGAACTGCCGCTTGGGATTTGCATTTCCTACATCGGCGCACCGTTTTTCATATATCTTCTCATACGGAAAAAGGGGGGCAGACACGGTGATTGAACTGAAAAACCTGTACGCCGGTTACGGAAAAAAGGACGTACTTAAAAATATAAATATACAGTTTGAAAAGGGAGAAACTGTTTCCGTAATAGGTCTTAACGGCAGCGGAAAAAGCACCCTTATCCAATGCTGCACGGGACTTTTGAAACCGACTTCGGGAGAAATAATCATTGACGGAAAAAACATTGCGGAATATAAAGAAAAAAGCCTTGCCAGGACTGTTTCTTATCTTCCGCAGATAAATCCTGTTTCCTCTGTTACAGTGAGAAGCCTTGTTATGCACGGCAGATTTCCATATCTCGGCTATCCCCGACGGTACTCCGCAGAGGACAAAGATATTGCGGAAAAAGCAATTGCCTACGTTGGCATTGGAGATATTGCGGACAAGCCCCTTTCGGAGCTTTCCGGAGGTCAGCAGCAGAAGGCCCATATTGCAATGCGGCTTGCGCAGGACACGGATTATATTTTTTTCGACGAGCCTATAACATATCTTGACATAAAATATCAGCTTGAATTTACAAGACTCATGAAACAACTGTGTGACAGCGGAAAGGCTGTTGTCGCCGTGCTTCACGACATAAATGCCGCATTCACCCATTCGGATAAAATTGCGGTAATGGACAAAGGAGAGCTTGTGTTTTTCGGAACTCCGGAATATGCGGTGAAAAACAACACAATTGAAGATGTATTTGGAGTAAGACTTCTTGAAAGCGAATATGGGCAATATTTTTTTGAAATAAAATAAAGGAGCTGCTGCAGCGGGCTGTGCACGGCTCCTTTGGCTTTTATAATATTATAGGAAAAATCTATAATCAATTAAAGGAAAAAAGTATTATACAAAAGGATTATTTTATGATATAATGAAAGCATATTAATTTGATATATTTTGTAGGAGTTGACCGGCATAACAATGAGAAAGCCCGTATTTTTATCCGCACCCAAACGGCGATACGATGACTGATACGGGAATTAATTTATTGAACATTTGAAACCGTTCATAAAACAATATGTCGTCCCGATAAAAAATATATCCCGATATAAGGAGGAAACCTGCAATGGAGAGAAAAATTGAAACAAAGTGTCTGCATTTAGAGGAGGACGAGGACAGCAGTCCGCATTACGGGGCAATAAGCTTTCCCATATATCAGTCGGCAACATACGCTCATCCCGGCGTAGGGAAAAGCACCGGCTATGATTATTCAAGGCTGCAAAATCCCACAAGAGAACATCTTGAAAAGGTTATAGCCTCACTTGAAAACGGTAAGGCAGCATTTGCCTTTTCCTCGGGAATGGCTGCTGTCTCCATGCTTATGGAGCTTTTTGAGCCGGGCGACCATATTATTGCAGACTCCGATCTGTACGGCGGAAGTATCCGCCTGTTCCGGAATGTGTCCGCAAAAAACGGCATTACATTTTCAAATATTGATTGCAGCAGAGAAAACGCCGAGGATTATATAACTCCCGATACAAAAGCCATATACATAGAAACTCCCACAAACCCGATGATGAACGTTACGGATATTTCCGAGCTTGCAAAAATTGCCAAAAAGCATGGGCTGCTCCTGATCGTGGATAATACCTTTTTGTCGCCCTATTTTCAGAATCCTCTTGACCTGGGCGCAGATATTGCAGTTCACAGCGGCACAAAATATCTCAGCGGCCACAATGATACACTGGCAGGATTTTTGGTGACAAGCAGATCGGACATAAGCGAGAAATTTGCATTCCTGATAAAGACTACCGGAGCCGGACTTGCTCCGTTTGACAGCTGGCTGCTTCTCCGAGGTATCAAAACTCTGGGGATACGTATGGAAAAATCACAGGAGAACGCATTAAAAATTGCCGAATGGCTGAAAAAACAGAAAGCGGTCACAAGGGTGATATACCCGGGACTTCCCGGGCATCCGGGGTATGAGATCATGAAAAAACAGGCAAGAGGCTTCGGCGGAATGCTGACGTTTCAGCTTGAAAGCAAGGAGTTTGCCCTGTCTGTTCTGGAAAAGGTCCGCATGATAAAGTTTGCGGAAAGTCTGGGCGGAGTGGAAACGCTGATAACATATCCGACGACTCAGACCCATGCGGATGTCCCTCGGGAGATACGGGAGAAAAACGGGATAACGGAAAATACCCTCCGCCTTTCTGTGGGTATTGAAAATGCGGAGGATCTGATAAACGAGCTTGAAAAGGTATTTCGTGAAACGGAGGGTGAACTTTATGGCAGAGAGGAATCTTGATTTCGATAAAATAATAGACCGTCGAAATACAAGAAGTCTGAAATATGATTTTGCGGAAAGGCGGGGTATGCCCAAAGATGTCCTGCCGCTGTGGGTCGCAGACATGGATTTTGAAACTTCCTCATATATTGAGGACGCACTGATCGAACGTGTAAAGCACGGCATATTCGGCTACAGCGAAGTCAAATCGGATTATTTCGAAATAGTCCGCAGTTGGCTGAAGCAGCATCATAACTGGGACGTCAAGGAAAAATGGCTTGTGAAAACTCCCGGAGTGGTGTTCGCCCTTGCAATGGCGGTAAAAGCCTATACCGAGCCGGGAGACAGCGTTTTGATACAGCCCCCCGTGTACTATCCCTTTTCGGAGGTCATTGCAGACAACGGCAGAAGGGCTATAAGCAATACGCTGTATCCGGGTGATGACAACCGTTACCATATTGATTTTGAGGATTTTGAAAAGAAGATTGCCGATGAAAAAATAAAGCTGTTTTTCCTTTGCAATCCGCATAATCCTGTGGGGCGGGTGTGGACAGAATCGGAACTTGAACGTCTCGGCGATATTTGCGTAAAGTACGGCGTTACCGTTGTCAGCGACGAAATACATCAGGATTTTGTATTCAGCGGCAAGCATACCGTATTTGCAGGTCTGAAAAAGGATTTTGAAAATATCAGCATTACCTGCACTTCTCCAAGCAAGACATTTAATCTTGCAGGCATGATGATGTCAAATATCTTTATTCCGAACCGTGAGCTCAGAGCGAAATTCCGAAAACAGCTTGACGCAGCGGGTACAAGTCAGCTTGGCGTTATGGGGCTTGTTGCCTGCGAGGCTGCATACAGCAAGGGCGGGCAATGGTATCGGGCAATGCTTTCCTATGTTGCGGACAATATAGAATTTATAAAACAGTACATCAGCGAAAAACTCCCGAATGTAACAATGACAGACACGGAAGGCACATATCTTGTGTGGCTGGATTTCAGAAAAACGGGACTGAGCGTTTCCGAGCTTGACGACCTTATCATACACAAGGCAAGGCTTTGGCTTGACAGCGGAAAAATCTTCGGCGAATGCGGAAACGGCTTCCAGCGTATCAATGCTGCATGTCCGAGAAGTGTTCTGAAAGAAGCTCTTGACAGGATAAGGACTGCGCTTTATCCGTAATTCTCCGCAAAATTTTCTGCGAGAGACAGCATTTTAGCGGAACTTTCGGGCATATCTCCAAGATAAGTTATCATCAGTTTTTTCTGCGGATAAACAAGACATTTTTGTCCCCATTTACCGCTGATACTGAAATGATCGCCTTTTGTCCAGAAGAAATAACCGTAACCGCCCTCGGCATTGTCGATCTGCCGTTTCACAGCTTCCCTGCACCAATTGTCGGAGAAAATGCGCATATTGTCGAATACTCCCCCTTGCAGATAAAGCTGCCCCAAAAGGCTCAATTCATGTACTGTAAGATACATTCCCGATGCGCCGTAAAAGCGTCCCTGCGGGTCGTATTGAAATTTGGGGTCGGTTATTCCGAGCGGCTCAAAAAGGCGTGTTTTCATATATTCGGACAGGTTCACGCCTACTGCATTTTCACAGGCGACGCCGACTAAATATGCCGAAATATTTGTGTAGGAAAATGAATTCTCGGAATAATCCGCATTTATTTTAAGGACTGTTTCCAGCCAGTCGTCTCCGTCGGGGCGGAACGGATAGCCCTTTACCGACATTGTGAGGAATCTTTTCACTGTGACCTTGCAGAATTCCTGCCTTAGCTTTGCGGGCATATTTTGAAGATATTTCTTTTCAAGGTATTCACAAAGCGGAGCTTCAACGGAAAATTTCCCTTCGTCGCAGGCTATCCCCGCAGCGGTCGAAGTAAATGCTTTTGTGGCGGAATAGACTGGATAACGGATATCGTTCCGCCGCATATAGCGGGAAACAATACCGCCATTGTGAAAAATTTCAATACCGTGTACATTAAGAGCACTTTTTTCAATATCCTCAATAAGCTCCGAAAATATATCCGACATATCGTACCTCCTGTTATTTTTATATTTATTATTTATTATAACACAGGATCTCAAAATTTGCAACCCGTATCATAGAGGTGATTCCAATGGAAAAATACATATTTGACGGAAAATTCGGTCTGGAACGTGAAACGCTCCGAATAGATAAAAAAGGCCGTCTTGCGCAGACGCTTCATCCGTTTGACGATGAAAATCTATCAAGAGATTTCTGCGAAAATCAGCTTGAAATAATTACGCCTGTCTGCAATAATATTTCGGAAGTTATGACCGCTCTCGAAGCCCTCGATACAAAGGCAAGAACAATACTGGATAAAAACTGCGAATCATTGTGGCTGTACAGCAATCCCCCGCATATTGAAAACGAGGCGGAGATACCTATCGCACAGTATGACGGAATACTTTCTGCAAAGCATGACTACCGAATAAATCTTGCCCGACGGTACGGCAAGCGAATGATGCTGTATTCCGGTATTCATTTTAATTTTTCATTTTCGGAGGATTACCTGAAAAGCCTGCATACAGACCGGGATCAGACTTATGAGAATTTCAAAAACGCCGTATATTTCCGACTGCTCAAGCATGTGAGCCGATACAGCTGGCTTATGGTACTGCTGACCGCTGCAAGTCCGATATATGATCTTTCATTTGATAAGGACGGTGCGCAGGGCGCTTCATTCAGCGGATTTTCCTCAATGCGAAACAGTCGGAAAGGCTATTGGAATCAGTTTGTTCCGCTGCTTGATTATTCCGGTCTGTCATCATATACAGAAAGTATTGAGAATTATATAAAAAAAGGCGCTCTGTTTTCCGCAGGCGAGCTGTATCTGCCTGTGCGCCTGAAGCCGAAAGGTGAAAATTCTTTGGATGCGCTGTTAAGCGGCGGTGCAGACCACATTGAGCTGAGAATGTTTGATCTGAATCCTTTGGAGAAGCTTGGCATTGCACAGAAGGATTTAGAGTTTGCGCATTTATTTTTGATTTATTTGCTGCACATGGATGATTTTGATTTTACGCCTGAATTACAGGAAAAGGCAATTAAAGATCATCAGTCGGCGGCTTTGTATGATATTTCGGACGTTACGATAGACAACATTCCAATAGAGGAAGCAGCAAATAATTTCCTTGACAAAATGGGGAAATTCTTTTTGGAGGACCCAAACGCCAATGAGATCATAACATATGAGCGTCGGAAACTGAACAGCGGAAGGATATGTGAAAAAATTATGGCAGGGAGTGAATTATATGTGTGAGCTTTTGGGTTTTTCTTCCCGTCACGAAACGGACATCCGCAGATATCTGCAAGAATTTTTCAGCCATGGCATACAGCATCCTCACGGCTGGGGACTTATGAGCGAAAACTGCGGCAAAAGAGAGCTGATCAAAGAGCCTGTATGCTCGACAAAAAGCCTTACAAATGCCGAAACAGTCGAAAAACTCCCTCCTCAGCGCAGCGCTCTTGCGCACATTCGTTTAGCCACAGTCGGTTCGGTAAAGCCTGAAAACTGTCACCCTTACAGCCAGACCGACAGCAGCGGCCGCTGCTGGACGCTTATCCACAACGGTACGATCTACTCGGGCAGGCAGCTTATGAAGTATCTGTATACGCAGGTCGGTAATACCGATTCCGAACGCATATCCCTTGCTCTGACTGATGAGATCAATGCTTGCAGGCCGAAAACTGCGCAGCAAAGATTTGACTGTGTGAATAATTTTGTGATCTCCCTGTCAAAGCGCAACAAGCTGAATCTGATAATATATGACGGAGAGCTGCTGTATGTGCATCAGAATATGCGTGATACGCTGTATTATAAATCGGAAAACAACAGTACGGTTTTCTCTACAAAGCCGCTTGATAACGGTAATTGGAAGCCATACCCGATGACGCAGCTATGCGCTTTTCATAAAGGAGAAAAGGTATTTGAAGGAACAAGGCATGAGCATATATTCGTACCCACTCTGGAATACATCACATCAATGGATGCTATGAATATTTAAGGAGGCAAGCTTATGAAAATATATCGGCAAATTACCGACCTTATCGGAAATACTCCCCTTGTGGAGCTGGCCGGCATTGAAAGGTCACAGGACCTGAACGCTGTAATTCTCGGGAAGCTCGAATATTTCAATCCCGCAGGAAGCGTAAAGGACAGGATCGCAAAGGCAATGATAGACGATGCGGAGGAAAAGGGGCTGCTTACCCCCGACAGCGTGATCATTGAGCCCACAAGCGGAAATACAGGTATCGGTCTTGCGGCGGTCGCAGCGTCAAGAGGATACCGTCTGATCATTACAATGCCCGAAACCATGAGCGTTGAACGCCGCAAGCTGATGAAAGCATACGGTGCCGAGCTTGTTCTGACGGACGGTACAATGGGAATGAAGGGTGCTATAATAAAGGCACAGGAGCTTGCCTCCCGGATACCGGACAGCTTTATCCCGTCACAGTTTACAAATCCTATAAATCCCGACGTTCATTTCAAGACCACCGGAGCCGAGATATGGAACGACACAGACGGTGCGATAGATATTTTTGTTGCGGGAGTGGGAACAGGCGGCACTGTCAGCGGAGCGGGAATGTATCTGAAATCCAAAAATCCCGGCATTCAGGTCGTTGCAGTTGAGCCTGAGGATTCCTCTGTTTTGTCAGGCGGAAAGCCCGGCGCACATCAGATCCAGGGTATAGGTGCAGGCTTTATACCGAATACGCTTAACACGGATATTTACGATGAGATAATAACCGTTGGAAATGATGACGCTTTTGAAACAGTCAGACTCCTTGCTGCAAGCGAAGGCATACTGGCAGGTATTTCCTCCGGAGCTGCGGCGTGGGCGGCGATACAGCTTGCCGGGCGTGCCGAAAATGCAGGAAAAACCATTGCAGCAGTTTTTCCCGATACTGGTGAACGGTATCTCTCAGCCCGTGTATTTGACAGTCTTTGATAATCACATATACTATTCTCCGACGGTTTTAGAAGCGATCGCCGAAATGCTATGGCTGCAGTCAAATACTCACGCAGAAAAAAGCAAGAGAAAATATTATTGATAACGGTACGGCTTGCCGAAAAACGAACTCCTTTATTTACGGTTTTTTTCTTCTGTTGAACAGTTCATTTCTGAACTTGAGGACCACATTGACCGGTACAATACCAAGCGAATCAAGTTGATACATAATGGCTTATCTCCTGTTGATTTTCGTCTCACATCCGCATAGCTAAAGCGGCCAAGTCTTTCATTAGCCGCTTTGCATAATTTTTCTTAAATGTTTGTCTGAATTTTGGGGCCATTTCAAATTTGTACCGACTGCTTTCAGTCATATTGCAGAGTATTTTTTCACTGTCTGCTTGACAGGGGGCGGTGCAACAGTGCAACAGTGCAGCAGTCCCTTTTGACGCAAATGCCGTAAATTTTCAGTCCCCTACGACCTTTTCGGTGTAATAATTTATATCCCCCTCGCACCTTACATTTCCCTTTATCTCGTTGCATTCAATATTTCCACGGCATTCAATAACATCTCCGCCTATGGTCTGACACCTTATGCCGTCTCCTGCCGAGGCACTTCCGCCTATATTTACGCAGCTGACGCTGTCTCCCGCAGTGGCACTGCCGCCCACACTCCCGCAAGAAATACCGTCACCCGCAGTGGCACTGCCGCCTACACTGCCGCAGGAAATGCCGTCACCCGCATTCGCACTGCCGCCTACACTGCCGCAGGAAATGCCGTTCCCCGCATTTACAGTTCCTGCCACATTGCCGCACTGCACACCGCAACCTGCATTAAGGTTGCCGTATATATCCCCCTCAACGGTGCACTCACAGCGGATCTCAACATTCAGCTTTTCCGGAAGCTCTCCGGGGCGCTTCTCCGGAAAGATCAGCTTTATCTTCTCCTTTGCCTCACCCGCCGACAGCAACCTGTTTCCCACAGCCTGCACCACCCGCAGCACACCGTCATCGGGCAGCTCCAATACAGCATTCGCCGCAGACGCTGCAGACACCTCACGCCCTGTCAGCAAATGATCCACCGTAACCCCCAAATATTCCGCCAGTCCCGGCAGCGCTGCAATATCCGGACAGGAAAGCCCGTTCTCCCACTTGCTCACCGCCTGAACGCTTACCCCCATTTCCTCCGCCAGAGCCTCCTGTGTAAGTCCCTTCTGACTGCGCAGCTTTTTTAAAACCTCATCAATGACAATTTTCATAATATCGCTTCCTTTCATTGCAACGTTCCTGTAAATTCCGGTCGTGCAATTTCTTTTTACAACTATTATTATACTTACCGCAGATCCGGTTTTCCATACATCATCGGTTGATGTTTATTCAACCAACGGTTGAACAGCATCCTTTCCTGATGCCCTGAAGCAGCGTGACACAACTGTGCGGTATCAATTTGCGGCAATGCAATCAGGCAGCCAAGGTTGCCAAGGCTGCCAAGGCTGCCCAAATGTTTCTGCGATTTTACGGTTGTTTAATATATCAAAACAAAAAATATTTTTGCGTTAATCAAAAATTAATCAAATGTTCAGTTTTATTTAATGGACATTTCTTTTGCACTGTGTTATAATATATAAAGCAGGCGCAACAAATCCGCTGCGCCCGAAAACTCATGCAAAATAAATTTTTAAAAATTTACTGCCATTTTCCGTATACGGTAATCACGCCTCTTCGGGCTTTTTCTTCCCCTCGAGCCTTTTCCCCAGAAGCTCCATTCCGATAGGAAGCGCCACTCCCAGAACAAAGATGACAACAGCAATTATCCCCTCGCCGTAAAACGTAAATTCCCTCGGATATATCGCAGGCAATGACCCGATAATAAGCCCCATAATAGCGCAGTAAGTCCCTGTCTTGCACTTTGCCAGCAATATGGATATGATCTTAGCCGCCGCCAGCAAGCCGACAGCAGCGCCAATGGCGTAATACAATAATGTCACAATATCCAGATCGCTCACCGCAGTGATAGCCCCCTCGTATCCCCCCAGTATCTTCAGCACCAGCGCACCGCTGAGCCCCGGCATTATCATTGCAGCAGCAGCAGCAATTGTCATAAGGATTATGGCAATAGGGCTGTCCCCCGCCTCTGCGCTGCCCTCTTTCAACGAGTTGAACAGCACTATCCCCGCCAGTGCAATAACAAAGGGAATAATATGCACAGGCCTGAACTGCCCCGCAGAACGGCATTCCTTGTATATGGCAGGCATTGACCCGATTATAATCCCCATAAAAAACATCTGCGTGGGCACATTGTGATTCTCAAACAAATACCCCAGCATCTTTGAGGCACAGAAAACCCCCGCCACTATCCCTATCCCCAACGGAATAAGAAAGGGCAGATTTTTTATAAGCTTTTTCGGGTTAAGATCAATTGCGTCCAGCAGTCTGTCGTAAATTTTCAGAATAAAAGCAATTGTCCCGCCGCTTACTCCGGGCACAGCGTCTGCTATCCCCACGCAAGCCCCTTTAAGCACCAGTATTATACTGTCGACAAATCTTGACATATTTTATATTTCCTTTCTTTTCGGGAACGTTCCGACCCAAAATTTGAAAATGTTCACATCTGCATATAAAGTATGTTCATACATACTCACATATCTTATAGTATAACATATTTTGTCGGATATTGCAAGTATTTTTACAATATCTTCTCAAATTCTTTTTGTTAACATTATATAAAATCTTGTGTAAGTTTTCATATAATTTCCATAAAATTCACCCCTATATCTCTTTATCACGCTGAACTGTTATAACAAAATGTAAAAAATCATAAATTATTCGGAAAAATTTGCGATTTTTTATTGAAATTTACTTAAAAGTGTGTTATAATGAAAATAGAGTTAAATCGGAGAAATATTAAGTTCATATTTATATGACAAAATTTATAAAATTATTATATGCCCGAAATTCATTTTAAGGGAAAGGCGGGATAAGTTTGAAAGTTACAGAGAATCCCCTAAGTTTTAACGCAGCTTTGGTGTGAAAATCTGATCAACGGAGTGGAAGTTTGAAAGTTAGCGGTAAACCCCTAAGTTTCAGCG
>CAZGAZ010000036.1:0-33324 GCA_964523835.1 uncultured Ruminococcus sp.
TTTCACACCAAAGGTACGCTGAAACTTAGGGGTTTACCGCTAACTTTCAAACTTCCACTCCGTTAATCAGACTTTCACACCAAAGATACTCTGAAACTTAGGGGTTTACCGCTAACTTTCAAACTTTTCCACTCCGTTAATTAGACGTTCACACCAAATGTACGCTGAAACTTAGGGGTTTACCGCTAACTTTCAAACTTCATCACCTATAAATTCCGGTTTGTCTTATTGCTTTATAAAAAATATTCTAATATAATTATACCATAATGCATAAGAAATGTCCATTAAAAAAAGATTAAAATTAGATTAAAATTTCATTAGAAAAAACGGTAAATATTTCAGCATTTTGTTTAAGTTAATACAACGTTTACAGAAAATTTACTTTTTACACGTCCGGATATGGTATGATTAATAAAACGAAGCTGTATCAGCATGACCGACAGCGGAAATGGTAACGTTTTCAAATAAAAGGTTACCCGGAAATACCGCTAAATACAATGAATTTCCGCCTCCTTAAAAAGCGGGATTTTATGAAAGGAAGAATCAAGGAAAATGAAGAAAAACAGCCTTACAAAAAAATTTGCAGCCCTTGCGGCAGCCGTTGCCGTTTCCCTCTGCGGCTGCGGCGGGGAAAATGCACCGCAGGGCAATGAGAACATTGGCGCAGACACAGAAAGTGCTGCCGAAGGGACGGAAATTGCCGCCGAAGCAGGCGGCGCTGTGACCCTTGCCGCCATAGAAGCCCCCGCCGAGGCAAATTCCCTTACAAGTCTTGAAGTTATAAGGCTTATGGGCAACGGCATAAATCTCGGCAACACCCTTGAAGCATACTCTCACAAAACCTACCTTAACGGCGCAAACCCCGACGGAATGGAAACAGGCTGGGGGCAGCCCTATACCACCGAGGAAATGATAAAGGGCATGAAGGCTGCGGGCTTTGACACCCTGCGCATTCCTGTTGCCTGGACCAACGGCATGAACTTTGAAAGCGGCGACTATACCATTGACGAGAGGCTTATGACCCGTGTGGAAACGGTAGTGCGCTATGCGCTGGACGCAGATATGTACGTTATCGTCAACGACCACTGGGACGGCAGCTGGTGGGGTATGTTCGGCGCTGAGGACACCGCAACCAGAGACAGTGCAATGGAAATGTACAAGGCCATGTGGTCTCAGATAGGGGAGCGCTTTAAGGATTATCCCTATGAGCTTATTTTTGAATCCGCCAACGAGGAGCTGGGAGACAGGCTCAACGACGCCGATGTTACAGGCTCGGAGGGCGTTTTGAACACCAATGAGTGCTACGAGACAGCCAACCTTATCAACAGCGAATTTGTAAAGCTTATCCGTTCACAGGGCGGGGCTAATGCCGACAGATTTCTGCTGATAGCGGGATATAATACCGACATTGAGAAAACCTGCGACGACCGCTTTAAAATGCCCGAGGACACAGCCGACAGCAAGCTGCTTCTCTCCGTTCACTACTATACCCCTTGGGATTACTGCGGCACGGACAGCGTGAACGTCTGGGGCTCGCCCAAGGATTACGAGGAACAGAACGGGCTTATGGAAAAACTCAGCAAGTTCTCCGAAGCGGGCTACGGCGTGGTTATCGGCGAATATGCGGTAATGATGAAGAGCGGCGGGATAAAGCCCGAGACCGATAAATTCTATGACAATCTGCTGGATAACTGCGACTTGTACGATTTCTGCCCCGTGCTTTGGGATTGCAGCAACTTCTACAAGCGCATTACGAACACCACCGCCGATGAGGCATTGACAAAGCTTTTTGATGAAAGGCGGCTGGCAAACGAGAGCAGCGACACCGCCGCCGTAAAGTCCGCCGCCAAGGAGAAGATCGAGGCAACATATGAGGCGGCGCAGTCCGAACAAATGGAGGGGATAGAGTTCCCGCCCTCGGACGATATGGCAATAGCCTGGCTTATGTTCAACAGCAGCGATTACGGCATAGCCTACAGCGTGGGCGATACCTACGACCCCACCAATATGACCACGGGCGTTAAAGCCACCAACGTGCAGATAACGGGTTCGGGTACATATACCGTGGCGCTGGACTTTTCGGGCTGCGGACCCGCCAAGGGAATGGGATTTTCCGCCCTGGGCGTATCAAACGGCGAGCTGTTCTTCCCCGGGTGCAAGATAACGATTGATGAGATACTCATAAACGGCGAGGCAAAGGAAATGACCGCAAAGGGCTACACCGCCTCCGACGACGATAAATGCACAAGGGTAAATCTTGTTAATCAGTGGGTCAAGAACGTTCCCGAAAAGGGCAGGACTGCCGACGGTTCGCTGGACGGCTGCTCGGCAACCATTCTCGATATAGGCGATAATGAAAGAATAAAGACCATTGAGGTAACATTTACTTTTGAGGAATAAACAAAAGCTCCCCCGCTATGACTTGACGGGGGAGCGTGTTTAAGTTATGTAAAGCTGTTATTTGTACAGGCTCTTTGCAAATTCAAAGCCTTGCTCAAAGCCCTGCGCCTGCGCCTCGCTGCTTGCCTTAAGAAGCAGAGCGAAAACCTTATCGGAAACAACAAAATCGGGTTCGCCCGATTTGCTGACCACTGTTTTCAGCAGCTCACTCATTGCTTTGCAGATAATCTCATGTTCTGCCGTTTTTTGAATGTCAAGCTCGAATTCAAAGAAAATTTCTCTCAGGGTGGGTAATTGTTTTTCGTTCATTTTTATCAAATCCTTTCAAAAAGTCTTGACAAAAAAGCCGTTCCGATGTATAATAGATTTCGGACAGGCTTTTTTGTCCGGTTGTTTTAACGTACTGTGTTCGTTTGCGAAGCGGGGCAGTACGTTATTTTTTCACCTTTGCATAAACCTCACGTATACCCTTGCGGATAACGTCCGCTTTGGTCATACCCAGTTTTTCCGCACAGTATTCCAGCAGGCGCACATCCTCGTCGGACATACGAATGCGTGTTTCGTGCTTCTTGGGGTCTGTGGTGGGTCTGCCTGTTTTCGGAGACGTATTATCACCTCGTTTCAGTGTCACCATAAGAACATAATAACATAGGGTGATACAAAAGTCAATGTATTTTGGTAAAATTGTCCTTTTACATAAAAAATCATTTATTTATTATGCATACTGCATAAACCAATACGCACAAAAAAAGAGGCAAGAAAATTCCTGCCTCTTTTTATTATTTTAAAATGAATTTAAATTCTAGTTTCCGGCACTCTAACCTCTAGCCTCTAGCTTAAACCTGGCTGTTGTTGTCAAGGAAGTCCATAACATCATCAACAGTGGTGAATGCCAGTGCGGTGCAGGTGTCAGCGCAGCCGTAGTAAATGCATATCCTGCCTGTGTCTGCGTCAACAAGGTTAGCGCAGGGGAATGTTACAGCGTCGGTATCACCGATAAGCTCGTAGCTTGTCTGAGGGCTGATAAGGTAGGAAGCGCCTCTCTTCAGAACCTTCCAGGGCTCATCTTTATCAAGAAGAGCAGCAGAGAAGCTGTAAACATAGCCGTTGCAGGAAGTAAGAACGCCGTGATAGAATATGAGCCAGCCTCTGTCGGTCTCAATGGGAATAGGACCTGCGCCCATTTTGGTGGACTCCCAGCCCTTGGAGGGACCCATTACGTGCCTGTGCTCGCCCCAGTAGGTAAGGTCGGGGGACTGGCTGATGAACATATCGCCGAAGGGAGTATGTCCGCTGTCGGAGGGACGGCTCATCATAAGATACTTGCCGCCAATCTTCCTGGGGAACATAACGCCGTTTCTGTTAAAGGGCAGATATGCATTCTCCAGCTGAGTGAATTCCTTGAAATCGGTGGTGTAGGCAATGCCGATAGTGGGCTTCCAACCGTAAGCGTTGCACCAGGTAACAAGGTATCTGTCCTCGCCCTGCATTTTGCATACTCTGGGGTCGTAGCCATATTGCCACTGTGCAACCTCGGGAATATCGCACTTGAAGTGTATCCTCTCCTCGTTGATATCCCAATTGATACCGTCCTTGGAGAAGCCTACATGAAGCTCCATGTTGCGCTCTCTGTCGTCAACACGGAAAACGCCCGCAAATTTGTAGTCGCCTACCTCAAAGGGAACTACCGAGCTGTTGAAAATGGAGTTGGAGGGCTCTCTGTAGCCGTTTGCCTTTTTAACCATAATGTGGTCACGCTTGATAATGGGGTTAGCGTCATAGCGCCAAACCACGTCTCTGCAATCCGCAGGCTTCTCCTGCCAGGGGATGTTGGGCATAGAAACCCCGTTTACGATCTGAGTCTTCATTGGAAATTCCGCCTTTCATTTTAATCCGGGAAAAATTTGCATATTTCCGAATCCGCATTACGGCAACAATTTGTCACCTTATATATTTTACTATACCAAAAAAAAACATTTTTGTCAATAGTTTTGAACAAAGTAAATTTTCCAAAAAATATTTTGTATATTTTTAACAAAAAACGTTTACGTTATTTAAGCATTAAGAACATAGAAAAAGTGCGAAAGAGAGGGAGATTTTTTCGGGGGACATACTTTTGGCACTGTCGATTTGCACAATTTTCCGGGCAGGCTTATCCGTATATCCTCCTGTAATATTCCCCTGTCCGACCGATAAATTCACCTTTGAGGAAAGTGTTTATGTAAGGTCAATGTTAAAGCGTTCAAAGTCCCCGGGAAATTCATCGTGCATAAAATCTATAACAGATTTATCCGGGGTGACCTTCCCGGTCTGCGGGTCTATGGAAAAAGTGGGCGCAAAGCCGTCGGTAATTTCTATATATTTACCGCCGTAAACGTTCAGATTGCCGCCTTGGTAAAGCTCCCGGGCATTCGGCACTCTTTCCAGAACCGTTTCATCGCTGCAAATTGCCCGTGCAAGCTCTTCATCGGCATTTACACCCTTGACCAGACAATATCCCGGGGAATTTTCCCTGCGGAAGAACAGCTCATTCATATAAAAGCTGTTATATGCGAACAAAACAGGCATACCTTCCTCAATATCAATATGCCCCCAGCCGCTGATCTCCGGTTTCGGCACGCCCCCCTCGAAAGAGTATACCGCCGATTGCATTCCGCCCATATTATGCCCGAAATTCATTACCGCATGAATGCTGCCGTCCTCGTATTCTACGGTGAAACAGCCGCTGTAATCCTGACTGCACGCTTCATCTAAAACAAATGCCTCGCCGCTGCCGTTTACATATACGGGGATATGAGCAATTCCCGTGCCGGACCAGACGAAAAGGCTATCCGGCAGAACCGCCATAAGCACGATCAGCTGCCCGTCCCCCACATTGTAGGAATAGACCGCAGCAGCGTCAATATCCACCTCCGGGGCAGCAGATTCCATAAGCATTTCCTTTGCATAGCGTGGTAAAAAATACATTTCCTCCGATTCCACAAGCTCGCCGCTGTCGTTATAGCTGTAATACTCCCTCATCATCTCCAGAGCGTTCTTGTAATAGTCCGTCTGCCTGTAGGCGTTTACGGCAGTTTCGAGGACTGTCGGGTCGGGTTCCACCGCCTCGCCCAAGGTGAATTTGCACGGAACAACATCGTCAAATTCATCTATGTGACCGATTATTCCAACCTCGGCAACGGATAATCCGGATAATTTTTCGGTCACAGACGTTTCGGATATTTGGGTAGTTTCCGAAGCCTCTGCGGTCTCGCTTTCGGATAACGTTTCGGCAGACGTTTCCGTTGAAATTGCCTCCGACAGGGGGACTTCCCCGACAGTATCATTTCTCGTTTCCTCCGCACAGGATGAGGCAATAAGCGCCGTTAATATAACCGTCAAAATAAGTTTTTGCCTTTTCATGCTTTTACTTCCTTTACAATAGTTTTATGCAGTGCAGTTTGAAATGTTTCGGAGGGAGGTCTATGTAAGGTCAATGTTAAATGACTTTATGCCCTCGGGCTTATTATCTTCAACTAAACATGGTATAACCGTTTTGTCCTTTGCAAGCCCGCCGGTTTGGGGGTCAAGAGAATATGTGTCGCCTGTGAGGCCGTTGTATATAAGAAATGTTATATATCTGCCGCCGAAAACTTTCAGTTTGTTATCCCGGTAAAGCTCCCAAGCCTCGGGTGTTTCCGCCAGAACCGTTTCATCACTGCAAATTGCCCGTGCAAGCTCTTCGTCGGGGTCGGCTGAACCCACCATGCAATACTCGGAGGTTTCACTGTTCCAAAAGAATATCTCTCTCACGTATGCAGCGTTGTAACGGAACAGAACGGGAATATCTTTTTCAATAAGGAAATGATCCCAGCCGATTATCTCCGGCTTCGGCACGCCTCCCTCAAAAGAGTACACTGCCGAGCGCATTCCGCCCATGTTATGCCCGTAATCCATTACCGCATGAATGCTGCCGTCCTCGTATTCTATAGTGCAGCAATCTGCGTAATCCTGACTGCACGATTCATCTAAAATAAATGCCTCGCCGCTGCCGTTTACATATACGGGAATATGGACAATACCCGTACCCGACCAGCTTAAAAGCCCCTCCGGCAGCACCGCCATAAGCACGATCAAATGCCCGTCCCCTATATTGTATGAATAGACCGCAGCAGCGTCAATATCCACCTCCGGGGCAGCCGATTCTATCAGCAATCCCTTTGCATAGAGTGCTATAAAGTGCATATCCTCCGGCTCTGCAAGCTCCACAAGCCCGCCGTTCTCGTCGTAGCCGTAATACTGCTTCATAAATTCCAGAGCGTCCTTGTAATAGTCCGTTTCCCTGTAGGCGTTCACGGCAATTTCCAGAATTTCACTTTCGGGGATGACCATCTCGCCCAAGGTGAATTTGCACGGCACAACATCGTCAAATTCATCTATGTGACCGATTATCCCCACCTCGGCAACGGATAATTCGGATAATTTTTCGGTTACAGACGTTTCTGTGTCACCGGTGACACTTTCACTGTCGGGCTCGGTCGTTCCGGCGGTCGGTGATGTTTCAGCCGTTTCTGTCGTTTCCGAAGTCTCTGCGGTCTCGCTTTCGGATAACGTTTCGGCAGACGTTTCCAATGACGCTGCCTCCGACAGAGGGACTTCGACAGTATCATTTCCCGTTTCCGCTGCACAGGAGGAGGCAATAAGCGCCGTTAATATAACCGTCAAAATAAGTTTTTGTCTTTTCATGTCTTTACTTCCTTTACAATAGTTTTATGCAGTGAATTTTTGAAATGTTTCGGAGGGAGGTCTATGTAAGGTCAATGTTATAAGACTTTATGCCCTCCGGCAAATTATCTGTATTCGAAAATCGTGTAACCGCTTTACCCTCTGTACGTGCAAGTCCGCCTGTCTGCGGATCAAGAGAAAATGTGCAGCCGCCGTTGAATCTGCCGTGAAATGTTATATACCTGCCTCCGTATATATTCATTCCGTATTTTTGGTAAAGCTCCCAAGCATCGGGAATTTCCGCCAGAACCGTTTCATCACTGCAAATTGCCCGTGCAAGCTCTTCGTCGGGGTCGGCCGAATCCACCATGCAATACTCGGAGGTTGCGCTGTTCCAAAAGAACATTTCGGTCATATATACATGGTTGCGGCGGAACAGAACAGGTATATCATTTTCAATACCGTTTGCGGTAATAATGGGATTTTCAACATAAATAGTAGTCTCAACGCCGCTTATCTCAAGCTTCGGCGTTCCACCCTCAAAGGAATACACCGTTGCAAATTGTATGCTGTTATGCCCGAAATCCATTACCGCATGAATACTGCCGTCCTCATATTCCAAGGTGAAGCAGCCGTTTGAGTTGTAATCCTGAGCGCACGCTTCATCTAAAACAAATGCCTCGCCGTCGCCGTTTATATATACGGGAATGTAAGATGTGCCCGAGCCGGACCAGATGAAAAGGCTGTTCGCCAGCGCCGTCTTCAGCACGGTCAGATACCCGTCGCCTATCTTATACGACCATTCCGGAACAGGGGCAAAGTCAATCTCGTGCTCCGCCGTTTCGATCAGCAATTCCTTATGGTAGCGTAATATGTTATGTAATACAAAATCCGTCTTATCGGGGTCTACAGGCTCGCCGCTTTCGGAATAAACAATATTGCCCCCGTCATCATAGGTGAACTTTTCCCTCATATACTCCAGAGCGTCCTTGTAATAGTCCGTCTGCTTGTAGGCGTTCACGGCAGTTTCGAGGATTGCGGGATCAAGCTCAACTTCCCCTCCCAAGGTGAATTTGCATGGAACAACATCGTCAAATTCATCTATGTGACCGACTATCCCCACCTCTGCAACGGATAATTCGGATAGCTTTTCGGTCACGGACGTTTCTGTGTCACCGGTGACATTTTCAACGTCTGCCTCGGTCGTTCCGGCGGTCGGTGATGTTTCAGCCGCTTCGGTAGTTTCCGAAGCCTCTGCGGTCTCGCTTTCGGATAACGTTTCGGCTGACGTTTCCGTTGACGTTACTTCCGCCGGCGGAGTGTCTCCGACAGTATCGTTTCCCGCTTCCGCTGCGCAGGATGAGGCGATAAGCGCCGTTAATATAACCGTCAAAATAAGTTTTTGTCTTTTCATGTTTTAACTTCCTTTACATTGTAAATTTTTTCTGTTGATAAATAAAACGGCACCGAGCGTCTGAGCCTCAATGTCGTATGAATGCACATTATTATCCCCCCCTTTTTTTCAATTGTCCGGACAAACTTGCATAAATGAGGATATCCCCGTAAACGTTTGTAAGCCACTGCAAAATAAATAGCATAGCGCAACAAAGTGGTGAACAATAACGCCCCCGGAGAAAAAATATCCCGCAGGCGGCTTGTAAATGAACTCGATGCTGCAAGCGATTGCCTTATATATTTACTATACCAGAAAAAACCTTATTTGTCAATGGTTTTTGGCAATGTGATTTTCTACAAAAATAACCCGGATTAATATACAAATTGAACATTAAAAAATGTTTTATGCAAGCTAAGGAACTGTCGTTGCACAAGGCAATTTGTGGCTTTTAAACCGATCCGGCGGGTGTGCCCTTAATAAATTATTAATCATTAATTATCAATTATCGGGTAAAAGTCTGCGGAAAAATATGTTATAATATTCTTGCCGATAGTTTATAATTTAAGAAAACGCCGCCCTGCTAAGGCGGAGAAAACCACGGTTTCGGCGAGTGCGGTAGTTTAGTGGAAAAACTGTATCTCCTCATATCGATATATAAGACGGCGGTTCGATTCCGCCCCGCACTTTTATTTGGAAATTTCCGGGGCATTTGTGCTGCCTCGCGCTATATATTTGAAAGGAAAAAATTAAAATGGCAAACAAAACCAAAGCCGCAGTGCTTATCGGCTGCGGCGTGCTTTTTGCGGGGGCGGCGGTTATTGCGGCGTTTACCGTGCCCGAAACGGCCGACGGAGAAAAGAATTTCACCTTTGAGGTCTATTCCGAAAGGGACGATTTCAGTTCATCCGCAGAGTATTCCTCCGACTGCGAATATTTCGGTCAGTGGTGCAGAGAGCAGGATTTTATCGGGTACAGCGAAAGCGAATACGGCATATATATCCACTCCGTAAACGGCTTTGAAGAGGATATGGACGAGCAATACTGGTGGTGCGTAATGGTGGACGGCGAGAGTGCGGCTTTAGGTGCGGACGCCCTGCCCCTTACCGACGGCAGCAGCTACCGCCTCGAGCTGAAACAGGGCTGGTAATGGCTTTGAAAATGTCGAACCCAACGGGAATATCGGGCACATCTCCCGAAAAAACAGAGGCGCAGGCTGTCGAAACCGGGGGGCTTACGGCTCATAAGAAAGCCTCAAATGGCGTTCGCCTGCAAAGCAGGAATGCCGCCCTAAAAATAGCCCGCTGCGCCCTTATGGGGGCTATGATGATAGGGGTAAAGGCTGCCCTTAACGGTCTGCCGAATTTTGAAATGGTGACCCTGCTTATTATCCTTTTTGCCGTGCATTTCGGCAGGGAGGTCTTTTGGGCGGTGGCGGTGTTCAACCTGTGCGAGCTGGTTTACTGGGGCGGCGGCACTTGGTGGGTTGCATATCTGTATATCTGGAATCTTGTGGCGCTGTTTGCCGTTCTTCTGCGGGATAAGATAGGGGACGACTCCCTTTTGTGGGCGGCATATTCTGCGGTCTGCGGGCTTTTCTTCGGGGGGCTTTGCTCGCTGGTGTACATCTTTATTCCCGATGTGAACCCATGGGGATATTTCCTTGCGGGACTTCCTTGGGACATAGTCCATGGGGTCTGCAATTTTATCCTTATGCTGGCGCTTTTTAAGCCTCTTAACAGGGCGCTGCAGAAGATAAGCAAAAGAAAAAACAGGAATGAACTGCCGTGAAAATGACACGGCAGTTTTTTGCGTTATATTCGGTTTTTATCTCCCCATTCGCACATACCGTCTAATATCGGGATAAGCGATCTTCCCCGCTCGGTCAGGCTGTATTCCACCTTAGGCGGTATTTGGGGATATTCTTCACGGTGAACAAGTCCGTCCGTCTCCAGTTCCTTTAATGAAGAACTCAAGGTCTTGTAGGAAATTTCCCCGATATATTTTTTCATCTCGTTGAACCGCACCACGCCGAATTCCATTAACGTATACAAAATCGTCATTTTATATTTTCCGTTTATCAGCGACAGCGTATAGCTGAAGCCCGTTTCCCCCAGAGCTTCTGAGGATATGCATCTTTTATCCATTTTTACCTCCCGCTAATCTTTCGTTCGCACCAAAGTTTCTCTGAAACTTAGGGGATTATCGCTAACTTTCAAACTTTCCACTCCGTTAATCAGACTTTCACACCAAAGATACGCTGAAGTTCAAAGGTTTACCGCTGACCTTCAAATCTACACTTTCCCAAAGGTAAGTATATAACTTAAATGTGCGTACTTGACTTATTTTTGATTCCTGTTATAATTATAATATAAAAGACCGAAAAAGTCAACATTTTTTTATCGGGAGGAATTTATCATGAGCAAGAAAATAGTAGTTATCACAGGCAGCCCACGCAAAAACGGCAACAGCTTTGCAATGACGGATGCATTTATAAAAGCTGCCGAGGCAAAGGGACATACCGTCACCCGCTTTGACGCCGCTATGCAGAATGTGGGCGGCTGTCACGCCTGCGAGACCTGCTTTAAAACAGGGAAAGCCTGTTCCTTTGACGACGATTATAACACGATCGCTCCCGCCATTCTTGAAGCGGACGCTGTTGTATTTACGTGCCCCGTATACTGGTACTCCATTCCCGCACAGATAAAGGGCGTTATCGACAAGCTGTTCAGCCTTGTGGTGGGCGGCAAGGATATTGCGGGCAAAAAATGTGCGATCATAACCTGCTGCGAGGAGAACGATATGTCCGTTATGGACGGCGTGCGTGTTCCCATAGAGCGTTCCGCTGCGCTGATGAAGTGGGATATGGTCGGAGAGGTGCTTATTCCCGGCGTTCTGAACGTGGGCGATATTGACAAGACAGACGGCTGCAAGCAGGCTGCGGCTCTTGCGGATAAGATATGACAAGGAGCGGAGAAAATGGAAGTTACAAAGCAAACCACCATGGGCGAAATGCTTGAATACGATAACGGCATTGCGTATATTTTAATGCAGCACGGAATGCACTGCGTAGGCTGTCCTTCGTCCATAGGTGAATCACTTGAGCAGGCGTGCATGGTGCATGGGCTTGACCCCGACAAGGTTCTGAAGTCCGTTACGGAATATATTTCCGCCAAAAAAGCGGCTGTATAAAGGAAAAGAGGCTGTTGCACGTTAATGCAGCAGCCTTTTGTTATTACTGTAAACAGCTTTTACAGCAGCGGCGCCAAAAGCCTGAACAGTGCGTCGAACATTGTCCCTCTGAAATAATCCTTGACATTTTCATTCGTTATCTCACGGCATTTTTCAAAGGTCTCCTCGCAGTCCAGGCGCAGATCCTTCACAGCCTCGCAGCCATAGAAAAGCGTGCCGCATTCAAAGTGCAGGAACAGACTTCTGTAGTCAAGATTTATCGTGCCCACTACGGCAATTTTATCGTCCGCCGCAAAGCTTTTTGCATGGATAAAACCGGGGGCGTACTCGAATATCCTCACCCCCGCCTCCAGAAGAGGCTTGTAATTGGCACGGGTCAGGCGGTAGATCGCCTTTTTATCGGGGATCCCCGGGGTCACAAGCCGCACGTCCACGCCCCTTTTCGCCGCAAGGCAAAGGGCGTTTTTCATATTGTCGTCCAGAATAAGATAGGGGGTGTAGATGTAAACGTATTTTTCGGCGGCGTTTAAAATGTCAATATACAAATTTTCGCTGAGGGCTTCCTTGTCCAGGGGAGTGTCGTAAAAGGGCTGGATAATTCCGGCATTGTCCGTGAGCTGAGGGTAATTTTCCGCTTCATAATCCGACAGGGAAAATTCCTCATCGCAGTCCCTGAAAGCGTGCCACATTTCAAGAAACATTTCACAGAAGCTCATAGCAGCCCTGCCCTTTATCATAGTGCCCGTGTCCTTCCAGTGACCGAATGGGTGGGTAACGTTGATATATTCGTCGGAAATATTAACGCCTCCCGAAAATGCCGTGTGCCCGTCAATTACAAGAATTTTTCGGTGGTCACGGTTGTTCATCACCAGGGAAAGCACAGGCACTGCAGGGTTAAAGGCAAGGCATTTTATATTAGGGTGCTTTTTCTCCAGTCCCTTGCAGTACCCCGGAGGCAGCAGGGCAATGCAGCCCATATCGTCGTAAATTATCCGCACGTCAACGCCCTTTTCCGCCTTTTCAATAAGTATTTTCAGCAGCCTGTCCCACATTTCCCCCTCGGCAATTATGAAATATTCCAGGAAAATATACCGCTCCGCTTTTTCCGCTTCCCTTAATATTTCCTCAAACATATCGTCTCCCAAGGGATAATATTTTATTGTGGAACCGTCATAGCAGGGATAACCGCTTATCCCTTTGACATAGGAAAAGGTTTCGGCGCTGCGGGGGGCGTATCCCGACATTTTTTCACGTATCCCGCTGTCGTCCGCCAGGCTTTTTACAAGCCTTTCATGGGCGGCGTCTATCTTGCGGTGCATTTTCTTCGAGGGCTTTTTATTTCCCGCAAACAAATACATCAGTCCCCCCAAGATCGGGAACACCAGAATAAGGATTATCCATACGATCTTATAGGACGGGTTATCGTCCTTGCAGATAATATACAGCACTGCCAGAAAGCTCAGAAGCCTGAACCCCAGGTCTATCCAGGTGGAATATGTCGAAAGGCTCATAACGCTGCTGACTATCCACAGTATCTGCAAAATAAGGGATATTCCCGTTATGCCTATGCGGCTGACTATTGTGCTGCGGTAGCTTAGCTTGTTTTTCATTTATTTTCACCGATCCTTATTATAATTCCTGCATATGAAATTTTTGCTTCTATTCACGCATTGTTATCGCAGCTTTATCCCGTACCTCATAGAGGTGATCTATAAATTCCAGATCATATTTATTAAGCTTGTAAGAGGCGGGATAAATAAGACAGTCCGCATATTTTGCCGCTGCACTTCTGCATTTGAGCTGCTTTAAATTAAGCCTTGAAAGAATTTCCGAGGGCATGGGGGAGACCCACATAAACGTCCGTTTGACCTGTGTTAAAATATCGAACTGGCTGCCCCGCTCGTAAACGAAGATCTGCCGCATTCTTCCGCTGCCGAGCTTTCTTGTGTAAGATGAGGAAAGATAGGGCACCTCGTAATCCCCGTGGAGAACCTCGGTGTAATCCTCCAGATTTTCTGGGGTTATCTCATTTCCCGCCGCAAGCGGGTCCTCAGCGGACATAAGCGCACGGAAATCGAATTTCAGCAGCAGCTCCGACCTCAGATTTTTCTCCGACAGCATGGACATAAAATATTCCTCATTTTCAACATTGTACCGTATCACGGCAATGTTGCTGGTGCCGTCGCAAACATTGGAAATGCTCTCCATGGAGTTGGTCTCCCTGAAATCAATGGAGATCTTCTTGCTGCTGTCCAGAGAGCTTACAAAGCGTGTAAATGCGTGGGTGATATAGCTTGCTCTGGGCACGGAAATGCAGAACCTGATAATATCGCCGCTGTCGGCGCTTCGCAGCTCCTCTATCTTATCCAGCTGGGCAAGTATCGCCTTTGCATATTCCAGAAAGCGTTCGCCCTTGTCGGTGGGGAAGACCCCCTTGGCGCTGCGGTTGAACACGGTAAACCCGACCTCGTTCTCCACTTCCTTTATTGCCTTGCTGAGGTTTGGCTGACCCATGAACATATTGGCGGCAGCCCTTGTTACCGAGCCGACCCGCTCCACCTCTACCATGTACTTGATATGCTGTAAATTCATAATTTGCAGTTTCTGTAAGGAAACATATTGCCCCCCTTTGTGTTGGACTTTTATATATCTCATATAATATTTTACATATTCTATTAGACATTATACTACAAAATTTTGGAATTGTCCAGTGTTTTTTGCAAATTTTTCCGATTTTTTTTGAGCGGGAAATTCGGAAAATCTTGACAAGGGGGTATAAAAATATTATACTTGAAAAAGAGGGTGATTTTTTGAATGAATTGATACGTGAATATATTTCCGGCAGGAACATTGATGATGTTATTCTTACGGGTTTTGTTATTGAGGGAGATGAAAGCGGCGAATTTATCCCCGACCTCGGTCTGGTATTTTTTCGGGCAGGGGGCAGGCTTTTTGCTTGTGAATCCGTCAGACAGTTTTCCGCACTGCGGCTGACCTTTCCCAATGAGATTTTTTATAATAAAGTGGATGATGATGTAAGGTACGGGAAAATTTCCGTAAGAAATATTATCGGGATAGTTGATCACAGTGTTAATAATATTGTGCGGGAAATTCGGATATTTAATCCCGAGGAATATAATGACCAAATCATATGCGGCGCACTTTTATTTGAACTTGGCGGCGGCAGGAAGCTATTTTTAGACCCCTCATGGCATTTCGGCATAAGAATAGGCGGCAGTGAAGCTTATGAGGAATGGCTGATAAATAAATATTCGTCGGGCGGGGAAAGGCTGAGTATAACCGTTATCGAAAAATAGGAAAAGGCGAAAGCCGTACCGGACCTGACGAAAGGAGTTTTTGTATGCATAATATGTATTTTTACGGACAGGTGCTGTACAGCACTATGGTACGTATGAAATGTTCATGCCGCCCGGATAGTATTACGGCAAAGGAAAGGGATAAGCTCCTGACTTATACAAGGCTGTGGGATAAATGTCTGCTGCTTTTTTACGGTGAACTTAACAACAACACCGATAACACGGAGCTTTTGAAAAGGTACATAGCCTGTGAAAAAAGAATAGCCCTTTCTGTAGGCGTTGATGAATACAGCGCAGAGGGATATGTTACGGTGCCCTATGAGGCAATGGGGCTTATGGCAAAGATAATTGCCGAGACAGACACGGAGCTTCTTGCCCCTAAGATGAACTGCGAAAAGATATGGCTTTGCATTCATGCTCTGCATAATCTTCCGAGATGTATGCTGAGCCCTCGGCATGAAATGTTTATAAGGCAGAGTGCGGCTGTAAAATATTCGGAGGGTTATCTGGAAAGGATAGAATTTTCCGGGGAACAGGTCAGCCTTAACAAAGGCTATCCGAGTAAATGGGGTAAGGGGCAGATAAATGAGAAAAGCAAATGGGTGATTTAGGTTCACTATTACCTATAACGAAAGAAGGCAAAATATGAATTTCTGTACTATGCTTCTGGAGGTTTACTGCTTAGCAAAGGAAGCCGATAAAGCTCCGCCTTGCTGCAAATGGGGAAAGGAACATATCGGAATACACTGTATAGCCGAACGCTGCTCCTTTTGCGGATATTTCGGGGCAGAGAATGAACTGGCTGTAAGCGACAGCAGAGGGCTTGCTTTGGACGGCAGCAGTATAGGCTTTGGCGGAGAAATGGACACAAGCCACAATGATGAGGAAAGAGAAATACTTTTGAAAAAATGGCATGATATATGCCGAAAAAAGATAGATGAAGCATATGCGGAGTATATGGGTGAATGCGCAAACAAGGAGGAATATTTGAAAAATGTTTGATAATTATAATTTTGATTCAAGAAAATTTCGCTTGTGGTACTACAGTTCGTCCCACAGCATGGCGCTGATACGAAGCCCTAAAAATAAAGATAATCCCGACAATATCGACATAATTTTTCCGTCGGTGGTCCATATCGACTGCCCCGAAAATTTAGGGGAGATAACGGTTGAACAGGGAAACGAAACCGACAGGGAATATCTGGAAAAACGATTGGGAAAAGTCGTTGATATAAGGGATATTACAGCTGTTATTTCGGAGAGCGGGAGATTTTATATACTGTCCGAGTGCGCTCCGCAGATACGTATAAACCGTCTGGAATATACGGAGCTTCCGCAAGGATTTATAGAATACGGAGAAGATGATATTTGCAATAAATTCATTGTACTGATAAATTCACAAAGCGGTATAGACCTATCGGAGCTGATAAACGGGCTCCACTTTGAAAATTCGGAGAAATATTTATCGGATACAAGGCTTATGCACAAGCTTACAGAGCGGCTTGACGGTGAGGATAACAGGGAAGAATTATGGGAGAAGCTTCTTTTGCATATTGACACGAGCGCCTTTGACGACCGGTGCTTCAATTATTTTTATGAAAACGGTCTTTGCCTGTGCACTCTTGCCCATCTGCCATTGGAGGATAAATATCTGAAAAAGCTTGCCGCCGTTTATGAGGAGGCTTATATTAGGCTGGCAAAAAGATATTACGCCGGTTATAAATACTCGGTTTCCGATCTTGCGGGACTGCTTAAGGACTGCAAATTTGAGTCGGTATTTGAAAATCTGTTTACATTTGAAAAATGCATAACTCCAAAGGGAATCATGCTTCATAAAATTATCGAAAACAGCCCCCTGTTAAGCCCCGGACTAAAGGATATTTCACGGCGGATACACAAGGCAAAAATGCTGATGTGCACAGAAGACGTGCACATCATAGAGGAATATTTCAATAAAAACGACTATATTTATATGATGGCAATTTCACGTAATCCCTTTGCGCCCAAGGAGATTTTAACCGCTCTTACACAGGTCTCAAATGTGAAATATGCAGCTCATATCAGGGAACAAAGCAGGGAAACGTTAAAATTGACCGACGGTTAAAATCGGCTCGGCGGAATTTTTGCCTCGGTAATTCACGGTTTTACGGTAATTGCAAAAGGGTATTTTGCACAATTCCGTTTATTGTATCGGTCTTTTTTTTTCGGCGGTCTGCTCTTCACAAAGCACATCAAGTCTTTCCAATATCCTGCCTTTCCGCTCGTCCGACAGGGAGCGGAATTTTTTTATTATTTCGGTTTCCACTTCGGGCAGCTCGGAGATATTAAGCCCTTTTTTGTTGTTTGTCCTGCCTGCAATATAATCCAGTGATACGCAGTAGAAATCAGCCAGCTTTACAGCGCTGTGAAAGGGTATCTCACGCTTTCCGCTTTCGTAAAGCTGGTATTGCTGTGACTTGCAGTCGATTATACAGCATACCTGTTTTTGAAGCAGGTCTTTGTCCTCTCGTAAATCCCTTAATCTTTGGTAATAATACACAAAAAACACTCCTTATAATTGTTATTTAATTAAATTTTATCATACAATCAAATAAATGACTTGACAACCATTCGATTGTATGATATGATTATGTATAAACAATTGTTCGGTTGTTTATACATTTTAATTTTAAGGAGATATGTTTTTATGAAGTTAAAAAAGGCTCAATTTATCGGCGCATTTATGGCGGCTGTTATGTCGGTGGGGGTATATTCTGCCCCGGCAAATGTTGTTTATGCAGATTCGTCAAAAAACTCTGCGAGTTCATCGGCAGGGGTTGATGTGCCGTCAAATTTTACCTGTAAGACCACATCTTCTTCCATTACACTCAGCTGGGACGCTGTAGACGGTGCGGACGCATACAGGGTATACAAATATAATTCATCATCGGGAAAATATGAAAAATATAAAAATGTTGCGGGAAACTCCTGCAGTGTAACAGGTCTGAAAAAAGGAACAAAGTACAAATTTAAGGTTGCGCCGCTTTATAAATCGGGAAAAAGAAACAGCTATACCGAGGGGACAGTGAGCAAGGTTGTAAGTGCAGTGACAAATAAGAATGATATTCCCGCCGCCCCTTCTGCCGATTTTACGGGATTTGTAAGCGGTAACGGGAAAAAATATTATTATAGCAGCGGAAAGCTTGTGACAGGCTGGCAGGTCATTGACGGCAGTAATTATTACTTCAAAAACGATTATACCATGTATACCGGCTGGCTTAATACAAAGGACGGGTTCAGATACAGATTTTTCTCTTTAACCGACGGTAAAATGGCAAAGGACGTTACGTTGAAAATAGATGGCGTTTCCTATGACTTTGATAAATCCGGTGCGCCCTCCTTTACGCCAAAGGTGATTCCCAATATGCCCGATAAAGAGGGCTTCCCCGAGTATAACAAGCTGTCGAATGCTGAAAGAAAGGCTGTAGATGATATATGCCGTTTTAGTGACGATATAAAAAATATATACCCTAATCTGTCGGAGATATCGTTTAACCAAGTATATAGTTATAGACCTAATACAGCTGCTCACGCCAATAGAAGCGGCTACTGGATTAGTATAGCTGTAGACGGACATGCTGACTACTATTTTATATGCACAGAGGGTTACGATGAGAATATTAAATATGGTCTTAACGAGGGTTATTACTATAAGTATTACCCGAATAATTTTGATTATATTGAAGATGAATGGAGTGAATGTAGTCTCGATAAAGCTATTGCGGAGTATCTAAAGTATAAATACGGACCAGAGTATAAATGAGAAAATTAAGGGGTGATATATAATATGAAATATATTTTAAACACCAACTCCAAAACTCTGCACATTGAGGGCTACTGCCACTGCACATTTTCCGACCGCAGGGAATTCGACAGCGAGGACGAGGCAAGAGCCTACGGCAGACTGAACATCAAAAACTGCATAACCTGTTTTAAAAAACGTGATAAGGAATTATCCAAAAAATGACAGATCACTGTACCGCAAATTTTATAACGCAAAAAAGCATAACTCCAAAAGAAATTATGCTTCATAAAGTTATTTAATTATAAACAGTAAAAAATGGCTTGACGAAAATTTTTCCGCCAAGCCGTTTTTTAATTCCTGACAACAATATAAGCCATATACGCCGCATAAATAAGCACCAGCGCAATGCCCTCCCCACGTGTTATTTTCCGTGATGTCTTGCAGCAGGTAAAGGCGATAATGCTGACAATGACCAGTATAACGCCGTCTATCATGGCGTTCATATCCGACCCGTCCCCTGCGGCGGCAAGGTTTATGGGGGTGATAACTCCCGAAATGCCCAGGATACCGAGGGCGTTGAAAATATTCGAGCCTACCACATTTCCCACTGCCATTTCCGTTTCATTCCGCCTTGCGGCTGTGACCGAGGTCACAAGCTCGGGCAGACTTGTTCCCATGGCGCATATGGTAAGCCCCGTGAGGGTCTCGCTCATGCCGAAGGAAAGGGCTATGGACTGAGCGTTATCCACTACCAGCTGCCCGCCGATAACTATCCCCGCAATGCCGCCGGCTATGCAGAGAATGCAGCGCAGGGGTGAAAAGGTAAATCCGGGGTCGACATCTTCATTGCCTGCTTCTGTCAGATTTGACCGTGCAGATCTTATGGACAAAATAATGTAGACCACCAGTCCCGCAAAAAGCACAGCCGCCTCAAGCCGTCCCAGCACGCCCCCGACAATGAATATCACAAACAGCAGCATTGCAGCCGCCGACACGGGGTAATCCTTTTTAATGACCTCCTCGCTGACAGGCAGGGGAGAGATGATAGAGCAAACGCCCAGTACCATAAGCAGGTTAAACAGATTCGACCCTATAACATTGCTTACCGCCAGTCCGTTTGAGCCTGAGAGCGCCGAGGAAACGCTGACCGCCAGCTCCGGTGCGCTTGTTCCCATAGCGACAATGGTAAGTCCCACAATAAGTGAGGGTATACGCAGCTTTTTTGCCAGCATAACGCTGCCGTCCACAAAAAAGTCCGCCCCCTTTATCAGCAGCGCAAAGCCTGCCAGCAAAAGCAGCAGGGAAATAACAAAGCTCATTTTTTTCCACTCCGTTCATCAGACTTTCACACCAAAGGTACGCTGAAACTTAGGGGTTTACCGCTAACTTTCAAACTGTATACCTCGTTTCAATTGGTTTATAGCTGTTTGGCATTATATATTACCGTCTATGCCGATGAAGACGTGATCTGTTCTGCCGTATTCTGAGACAAACCGCACAATGAGTACAGTTCCTCAATTACAGGCGATTTATATTCAATATATTTGTCCATATTTTCGGGAAACAGCTTTGCGGCAGTTTCCTTGACCTCACTGTATTTTTTCACCGCTTCGGGGTTATCCTTCAGAAAATCCCTGAAAGTGATATGGCGCAGCAGTTCTTTGGAATTACGGGGACATACATACAAATGATGCGCCTGTAAATGGGGCTTGCCGGTGTATTTGAAGGCTTCTCTGTCTTTTATTCCAAGGTCGCCTGCGTGAAAATATCCGATAGTGCCGAGTCCGCTTACAACTTCATCAAAAACCGAGTAATCACCGATAACAACGTCAATATCTATGATAGGCTTTGCGGAAAGTCCCTCAACCGAGGTGCTTCCCACGTGTTCAATACTTACGGTCAGGCTGCCTACGGCATTCAGAAGCTCCTGCTTTATTTTCTCAAAATCGTTTTTCCAACGGGGGTCATAGGGCAAAACGATCACCTTTTTGGTTTTCATATCAGTTCTCCCATTCCTGTTTATTTCACAGATTTATTATATCATATTCAGACGGATTTATCAATATATTTTCCGTTTATTATCAAAAATTTTTCCAATGTAATGGTGTTTACGTGAAAATAAAGTGAATTTTTTGTAAAATCCCTTGCATTTATTTCACGGTTGAGTTATAATAAAAATATGTTTATATGAAAGGAACGATCATAAAATGACGAATATATTTTTCAGGCTTATGGAGGCTTCCGCCGTATCTGCTGACGAGCAGCAGCAGATGGCTGCAAGTATGCAGGGAGGTATGCTGATATTCTGGTGCGTGGTAATGGTGGCGATGTTTTACTTTATGCTTTACCGCCCTCAGAAGAAAAAAGAGAAGGAGCAGAAAGCTCTGCGGGATTCCCTTAAGGTAGGCGATGAGATCACCACTATCGGCGGCATTGTGGGCTTTATCCTCAGCATTAAGGACGATACCGTGGTAGTGGAGACAGGCGGCGACCGCAGCAAGATCTGCATTAAGACATGGGCTATTTCCACCAATGACACCCAGCATGACGCCGAGGAAGAGATCGCCAAGAGGAAATAGCTGTGACCTTTCGCAGATGAAAAGCAGATAAAGAGGCAGGATGAGCTTACCTTCATCCTGCCTTTTGGATTTATGCCGTATCGGAATTTCTTGCTTTTTTTATGACCTCCGAGTAAAAATCGCAAAGCTCCGCTGCTGTCTCCATGGCAAAGCTTTCCACGCCGAGCATCAGTCCCTTGCCCGTTCTTACGGGGCGGACGGTCACAAGTCCCCGTTCGGTGTCCGAGAGCACGCCGTCGCCGTTTTTTACGCTGCATAATCTCTCCAGCAGCTTTGAGGGACGGTCGGCGGGAATGTATCTGTTGATGACAGCCGCAGGAGGCAGTGAGGCAATGGCTTCTTTAAGGCTTTCCCCACGCTTCCGCAGGACTTCCAGGGTCTCCAGCATAAGGGCAATGCCGTCACCGGTGAACCCCTGGGATGCTGCAAGCTTGCGGGCACGCCTGCATTCCTCGGAGGGGTCGCCGCAGCCTGTGCAGACGCTTCTGCCGCAGGAGATGACCTGTCTGCCGTATTTTTCCGCCATTTTGCTCAGCCATTTGGGCGGTCTGCCGCAGAAAGCGGCGTCCTCTCCCTTTTCAAAAAGCCCACGGCAGCATAACATCAGCAGCTTTTCACGGAAAACATATCCCGTGCTGTCGGAGTATGCGGAAAGCCTGCCGCCGTCAGCGCCTATGTGAAAGGCTATCCGCTCGCCCGAGGGGTCGTTTTTTCCCGATAACGCCCGCAGGGCTTCCTCGGTGACGGAGGGGGAGGAGCTGTAAACGTCCGCATATATCCCCTTGGCGCAGCCTTTCAGCCGCTCACGCAGGGCGCTTACATATAATTCGCTTGTGCCGGAAAATTCCCTTATGCCGCCGTAGTGGCTGTAGGGAATGTCCTTTTGCTTGGGAGAGTATATTTCCGCTGTTATCCTGTCCTCGGCGGCTGCGTCAAGGCTCAGGCCGTCGGCGGCGAAAATGCGGAACACGGGGGTTATCTCCGTATGGACATGGCAGCCGAGACCGCAGCCCAGCGCTTTCACGGCGTTTGCCGCCGCCCATACGGAGCATTCTCCGCCGAAAACCGCCTCCCGTCCCGATTCTGCGCAGCCTGCGGCAAAGCTGCGGGCAAGGGCGTTCGCTCCCTTTTCGCCGCTGTGGGCGATAAATATCCGCTCGCCCTGATTTACATTGGCGGCGCACGCTCTGCCTATGACCGCTGCCTCTGCCGCTGTGGGCAGTGAACGGTCGGCGGGCACAAGGCGGCTTTCCTCTTCAAAATACATCTTCATTGTTTTTTTACCTCCCGGTGATTAGCCTTTCGCACCAAAGATACGCTGAAACTTAGGGGTTTACCGCCGATGTTCAAACTTTTCCTCCAGCTGATGTTCAAGCTTACCTTTCCTCAAGTTTCCTTTACTGTTTACATTATTGCCGCATTATTGGAAAATAATTCAGCAAATTGCATATTATGAGAGCTTTATCGGGCAAAATATGTGTGAAAAATGCGATTGAAAAATTTGGGGAAATATGGTATAATACGTTTAAATAGCTTTTTACTTAATGCTGTAATGCTGTAAAATGTGAAAACGAAAGGAGCAAGGTGTATCAAGCGATATTATTTTCAATTAAAAAGAGCTGTAAGCAATGCGCAGTACAGGCGGCTTCGTATTCTTGCTTCTTCTGTTTTATACATTTTTGAAAAAGATATAAATTTGATACATCACCTAAAATGGATAACGATAATAATTTATGGGACGTGCTTATTGCGGGAACGGGCGTAGGAGGACTTTATACAGCCCTTTCCCTGCCCGAAAATATCAGGGTGCTGGTGCTGGCAAAGCGTGAGGCAGACCTGTGTAATTCCGCTCTTGCCCAAGGGGGCGTAGCGGCGGTTTATGAGCCTGTGGACGACGACAATGTTACCCTGCACACCAATGATACCCTTATTGCGGGGGGGTTCAAGAACAATCCCGACAGCCTGAAAGTGCTTGTAAACGAGGCTGCTTCGGAGATACAGAAGCTTCTTGATATCGGGGTAGACTTTGACCGTGACGAAAACGGCGTTCTTGACCGCACCTTAGAGGGCGGGCACAGCCGCAGGAGGATATTTCACCACAAGGATTCCACGGGAGCGGAGGTCACGGCGAAAATTTTAGAGGCTGTGAAGAATAAGCCGAATGTCACACTTATGGACAACGCTCTGCTTTGCCGTATGAAGAAAATAAACGGAGGCTTCGGGGCGGACGTACTTAAAGAGGATGGGCATATTACCGTAAGGTGCCGTTATGCCGTGCTTGCCACGGGGGGCATAGGCAGGGTATACGATTACACCACAAACTCCGCCATAGCCACAGGGGACGGCATTGCCATTGCCTATGATATGGGGGCCCAGATCAAAAATCTCTCACTTATACAGTTTCACCCCACCGCCTACAACAACAAGGCGGACAGGGAATGCTTCCTTATTTCCGAGTCGGTAAGAGGGGAGGGGGCATATCTTCTGAACTGCAACAAGGAGCGGTTTATGGATAAGTACGACCAGCGGCTGGAGCTTGCTCCGAGGGACGTGGTTTCCCGTTCCATAATCAAGGAAAGCCGTGAGACGGGCAGCGACAGCTTTTATCTGGATATCCGCTACAAGGGGCGGGATTATCTTAAAGAGCGTTTCCCGATGATATACGATTTTCTGCTCACTCAGGGGATAGATATGGGGGAGGACCTTATTCCCATTTTCCCCTGCCAGCACTATCTTATGGGGGGGATTGATGTGGACACCCACGCCCGCACTACGGTAAGCGGTCTGTATGCGGTAGGGGAGTGCTCCCATACCGGAGTTCACGGAAACAACCGCCTTGCTTCAAATTCTCTTTTGGAAGCGCTGGTGTTCGGTCACAGGGCGGCGGCGGATATTTCCGAAAAAATTTCCGGCCCGGCAGCAGAGGCGGCGGATGTTGAGGAATTTTCATATGAGCAGCCGGAAAATGCAGAGCATATCCCCACGGGTCTGCGGACAAAGATCCGCCACATAATGCAGCGGTCGTACTTTGTTATTCCCGATAAGCAGGCGGCTGTGGAGGGCTTTGAAGAGGCTGCGGGCATAAAGAAAATGCTGGACAGCGGTGAATTTGTCATTGACCGTGATTTTGTGGAGGCGCATTCGCTGGCCACTGCGGCGTATCTGATATTAAAAGAGATAATTTAAGGGAAAAGGGTTTTTCCTTGTTTGCAGCGGGGGAAAAGCCCTAATCAAGGCGTGAACAGGCAAAAAGAGGCCGGTCCGGTACAGCTTGCGCTGTATCAGACCGGGTCGAGATATTCACAGTGAATTGCCGCTTGTACCGAGGTACATATCCACAACACAATTTTCATCATGAATGTTTTTTATCAGATAATATACATCGGTAATTGCTTTAAGGTTTTTGCCTTTTGCATAGTCATAGAGAGTTTTCTCTGCTTTTTTGAATTCATCGGTTGTCCCGCTGAATTTGCCCATCACAGCATTTTCAAGTCGGAATTTCGGCTTGAACACATATTTGCAGCTGCTTTTGAATTGCTTGTCTACAGGGACAAGCAGCTCTAAGCCCAGTATGGTTTTGCCGTCGCCCGATATGCTTTCGTCAATTGAGAAAAACATATCTCCGCTGATCTTCAGACCGATAGCGTCAATGTTTTTCTGAACGTGCTTTAAGAATGAAAGCAGGGAAGTCTCTTCGACCCTTGTCCTGTATGACAGTATGTTGTCATACCATAACTGCTGCTGTTCTACAATACACATTCTGTACCTCTTTTGATTAGCCGAGAATCATACGTATGATATAATAAGTTATGCACATTTTTTATTCCTCCTTAATGCTTACTTCGATAATAATTTTAATAAATTCTCAACTAATTATCAACAGATTTTGGACAAAAGCTACTTTTTTGGGAATGAAAAAATATATTGCCAAAATTTGGATAATGTGGTATAATAAAAAGGGGGAATTATGTCGTTTGTAAATTTGAAAGGAGTTTTTTATGCGAGTAGCAATATGCGATGATGAAAGACCTATGTACGCTAAGCTTCGGGTACTTTTGGATGAGTACAGAAAACAAAGGCAAATTGATATTTATACAGACTATTACAGTTCGGGAGAAGATCTGATAAGAGCTTCAAGAGATTATGAAGTTATATTCATGGATTTTCAAATGGGAGGGCTTAACGGAATAGAGACTGCCGAAAGGATACGGGAAACCAACAAGGATTGTATTATAATCTTTGTTAGTGCATTTCCCGAGGTTTCGGTTGATTCCTACGAGGTGGGAACGTTTCGTTTTCTTGTTAAGCCTGTGGATAAGAATAAGCTGTTCAAGGCACTTGACGATTATATGAAAACTATTGATTATGACAACCTGCTTATTCTTAAAACTCACAAGGGAACATGGAAAATTAAAATGTCCGAAATAATTTATGCGGAGGCAAAGGGCAAGCATACGGTCATTCGTACAACAAAAGACTATTATGAAATAAACGTTCATCTCAAAAAGTTAGGTGAAAAGCTTCCTGCCGAAAAGTTTATTCGCTGTCAAAGGGCTTATATCGTAGGATTTGCGCATATTGAAAATCACACAAACGGGGAAATACTGTTTGACAATGACGAAAGAGCTTTGATCGGCAAGGCATACATAACTGCATTTAAAGAAGCCTTCTCACACTATATCATGAGGTACAACGAGAGGAATTTGTAAAACATGACTTACTGGTATTTGTTAAAGGTCATCTCAACTGTTCTGATGGTCATAACGTCTGTCATTCTGATCGATACTGTGGGAATAAGCAAAATAAAAGGCAGAAAAGATTTTTTTCTTTCATTGTCGGTAACAACGGTAATGTCAATATTGGAAAGTCTTTTAAATACTTACTTACCAGCATTTATTTTTTACTTGTTAGCGTTTTTCTTTGCATTTCTCATTTCCTTTAAAAAAATAAAAGCTGTACAAATATATATCGCATTTTTATCGGAAATGACAGCGACCCTTTTTTCATCCTGCTTCAAACAATTATTTTTAAGATCCATTTCCGATGATTATGAAACAGGATTTTTACTTCCCTTAGTAATTGTCCGCATAATCTTTTTTATATGTAGCATTGCATTATACCGACAAAAGCATCTGCGAAACCTGTATAAAGAAGCAAAATCTATACCGTTACATATATGGCTGCTTTCGCTGTTTGTAATTGTTTGTATGGATGGACTTTCGGATTTCAATATTCATCCTGCTGACAATGAAGTAAAACAAAACATTATATCTGTACTTGTATCGTTGCTAACGGTGACCTTAATAATAATGATATGTTCGCTTCTTTTAAATGTATTGGCGAAAATCAGAATTGACTCTGTAAATCACATTCTTAAAAATCAGATCGAAATGCAGATAGAGTATTACGAAAAAATGGAGCGGCTGAACAACGATATCCGCAAATTCAGGCATGATTATATCAATCATCTGAACAGTATATCCGCCCTTATTGATGCGAAATGCTATGAGGACGCCGAGGATTATATCAGGAAGATCACGCTGTCAAGCCATGGCAGCAATGTGATGTTTCATACGGGCAACCGCCTTGCGGACGCTATACTGTCGGATAAAAGCGATACCTGCAAGGATTTTGCCGTTATAGAATTCAACGGATATATTTCCGATAAGATCGACAATGCGGATATATGTACGATTTTTGCAAACGCTTTGGACAATGCTATTGAGGCTTGTCAGAAATGCAGCGAAAAAGGGACTATTTCCATTGCCGCCCAGGAAAGACAGGGCTATCAGGCAATATCCATGAAAAATCCCACTGTTTCGGGCGATACAGTGGGAAAAATGAAGACCACAAAGGAGGATATTCACAATCACGGATTGGGACTGCTTTCAATGGAACAGGCAGTCAAAAGATATGACGGCGATATGGAGACCAAAATCAAGAACGGTTTTTTTGAGCTTTCGATCACTATGAAGCTGTGATATGAAAATTATTTATAGTTATAAAAAAGCGGCCGAGATGAATCTCAGTCGCTTTTGATTTTATCGGCATTCTTGACATACCCTGCGATCTTAGCCGCAGTTTCCTTGGATATCCCCTTTGGTTCAAGCTCGGGTTCCGCAAGGCAATAGCCTTGTATCAGGTCAACGCCCAGCGAAATTATCTCACGCAGGTCGTCGTCCGTTTCAATTCCCTGCGCAACTACCAGCACACCCCGCTCTCTGGTCAGCTGAACAAGATTTTTTATAATGGTTGCCTTGCCCGCATCCTTGCTGCACCCTTCTATGATAGTCCTGTCAACTATTATCATATCCGGGGAGGTATTGAACATTGCTGTTTCATTGTTGTGTCCCGTGCCGAAATTGTCCAGTGCGGTCATACCGCCCCATTCGGAAACGATCTTCTGCTTTTTGGCGATAAACTCGCTGTTATGCCGGTCAACGTCAAGATTTTCCAGCACGATATTTTTCAGTATCGGCTTGTAGTTCGTTTCTATCCCTCTGAAAGCACGTTCGTCAAGTATGCATTCCGAAATTGAGTTTAAGAACAGGTGGGCGTCGGCAGATATCTTTTTATTTTCCACAAGCCGTGAAAAGCTTGCTATGCCGAGGAAAAAGGTCAGGCGCTCTATTTCGTAAAGCTTTGCGCTGGATTTGGCTATACGCAGCAGCTCGGAAACAGTTCCGATACTTTCCGACTGGGGACACATAAGCGCCTCATAGCCGAAAATCTCTCCCGTTTTTACGGCGATAACAGGCTGGAATGCAAACCGTACATCGCCCTTGTCGATTATGCGGTTCAGCTCCTGTATACCTGTGATAAGAATGGAGTCGTTCATATAGCTGTTTTTGTTGAATTCGGCAAAGCAGCCCTTTGTGGAATGCTTTATCGTATACATGGAGAAGTCAGCATATTTGATAAGCTGCTCATAGGATTCTGAATTGTCGGGATACCAGGAAATACCGCCGCTTGCTCTGACCTTGTAGCCCGAGCCGTCCGCAAGGGTGCAGCTGCTGCCAAGCAGGGTCTCCTTGAATTCCTCAATGACCGCCCTTATGTCGTCCTTGGATTTTCCGCCGTAGATAAATGCAATGAATTCGTCACCCGAAAGCCTTGCCACAATGCCGTTCTTATCGTTTAAAGTGCGCAGTGCATCCGCCGCCGCCCTGATATAACGGTCGCCGTATTCGTGGCCGAAGGTGTCGTTCACAAATTTCAGATTATCGAGATCCATCATTACAAATGCGGCAATGCCCAGTTTTTCAGGCTTGGAAAACAGATTCGAGACTTTGCGGTAAAAGGCTCTGCGGTTGTATATGTCGGTAGTTACGTCATAGTCCCTTTCGTGCTCTATCTGGCGGCGTTTGAGCACATCCATGGTGATGTCCTGCACAAGTCCCATTACAGCATTTTCGTCCTTTGTAAAGGAAAATCTGAACCACTTCGGTTCGGAAACGCCGTCAGGCAAATATTTTGTGTCGATATTGGTACCGCCCGCTTTATCGTAATCTGTGGAGAATATTTCGTTATCGAATATCTTGTATTTTTCGTCAAAATAATGGAGATATTCACGGAATTTGGCAAATGGAATAGTAAAGTCCTCATCCGCCTCCACTCCGGGAAAATCAAGTATCTTCAGCAGGCTTTTTCCGATAAACACGCTGCCGCTTCGGTAATCGTACATAAACGTACCTATGCCGCTTTCGGAAATGCTTAAAATATGCGAGACACGGGAGGCGTGTTCACGGACATTCAGCTGCAGCTCCACTATGGAATTTGCCAGCATATCGAACTCATATATACCCGATTCGACAAAGCTTACAATATCGCTGCTGCCGGAGTTTTCTTCAAGCTGTCCCGTCATATCCGAAACAGGCTTTGTCACCATGCGGCTCAGGATAACGGAAACTGTCACTCCGATAATAAGCGAAATTACCGATGATATTGTAAATGCGTTTACGGATTTATGGTAAATTTCAAGTATTGCCTCCGAATCCGCCACCGAGATAAGCGCCCACCTGTGCTGTCTGAATGCAGAACCTGCGCTGTACAGATTCATATCAACGATACTTCCCACCGTAGGGGATTTTGTATTATAGTAGTTCATTCCGTCTTCGTTCAGAGCCGTTTTGTCAAAGACAGTGTCCTCCGATACCAGCTTTGCATACGCCGCACCGCTGTATACCTCTTTGCCGTATAAGTTGTCGTTGTTCGTATCCGCACCTATGATATAGCAGGCGCTTTCATTGAGAAAATCATTTGTGGGAATACTGCTCATAATGCTTTTTTCAAGCAGCCCTATACCAATAACGCCATAGACCGTACCGTCCTTTGCCGTCAGCGGCATTGTATATTTCATACTTGCGGAAGCAGAACGGGAGATACGTGAAAATCCGCTCCAGTAGCCGCAGTTTTTTGCATTAAAGCTTTCTTTGCTCTCAAAGGCAGCTATAGGCGCTTCAAAAAAGCTGAAGTCATTATCGGGAGACAGGGCAGTGTAAAGAGACCATTCAAAGTCCATTGTTATATCGAGGCTGCGGGCAACATCCGCATTTCCCGCTTCAAGCAGCAGATCGCCGTTATCCTGCACGGTGGAGTATGCGTCGGTATCACGAACATAAAAGCCCGTAAGCTTGTTCGTATCTTCCGTCATATAAAGCTCGCCCGTATTGAGATAGATAAATGCGTCATTTACGCCCGAACGCCGCAAAAGCGAGACCACCGATTCCGATGTCTCTTCAATAATGCGTTTATTCAGTTCCTTATCGGTTTTTATAGCCGAAGGATCATTTCCTGTTTCATTTAAAATATTCTCAATGATACCGTTCACTTCGTCGGCAGCGCTGTCAACGTACATTACCCGCTGATTGAGGTAATTTTCAATATATGTCGCTCTGTTGCGGGTCTTTTCCGTAAGCACATTGTAGGCATAGCGCCTTGTCTGAGCCAGAACTCCGCCTGCAAATATCGTCACAACGAAGGTCAGAAGCTGCAAAAAGACCAGCAGCGCCATCATAGCGCTCATTTTTACAAAAAGAGGGTGCTTTCTGGCGGTTGTTTTTTTATTCCCTTTCAAAGCGCTTTCCTCCTTGGATTTGTAAAAGTACAGGCATTTAAAATATCATATCGTACTAATTTTCAAACGTTCTGCAGCCCGCAGGTTGTTTGATAGTCAGTATCAGACATTCAAAGCCCTTTCCAGTCCCTCAAACCATTTGTCAAAAGCCTCGTCGCTTATATATTCGGCAAGAACGTCCTCACGGCTTTCTCCTGCCGCAATTCTGTCGGCTGCCGCTGCATGATCGTCACTTACGGTGGATTCCATATAATTTTTAAGAGCCGAACGGAACTCTGAGGACTTCTCAAAAGGCTTTGCTGCGTAAAGCTCGTAGTTATTTACCTCGTCCATTGCGGTAACAAGGGTATTATGCATGGTAGAGCCTATGGAATGGCTCTCCTGCGAAATAATATTGTCCAGCAGCTCCTGCGAGTTTGCGGACTTTTTAACGGGAAGATAGCCCGAATCTGCCGCAAAGCCGATATTTCTTTCCGTTTCCGCAAACCATTTAAGGAATACCGTACAAGCATATTCCGTCTTTTCATCCGACTTGGTAACGGACATACCCGCCCCCTGCTGAACTGCATATGCTTCGGTATTTTCAAAGTTCGGCAGGCTCAGCACCGTGTTTTCAATGGGATAAATGGTATCGTCGCTTAAGGTGACCTCGTTCGGATAATATGCAGCACCCGTAGTGGAGCACACCAATGCGATTACCTTGCCCATTTTTGCGTCGTCGCTCCTGAAGCGCCCATCTGCGGTAAAATAGCCCTTGACAAACGGAACATAGTAATTTTCCCAAAGGCGTTTCACGGTTCCTTTGTCGAGCATAGGCGTTGTTTCACCGTTTTCGGTTATCAGCGGATTACCGAGCTGCTTTGCGCCTATAAGCATATAGTTCTCCACAGAATCACGCCCGAAGAAAGGCTTGCCGTCATCCGGAACGTCGGGGGTAAGTGCGTCGGTATAATTATAGTATTTCTCGGAGACCTCCACGAGGGATTCCCAGGTTTTCAGGTCATCATAGGAAACTCCTTCGGAGTCTGCAAATTTTTCCCAGTCGGTGCTGTTGACTATCATTATCTCTGTGCTTTTTGCTGTGGGGAAAATTTTCAGGGTATTTCCGTCAAATCTGCCCTCCTGTATGTAGTTATCCACATATTCGGAAAGCTCCTCCTCGGTGAAATACTGCGAAATATCGGCAAGCATACCCATACGGTCAATGATAAATGCATTGTCTGCATAGCAGCCGAAAATATTCGGAGCCTCATCTGCGCCGGGTTCTTTATTCAAAGAAGCCATTACGCTGTCCGCAAGCTCGTTTATGCTGTTTTTGGAAAAGGCCTGTACTATAATGCCCTTTTCCATTCCCACAGTATCGTTGAATTCCTTTACCATCTGGTCAAAGCCGGTCTGCTGAACGCCGTTGTAATAATGCCATACCGTTATAGTTACCGGCGAATTTTTATTGAGCCCTCTGTCGTTATCCGCTTCCTCGGTGCTGCAGCCGGAAAAAGCCGTCAGCAGGGCAGCGGCGAGAGATGCGCTGATAATACGTTTTATCTTCATGATCCAAAGCTCCGTTTCTGTAAAAATCTTAAAAATTCAATAAATTTTAATATATCATAATATATAATATCATATTTTACGGCTGATGTCAAGGGAAATAAGAATTAAATTTGACAAAATTCCGATATTTTGCTGAATGTCGATAAAGTCCCCTATTACAGGACTTTTTCTTTTTTATACCGCAGAGGGGTGCTTTTGACGGCGTAAGAAAAAATTCGCACGGTTTAAAATTTTCCGATATTATGGAGGATTGCAGGGCTAAAAGGCTTTCTGTCGTATGATCCCGACAGCAGCGAAAAGCGTATGCAAGGACGTTATTTTAAAATATCATCCAGTGTTTTCATCAGCTTTTCTATGTCTATGGGCTTTGCCGCATAGCCGTTCATTCCCGAGTCGATTGCCTCCTTCCTATCCTCGTCAAAGGCGTTTGCTGTCATAGCCACGATGGGGATAGCCGCTTTTACGGGGTCATCCAGTGCACGAATGGCTCTTGTTGCCTGATAGCCGTTCATAATAGGCATCTGAACATCCATAAGTATCAGATCGTATGTGCCTGCGGGCATTTCCTTGACCCGCTCCACAGCCACGCTGCCGTCGTCTGCTGTGTCAATGGCAAAGCCCACAGTCTCCAGGATAGATTCGGCGATCTCCTGATTCAGCTCGTTATCCTCAACAAGCAGCAGGCGTTTTCCGTCAAAGCGCAATTCGGGCTCGGCCGTTTCCTCTGTTTTTTCCTGCTCATTGTACGGCGCTGCCAGAACGCTTCTCAGCTCGGAGAGGAAGAGCGGTTTGGAGCAGAATGCCGTCACACCTGCCTCTCTCGCTTCCTCCTCAATATCCGACCAGTCGTAGGCGGTAAGTATAATGATGGGAGTCAGCTCGCCTATTACCTTGCGTATACGACGGACAAGCTCTATGCCGTTCATATCGGGCATTAGCCAGTCAATGATATATGCGCTGTAAGGCTCGTTCTGCTCCAGTGCAAATTCCGTGCGGATGACCGCTTCATTTCCCAGCGTTGTCCAGTCGGGGCGCATACCTATTGCGGAGAGCATTTTGCTCACGCTAACGCATGTATTCACATCATCATCCACCCCCAGCGCTCTGAGATCCGCAAGCTGTTCAAGCCGCTGGTTTTCGACGGGACCTTCCGCTGTACGGAAACGGAAGTTCACAGTAAACTCCGAACCCTTTCCCGCTTCGCTCTCCACCGTGATCGTGCCGCCCATCAAATCCACAATGTTTTTGGTGATGGCAAGTCCCAGACCCGTTCCCTGAATGCCGCTTACGGTGGAAGTCTGTTCGCGCTCGAAGGGTTCGAAAACGTG
>CAZGAZ010000037.1:0-31712 GCA_964523835.1 uncultured Ruminococcus sp.
CAGTTCGCGTGGCAACTACTTACCTTTTTCAAGGTATTCCCGGAGTGGGCTATCATATGATCTGGTGGAACACAATTTTTGGCTGGGGATTTAGCTTTGTAATTTCATGGGTACATTTTCTGTGCGGGAAGTGGAAGAAAAATTTGAAATGATTCATCATTACATTTTAACAATTTGATTTAACATAAGTATTGAAAATTTAACATTATTTATGTTATAATAAAAGTAATGAAAAAAAAGATTTCGATGACATATGAAGCAAAATTATCGACAAGAAAAGATGTGAACCGTCTTGCATGACATTTGGAATCCGTGGCACGGCTGCATTAAGAAAAGCGAGGGCTGCGATAACTGTTATATGTATTTTCTTGATAAGATGCGTGAGCAGGACGGTTCAAGGATATACCGCACGAAATCGGGCTTTAACTATCCTCTGCAAAAGGACAGGCAGGGAAATTATAAAGTAAAAAGCGGCGAAATGATACGGGTATGTATGACATCAGATTTCTTTCTTGCCGAGGCCGACGAGTGGCGCAGTGAAGCGTGGGAGATTATGCGTTTGCGAAGCGACGTGATATTTTTTCTGTTGACAAAGCGCCCCGAAAGAGTATCGGACTGCCTGCCCGATGATTGGGGCGGCGGGTGGGACAACATATTTTTCAATGTTTCTGCCGAAAATCAGCGCCGTGCCGATGAGCGGATACCGATACTGCTCGATCTGCCTTTCAGGCATAAAGGCGTTATGTGTGCGCCGTTTATCGGTAAGGTCAGCATAAGGAAATATCTTGAAACAGGGCAGATAGAACAGGTCTTATGTGACGGAGAAAATTATGACGGCAGCCGTATCTGCAATTTTGATTGGGTAAAGCTGCTCAGGCAGGAGTGCGCAGATAACAATGTGACCTTTGTTTTCTGCGGAACAGGCAGGCGGTTTGTCAAGGACAGAAAGCTGTACAAAATCGAGGGAAACAGTCTTCAAAGCCGCCAGGCGCACAAGTCGGGCATGAGCTTCAAGGGAAAGCCGATACATTTTGACCTTTATGACAGTTTCGGATATCCGATATCCGACAGTGACAGATACAAGCCTTATTTCTCGGAAAAATGCCATACCTGCGGAATGCGCCCGGTTTGCAACGGGTGCAGCAATTGCGGGAAATGCGAATATTAAATCACACATATGCCGTGATTCCAAAGCAATAGATCACTTATTCCTCAAAAAGCTCACCGTCCACAATACGCACGATACGTCCCGCATTCTGCGCCACACTCAGGTCATGAGTTATCATTACGATAGTATGCCCACGGTCGTTCAGATCACGGAAAAGCTTCAGCACTTCCTTGCCTGTTGCGCTGTCCAGAGCACCCGTAGGCTCATCCGCCAGCAGGAGCTTAGGCTCACCCACCAGCGCACGGGCGATCGCCGCTCTCTGCTGCTGTCCTCCTGAAAGTTCATTTGGCTTGTGGGTCATGCGCTCCTCCATTCCAAGCTGACGGAGCCTTTCTATTGCCGCTTCCTCTGCCTCGTCCGAGGAAGCCCCCCGCAGTATCAGCGGCATCATCACATTCCGAAGGACGTTATATTTTGATATAAGATGATATTTCTGAAAAATAAACCCGATATATCTGTTTCTCACATCTGTAAGCTTGCTGTCGTTCATTTCGTGGATCGCAAGCTCCGATAAATAATACTCCCCCTCGTCAAAGCTGTCCATGCAGCCGATCACGTTCATAAGAGTGGATTTTCCCGAGCCTGACGGCCCCAGTACCGCCAGAAATTCACCCTCCTTTACAGTAAGCTTGATACCCTTTAAAACATTAAGAACATTGCTGCCCATGGTATAGCTTTTTTTAATGCCGCTCATACGTATAACATCATTCCGAACCATACTGTGACCGCCTTTCAACGAATTATTCCGCACTTGCGGCGCATACAACGCCGTCCTCATTTACGGTGAGAGTGAGGATCGTTCCCACGGTAATTCCCGAATAATCCGAATTTCTGCCGCTCAGACCGTCAACAGGCATTCCCACGGGAATAATATATGTGCCCTCGCCGCCGTTTTTATCAATTGAAGCGCCGCCCCGTCTGCCGCCGCCCGTTTTGCGGTCGCCTCCCATTGCACGGCCGCCGTCCATTCCGAAATCATTGTTTTCTCCGAAGCTTTCTTTCCCAAAGCCGAAACCGTCTCTTTCAAAGCCGCCGTCGGGCATTTCACCGCTGCCGAAATCGGGACGTCCGCCCTCGGGCATCTGCGGAAAACCGCTGTCAGGGTCATCGTCCCCGACAGGGCTGCCGCTATTGTTTTCACTGAGCGTTCCCAGCGCCAGAGTTACCCTGTTGCCCGTAATTTCCGTAACTTCACCGGTAACTGTAATATCAGTGTCCTTTGCCTCGTAATTGTTGACAGCCGCCGCAGTCACCATAGGCATTCTTTCCTCTTTTTCATCGGAGCACCCCGACATTCCCGCCATGTAAAATAACGTCACCGCAAGCAATATAAATAAATTCTTTTTGTTCATATAAATTCTCCTTTATTATTCGCTTCCAAGAGCTTCTATAGGCGTAAGACGGGACGCCTTGAGTGCGGGATAAAATCCGAACAGCGTTCCCGTTACCACCGCAAATACCAGTGACAGCACCCCCGCCAATGCTACAGGCTCGGCACGTGTTCCCGTAAGTTCGACCGCAGGGATAAGCGCATATCCCGCACCAACGCCTGCGACCCCGCCAAAAAGCGCCATCATTCCCGCTTCAAGAAGAAATTCAAGCAGAATGACACGTTTTTTGCTGCCGAGAGCTTTCAGAAGTCCGATCTCCCCCGTGCGCTCCTTGACCGTTACAAAAAGAACGTTCATTATTCCTATCCCGCCGACAATAAACACTATCGAAGCCACTGCTATAAGCAATGTCTGCAAGGTCTGAGCCGACTGCTTTGCGGCTTCCATCTGACTGCCTGCGTCGGTTATCGTAAAGGAAGCGCCGGGATAATTCTGCGTGAGAATGGTTTCAATGTCCGCCATAATGTTTTCCACCTCGGAAACATCGGAAGCCACTGCAGTGATCTTAGGGTCAATGGAATTTCCGAAAATATATTTTTTCGCCGTGGAATAGGGAATGTATATTGCCTCGTCGGGGCTTATCCCGGAAGTGACCGTCCCCATTGAAGCAAGCACTCCTGTTACCTCATAATTCTTTCCCTCAATGGAGATGACTTCTCCCTGCGCAAGATACGCCGCTCCGAAAATATTCTGCGCCGCCTTGTAGCCCAGTACGCAGACCTTTGCATTATCTTCCTCGTCATCTTCATTGAAAAATTCACCGTACTGCACTTCAAGATTTGTTATCTTAGCGTATTCGGGCATAACTCCCGCCGCAGTAAAGGTGGTTTCCTCCTCCAGATCGCCGCCCTCAACGGCTGCGTCCCCGTTTGCCGTTATGGAGATAGATTCTATGTTCGGAACTACTGCCGCAATATCTTCTGCGTCTCTCTCGGTGAGCGTTACCGCACCCATTCGTGAAGCTCCCCCGGAAAAGGAAGCTCTGCCGCCGCCTCCCGAGCCGCTTCTTGACGACATTCCGCCGCCCGAAGCTCCCGAGGGCATTCCGCCGCCGGTCGAACCTCCGCCGAATCCTCTGAACGGACTGCCACCCGGCATTCCGCCTCCTCCAAAATCGGGCATACCTCCCCCGGGCATTCCGCCGCCGTTCGGACCTCCTCCGAAATTATTCATCATACCCTCCAGAATGGTGTCCATACTCTGACCCGCCGTAACCTCTACTGCACCCGCACTGAGATTCTTAAACTGATCCGCAACGTCCATTTTTCCGCCCTGACCGATAGCGATAACCAGAACTATAGTCGCCGAACCTGCTACGATTCCCAGAGAGGTAAGAGCGCATTTTGATTTGTTGGACAATATATTTATGAATACCATTTTGATAAGCTCGGAAAAACGCATTTTATCAGTTCCTCTCAATTAAATCAAATTATATTTATTGAGCCGCAGATTGACCGTTTTCTTAAAGACGGTCAAAAGCCCGGGTAAAAACTCAGTCCCTGCTAAACTCAATTTCCATAAGGACCTTGTCGCCTGCCGAAACGCCCTCGGAAATTTCAACATATCGCCCGTCCGTAAAACCTGTGACGACCTTTTTTTCAATTACGTTTCCGTTCTCATCGTATTCCTTGACATAGGAAGCTCCGTCCCTGAATGTTATTGCGTTGACGTTTGTGTAAAGCACGCCGCTTGCCTGTCCCTCGAGGAAGGTCACCTCTCCGCTCATTCCCTCCAGCACATTAAGTCCGCTTTCATCGTCAAGTTTAACGGTAACCGTGTAGCTTATTGAACCGCTTGAACGTGCAGGCTCTGTGGAAATAGCGTCGATAACACCCGAAAAACTCTTGCCCTCATATGCCGTGAGATTTACGGTGCATTCCTGTCCGACAGTCAAAGAAATAATATCCTCCTCGGAAACCGACGTGTTCAGATACACATAGCGGGAATCAATAATCGCAGCAATGTTCATATTAGCGGCAATGCTGTCATTCTCGGAAACGGATACCGACGATACCGCACCGCTGCATGGCGCACAAACGATACCACCCGTTCCTATGCTCCCGCAGAATTCCTCGTATTCCTCCAAAAGCTTATCATATTCTTTCTGCTTGCTTTCCACAGCGCTTTCCGCAGAAGCTACAGTCTGCTCGTAAACTGTCTGCGCCGAGGAAGCCTCACTGGCTGCCGAAAGGAGATTTTGCCGCTGCTGAAAATTTTCGTCTGCCTCATTTACCTTCTGACTTGCAATGTTAAATTCCGCATTGTCAATATTATTCGTAAGCTCTTTTATTCTGTCGCTTATATCATCCTTGTCATTGTTTCCGTAAATTTCTGTGAAATCCTCCCTGTAATCTTCATATTCCTCACGCAGCTCCGTGATCTTACTGTTCAGATCGGACATTTTTCTGCTATACTCCGACATAATATCGCTGTAATCATCCATTTCATCCTTGTAAGCAGAGGTTACCTTTGCGTGCTCCTTGGCTGTTTTTTCAAGCCCGTCAATTTTATCCTCATAATCCTCGATCTTGCCGCTTATTTTTTCGTCCTGTTTTTCGTATCTCAGATATGCCAGATTTGCCGAATTGTATGCGGTATATTTTTCCTGCATTTCCTTTTGTGCCTTATTAAGCTTATCCGCAGCCGAATCTTGCGAAGTCCCCGATGTATCCTGTGGATTTTGTGAGTCTGAAGACCCGTATTTTGCGCTTTCTGACGAGTTTTCGGCAGAGCTTTTTGTATCATCAGCAGGTGACAGCTTTGCTTCATCGTAATTTTTCTTTGCCAGCTCGTAAGCCTCACAAGCTGCGTCATATTCCGATTTTGCTTTATCATACGCTGCCTTAACTTCGCTTATCTCCTCCATATCCGAAGAAACGCTGTCTATGTATTCGTTATACCCGTCACGCATATTTTCGGTATTCCGGCTGTTCTCCGAATCTGTTTTCTGATATCCCTTATAGACCTTCTCCATGTCCTTGTAATGATTTTCCATTTCCTTGTAAATTTTCTGCATTTCCTTGTATTCCGATTCATATTCCTCAAGGCGGTTCTCATAATCGGTGATGATCTTGTAATCATCATCATATGTAAGACTAAGCTCAGTATATTCCTCCAGCTCACTTTGAAGCTCCGACAGATTCTCCTGCTCCGAAGCCTTGGAGCGCTCGTTTTTTTCAAGATAAAGCTCATATTCCGTTTGTGCGGTCTCGCCCTTTTCCAGGGAACTTGCAAGGGTCTGCTCCGCCTGGAACGCCTTTGTTGTGTACTCCTGCTCTGCCTGCTGCAAAGCAAGTTTTGCAGCTTTTAATCTGCTTTCGTAATCCGCCTTTATATCATCAATGTCCTGAGTATTCAGCCTGACAATGGGATCGCCTTCCTTTACCGATGAACCCGTTTTGACATAAACCTCCAGAACCTCGGCAGCGCAGGGAAATGAAATATATTCTCTTTCAAGACTTACCGTCCCGCTCTCGGCTATCCCGACGGTAACATCTCCCCTTGAAACGGAATATTCACGGTAGCTTATATCAGCTTCCCCCGAGGAAGATGAAACCGACAAAGCGTATACGCCCGCCGAAGTTCCCGCAATTATTATAATGGCGGCAACAGCAGCAAAAATTCTTTTGCTGTGCTTCCTTTTTTCGGCTTTAAGATTTTTTGCCTGTGTATTCATGTAAGATCGATCCTTTCCTGTTATGTGATATGTGTAATCAAAGGCAGACTTTAAAAATATTATTTGCCTATTCGCCAATCACCGTACCGTCTGCAAGGGTGATCGTGTAACCGTTAAAATTGACAGTACCGTTGTTTGTAAGGCTTGTGACCGTACAGTTTCCCGTCAGATCCCATACGCTTTGGCTGTCGATAGTTATCACCGCATTGTTTTCTGCCGCCGCACCGTCCTGCTCATTCGGGATAATGTTGACAGTGCCCGTGTAAACGCTTTTATTCGTCAGCGCCATTGTAAGGGAAGAAATACTGTCAACGGCAATATCGCCCTCAAAGACCTGACCGTCGGCAGTAAATTCTACCTGCGCTCCGTTTGAGCCTGCTTTTCCCCAGCCACGGCTTGCGTTATTGCCGCTTGCAAGCAGGAAATATCCGTCCGGGTCATGGCTTTTTATTTCTGCCCCCGAAAGCTTTATAATACAGCGGGTGTTTGTCACATAAAACATATCGCCGTTGTTTGAAGTAAGCTTTCCTCCCGTCATAGTGAAAACGGAGGTTCCCACATCGGCATCACCCGACATTGACTGATATATCATAACGTTGTGAACATTAAGTTCCGAGCTGCTTCCCTTTGTATCGCTCATATTTCCCGTAACATCACAGTTCTCGAGAGCAATTGAATTTTTACCCTCAATGACCAGAGCCTCGGAATTATTGGCAGTAAGTCCGGCATTTTTTACCGTAATATCGGCAGTCGAATAAACGGCGGGAGAATTATATCCGCTGCTAGTGTAGCTGCCGTCGTCAACATTTACCGTTCCGCCGCCTCTGTCCGAGCGTATAGCAGCGGAGGAATTGCCCGAGGTGCTTACTTCGAGATTTTCGGCATTGGTCGTTCCGCCGCCTGTGGTCTGAATGCCGCCCGAGTTATCCTTCAATGTGGTAATTACCGAATCGGAAATGTGGACCACTGTACCCTTGCCATAGCTGAATACGCCGTTTCCGTTTTGGGCAGATGAATTTACAACAGCATTTGCAATTGTAACATTTGCACCGTCCGTTACAAGCAGAGCCGCATTCATTCCGTAGAAATCTCCGTTTTCGGTATTTGACGTTGCTCCGGAATCCTTGTTTACCGTGATATTGTCCAGAACCGCCTTGGCTCTCTCAATACGCAGAGCATTTTCGTCATCGCCTGTTGACGTGTAGGTCTCGTCCGAATATGTACCGTCTGCGTCGATCGTATTTGCCGTACTGCCCTGCGTGACCTCCATAGACCCGCCGAAACCGCCCGGCTTCTGCGGAGGCTCTCCGCCCATACCGCCCTTTTTACCGCCGGGTCTTTCCGGAGGTGTGCCGTTCATCTCTCCGCCGGGCATTTCCGGGGGTGCTCCGTTCATATCACTGTCAGGTCTTTCCGGGGGTGTTCCATTCATTTCTCCCTCGGGCTTTTCGGGAGGAATGCCGCTATCACCGCCCCCCGGCATTTCGTTTTCCGCAAATTCCTGTTCTATGTAATCCGTATCCGAGCCGACAGTCTGTTCTGTTTGTTGAGCCTGCATATTTGCGGTACTTTCCACAAGCTCCGTATCTTCACTTTTTTCCGAGCATGCGCAAAGTCCTGCCAGCATAACTGCCGAAACAGACAATGCAATAAATTTCCTGTATTGTTTCACAAATTAATCCTCCCGTTATTTAATAATGCTATTATAAATATAAAAGATTGAAATAAAATTGAAAAAATTAAAAAATATAAAAAAGCTGTACCCATGCAGCAGCACATAAGCGACCGCATGGGTACAGTTTATCAGTGTTGACTAATCGGAAGCTTTACGGTAAATTCTATCTTTCCGTCATAACAGCTTACTCCGATCTTTCCCTTATGTGATGTGACAATTGCTTTTGCAATGGCAAGTCCGAGACCGTAATGCTTGTCATCTCCGTTCCGGACATTGTCGGCACGGTAAAAGCGTTCAAAAAGCTGCTTGCGCTGTTCCGCAGGAATCTCGCTTCCGCTGTTTATAACGGAAAACCTTGCAAACCCACGTTCCTCTTTAAGAATAAGAAAAATTTCATTGCCCGACCTGCTGTGGCTGACAGCATTGTCGATCAGTATCGAAACCAGCTGCCTCAGCTGAATACTGCTGCCGTTTACAAACAACCCCTCCTCAATATCACAGTCAAGGACCAGTCCTTTTTCAAAAGCAACGCTTTCAAAGGGCAGCGATTCTCCCGCTGTCAGACGGCTCATATCAAGATGTTCTATCTGCGGAGTAACATTTTCCGTTTTTGCAAGCTCCAGAAACTGCTCCACAAGCATTCCCATACGCTCATTCTCGTGCTGAATGTTGGCAAGCCATTGATTGTTTCCTATTTCCCGTGTCAGAAGCTCAGCATTTGCGCTTATCACCGATATTGGCGTTTTAAGCTCATGACCTGCGTCCGAAATAAACTGTTTCTGCTTCTGATAGCTTTCTTCAAGAGGCCTCACGATCTGTCTTGCAAGATATACCGCAACAAAAAACAAAATAATGATCGTAATGCTTCCGAAAACAAGAGTGTATCTGAACAGCATTGTCATACTCTCGCTGATAATGGTGTTGTCCATAAATACCACCAGCGTATATTCGCCCTTATCCGCCGTTATATATACCAGATTGCCCTTTACTCCCTTGTTTCTTTGGCTGTTTATGATCTCCGAAGCATATTTTTCAAGCAAGGCTTTCTCATACACAGTCCCGTCGCCGTTATCCGAGGCAAGAACTTCTCCTCCGTCAGAAACAGCAACGGAGTAAAAGGTGGACAGCTGAAACCCACGGGTCTCCTCAATTTTTCTGTCCCTGTAAAATTCCTTGGGAGCGCCGCCCACAGGCTTTGCAGGTTTCGGAGGCTCGGCCTGCTGTATATTTCCGTTCGCATCCCTTTCAAGGTAATACAGCCTTGCATAGCCTTCCAGCTTTGCATGATTGCGTTCGGATAATTCAATATAGCTTGAAATATAAATTACCGCAAGAGTACCTAGAAAAAGCAGCGCCAACACAGACATAATTGCGGCAACGATCTTAAATCTTGATTTTTTAAACATTTTTTTCCACTCCGTTAATCAGACTTTCACACCAAAGGTGCTCTGAAACTTAGGGGTTTACCGCTAACTTTCAAACTTTCCTCCCGCTAATCCTTCGTCCGCACCAAAGATACTCTGAAACTTAGAGGCTGTTCCCGCTATGTTTCAAACTTCCCTCTCCGCCAATCAGACTTCAGCACCAAAGACACGCTGAAACTTAGGGGATTACCGCTGACTTTCAAAATTGTACCTCAAAGTGTAGCCAATGCCCCGCACGGCTTTTATTTCGGTTTCTGCACCCACAAAATTCAGCTTTTTCCGGGTAAACGACATATAGACCTCCACATTGTTATATTCCGCCTCACTGTCATATCCCCATATCTTGAGCGCCAGCTGTTCTCTTGTGAGCACCTGATTTTTGTTTGCTATCAGATATTCAAGTATCCTGTATTCTTTTTCACTCAGCCGCACGCTCTGACCGTTTGCAGTGCAGGAAAGTGTGTATGTACCCGTGTCAAGAGAAATATCTCCAAATGTCAGCGTTCCGTCGGGATTATCCAAATTCCTTCTGACAAGAGCCCTCAGCCTTGCAAGCAGCTCCTTTATCATAAACGGTTTTGTGAGATAATCATCGGCGCCGCTGTCAAGTCCTGTGACCTTGTCGTCCAGCCCGCCCTTGGCAGTAAGCATAAGAATAGGAGTGCGAATACCGTCCCGGCGTGCCCTTTCAGCTATCTCAAAGCCGTTCATTCCCGGAAGCATAACATCAAGAACGATAACATCGTATATATTGCTTTCCACAGCGTCCAGACCCGAAATGCCGTCCGAAAAATGGTCAACCTCATATTTTTCAAGACGCAGAAGTTCGCAAAGCGCCTGCGCCATTCTTTTTTCATCTTCTACAAGTAACAGTCTCATTTTAACGCCCTCCTGATATTATTATACAATGAAAAGATTGAAAAAATATTGAAAAATATTTGATTTGTTGTTTCCGAACGCAAAAATTTAAATTAAAGACTATTAAAACAGACGGGCGTGTTGAAGCAGCTGCAAAAAGCGGGACAAAATTTTCCGCAAACGTTGATAAAAAGTTGAAATTCTCCCTGTAAAATGATATAATAAGAATATCGGACAAAGCAGTTTCAGGGAGGCGAAAGTTTGAAAGTTAGCGGTAAACCCCTAAGTTTCAGCGTACCTTTGGTGTGAAAGTCTAATTAACGGAGTGGAAGAAAATGTACAAAATTCTCATAGCGGACGACGAAGCGGACATCGTCTGTATGTTAAAGGATCATTTTGAAATGCAGGGCTTTGAGGTCATCACAGCCTGCAACGGAAAAGAGGCAGTAAACAATGCAGGCACAAGCCCCGATATCATCCTGCTGGATATAAATATGCCCGGCGGCGACGGGATAGAGGTCTGCAAAAAGATAAGGGATTATGTTTCCTGCCCCATACTTTTTCTTACAGCAAAAACCAAGGATTCCGACAAGATCACAGGCTTTGCAGCAGGGGGCGACGATTATATAATAAAACCCTTTTCCATTGACGAGCTGGAAGCAAGGGTGGCAGCCCATATCCGCCGTGACAGACGGGTCACTCAAAAAGCGAATGTCCGTTTTTTCGGCAGCCTGACGGTGGATTACTCCGCCAAAAAGGTCACAGCCGATAACGGGCAGATTCCCCTTGCCAAAAAGGAATTTGAGATAATCGAGCTGCTTAGTTTATACCCCGGGCAGGTATTTGACAAGGAGCATATTTACGAACGCATATGGGGCTATGACGCCGAGGGCGACAGCGCCGTGGTCGCAGAGCATATCCGCCGTATCCGTGCAAAGCTCACACCCTTTGATGAGGCTCACAGGATAGAAACCGTCTGGGGGATGGGTTACAAATGGATAAAATAAAAAAGCTGTTTGATAAAAACCGTTTTGTTTCATTGAAATGGTGCTTCTTTTTATATCTGCCGCTGGCTCTTATACTGTCTGTTGCGGGGATTTTGCTTATAGGTCACGGCACCAATGAACTGCAATACCGTTACAGAGAAAAATATTCCGCAGCCGGTGGCACGGAGGATATGCATGACTATGCCGTATTTATCGACGAGCTGGGAAATCCCGTGATAGCGTCGCTTCATCAGGGGGCGATATTTGATAAAAAGCACGAACGCATTTATTTTATAATCAGCAATGCGCAGGTGCTCTTATGCCCCCTGTGGGTGTTTTTCTGCGTGGGTTTCACGGGAGTGATATTTTACAACAGGGAATTGAAAGAGCCTATAGGTATCCTGATGAAAGCCTCCCGTGAGATCTCGGAAAACAGGCTGGATTTTGAAATTTATTATTATAAAAACAATGAGCTGGGAGCGCTGTGCCGTGCCTTTAACGAAATGCGGAACTCCCTTTTTGAGAACAACCGTGAAATGTGGCATTCACTGGAGGAACGCAAACGTCTCAACTCCGCCTTTTCCCACGATCTGCGAACGCCCCTTACAGTGCTGCGCGGCTACGGAGAATTTCTGGAAAAATATGGAGGAAGTGGCAAAGTTTCCGCTGAAAAACAGCATGAGGTGCTGCAAAAAATGCTGGCGCAAATAAGCCGTCTGGAAAATTACACGGCGAAAATGAGCAGCATTTCAAAGCTTGAGGAAATAACTCCGTGCTTCCGTGAAACAAGCCTTGAAAGCCTTTCCGAACAGCTTTGCAAAAACGGCGAAATGATCTGCAAGGGAAAAATATTCTCCTTTGAATTTCACGGAAACAGAACGCAGAACATTAACATTGACAGCGAAATTTTAATGCAGGTCTACGAAAATATCCTTGCAAACGCTGCAAGATTTGCCAAGGAAAAAATAACCGTCACAGCGGAAACTTATGAAGATAATTTTTCATTATCCGTCACCGACGACGGCGCAGGATTTTCCGAGGAAGGCCTTAAAAATGCAAAAAAGCCCTTTTACCGCGACAGTTCTGTCAGTCCCGCAAATCCGGAGGCGGACAAACATCACTTTGGCCTGGGGCTGTATATTTGCAGCGTTTTATGCGAAAAATGCGGGGGCACACTATATGCGGAAAATTCCGATAATGACGGCAAAACAGGCGGAAGGGTCACGGCTGTCTTTTCGATAAAATGATTTTTTAAGCTAAAAAACGGGGCTACGGACGTTATCCACGCCCATAGCCCCATGCCCTTGCTACAGCCATTTTTTCAGTTCATCGCTGCTGCATTTCCCAACGAAACACTCGGTATTATCAAAGTGTTCGGGCGACAATGCAAAAGCAGTTATCCTCAGATGTCCCTCCACAATAACAAAATGTTCCCTGTCGGCTGTCAACAATACAGGCCTTAAAAATTTCCCGCCGCCTTTTATAAATTCCGCAGCTTTTATAAAGCCCTCATTGCTCTGACCGTAAATCCGGACTCCGCTGCGTATCGTCCGGGCAGCCGTCAAGGGCGAATGCGTCCCTTTCGATAATTCATTCCAGTAGCTGTAATCAATGTACCTGATATTATCCAGATCGCTGCGCACAAAACTGCATATGCTCCATTGGACATCATTCGGAAAATTCTCAAATAATTCCCTGTTCAGACCGTACCCCCGAAATTCTCCCAACAGCTTTTTTCTTGCAGCATTTTCATCGGCGCTGCCAATGTCAGCCGATAAAATTATGTCCTCGCAAAGCAAAAGCTTTTCCATAACCTGTTTGATCTGTCCGGAAAATCTCTCCGAACGGTATTCCGCCTTTAAAAATTCCGAGATCATTTCCGCCTCGGAGCTTTCTCTCAAAAAGTTCATGTTAACATCTCCCCCTATTGCAAGTCCAAACAGTCAAAATTGCTCTTTATTATCCGATCGGCTGCTTCAAGCAATGTATCCGATTTTATGTTCATAAGATCCTCCTTTTTCGGAAGGACTAAAAAAATATAGCCCTCCCAAGCTGTTTCAATGTTTTATTCATATCAAAATTCCTCCTTTCATCGAAATTAGCATATCATAATGCTTATTTAAAATATATCATTTTTTCTTCATTTTGTCAATGCCGCAAGGCGATTTTTACACACTGTTCATCATCATCTCACTTTCGTCCCGCAGACAAAACCGCCGTAAAACGATCACTCAAAAAAATTTTTTAAAAATAGATAAAAAGTTGAAAAACATATATTATTCTTAAAACACACAAAGAAAAAGGAGGCTTTTTTATGTCATCGGAAAACGAAATAAAAATTCAAAACGTCAGCAAATTTTACGGCAAAAAACAGGCGCTCAAAAACATTTCCCTGACCGTACCCGTGGGGATGTTCGGACTGCTTGGCAGGAACGGCGCAGGAAAAACCACCCTTATGAAAACCCTTGCGGGACTGCACAAAAAGCAGCAAGGAGAAATAACCGTCTGCGGCATTCCCATTGAAAACACAGGCAGCATTCGGGCGATAACGGGCTATCTGCCCCAGGATTTTTCCATGTACCCCGATATGACCGTCTGCGAAGCGCTGGACTATCTGGGCACTTTGTCGGGAATGCCTGCCGCCCTGCGCCGTGAGCGGACAGATATGCTGCTGACACGAGTGAACCTTAACGATAAACGGGGGGCAAAGGTCAAATCCCTTTCGGGCGGCATGAAAAGGCGGCTGGGAATCGCTCAGGCGCTGCTTCACGACCCCCGTGTGCTTATAGTGGACGAGCCAACCGCAGGCCTTGACCCCGAGGAACGTATCCGATTCCGCAATCTTCTCAGCGAGGCAGCCGAGGACAGAATAGTTATCCTCTCCACCCATATTGTGGGGGATATCGAAGCTGCCTGCGAGGATATCGCCATTATGAACGAGGGTGAGATTTTATGGCAGGGCACAGTCTCACAGCTGATAAAAGAAGCCGAGGGAAAGGTTTTCACCTGCCATGTGCCGAAAAAATTTCTCCCCCAGATCAAAAAGGAACATATAGTCACGGGAATGCTGACTCAGGGGGAATATGCCACCCTGCGGATAGTGGACAACAGCACCCCCGATATACAGCATATTATACCCGCCGAGCCCAATGCGGAGGACGCATATATGTACTGCCTTTTCAAAAACGGCTGCAATGTAGGAGGTGAAAATATATGACATTATTTTTTAAAGAGTGCAAGAAAGTAATTTTTTCCATGACCTTTCTCATCTACACCATAGTGACCTTTGCCATGTACTTCACCCAGTACGACACGGACAAATCGCCTCTGCAAAAGCCCGAGCCGGGGCAGGAAAGCTACGGAATGACAGCAAAGGAAATCCCCGAAATACTTATGCCCGCCGCCGCCCGGGGGCTTATACGCGAATACATTTCGGGCAGCTATACCGCCTATCCCGTCGGCTTTTACAAATCCGTCCGTCTTTCCGAAAAAAAGAAGGAGCGTATGGGTGAGATAATCTTTGAAATTACCGGCTTGACAGGTGATGAACTTGAAAATTACCTCAATGAGCTTGACGACAGCGTAAAATACACCGTTGATTCAAACGGCAATCTTACAATGGTACAAAAAAGCGTCAACACACCCGAAATAAACATTCCCGAGAATATGACCTATGAGCATTTCCGTGACCTTATGCGTGAGGCGGACAGCCTTATCGGCGGCGGCTCAAGATACAGCAATCAGTATATCGTCGGCAAATTTTCCCTTGTCCCCAAAACCTACGAGGACGCTTTGGCGGAGTACGAGGACATATTTGACAAGGAAAAAATATCCCCCGCTTATGCACGGCTTTTCTGTGATTATATGTGCATTGACCTGGCGGTGCTGCCTGTGTTTGCGGCAGCGGCGCTGACCGATAAGGACAAGCGCTCGCAAATGAGCGAGCTTATAAATTCCCGCCGTATCTCATCGGCAAAGCTTGTTGTAACACGGTATCTTGCACTGGTGACGGTCATGCTCATTCCAGTTGCACTTGCCGTTATCCATGCAGCTGTCGGGGTGGAGCAACTGTATCCGGACTATGAAACAGACCCTCTTGCCTTTGTAAAATATTCGGCTGTATGGCTTATCCCCAATATTCTCTTGGCAACAGCAGTGGGAATGCTGCTGACGGAAGCCATATCTCCCCTGATTGCGGTTTTCGCCCAGGCGGCATGGTGGTTTTCGGATGTATTCGCCTCTGCGGGAGCGCTTACGGGAAGTATCGGCAGCTTTACCCTCGTGCCCCGCCACAATTCCCTTTACGGCTCACTGGTCTTTCAGAGCACCCTGCGGCAGTTCACCTTTAACCGAGGCTTTTACACCCTGCTGTCGGTATTCCTTACGGCAATTGCCGTTATGATATACGAAATAAATAGGAGGGGCGGTTTCGGTGAAATTTTCACAGCTGCTAAAAATCACAAAATATAACCTGCGCATTTATTTCCTGCCTCACCTTGCAGTGACCTGGGCAATAGCCCTGCTTACTCCCGTGGTTTTCGGCATAACCGACCTTAACTTCACCGCCGCCGCACAGCCCCTTGAAATGCTGCTCAGCCTGTCGGGTGCAGTCCTCCTGACCCCTGTTTTCTACCCCGAGCAGCAAGGAAATATCCGTGACGTTATCCGCTCCAAAAAAACAAGTTACCGCCTTATCTGCCTTGTGCGCATAGCATATTCCCTCTTAACGCTTGCGGCAGTTATCGGCATATTCACCCTTGTAATGAAAGCCTGCGGCAGCAGCGTTCATCTTGTTCATTTCGGTTCATGCTTTGCCTCTGCCTTTTTTCTCGGGGCAATAGGGCTTGCCTTCGGGGGATTTTCGGATAACGTGATAGTGGGCTATATGGCGGCGCTGGTGTACTATATAGCCAATATGGGACTAAAGGAAAAGCTCGGGGACTTTTTTCTCTTCACCCTTTCCATGGGCGGAATATCGGTCAATTACACCCTTATTTTCGGGGGAATTATCCTGATCGCAGTCACTCTTATTTTTGCAAAGTCCTTCGGAAATTCATAATGATGATCTGTAAACCGACAGTGAAAAAAGCCGGAAGTTTTTTAAGCTCCCGGCTTTTTCTCAGAAATCTTATTTTATCTCGACCCCGCCCACAGGACGAATGCTCAGCACATAGCAACTACCCTCGTCGAAAAATTTTTTCAACGTTTTTTAATAATGCTCAGTCTATCATCTCCGGTTCGTACAGTTCAAAACCGTCGGTTACCTCAAACCGCTTCGGTATCTCCTCCGCCAGCCTTTTATGTAAACCGTTCACTATTCTCTCAAATGTTTCATGATTCACACGGTTATTGTCGGAACTCTGCTCCCCTGCCCAGATACAAATGCACCTGACCATATGTTCGGCAGCGGTTTTGACATTGTATATCCTGTTGTTTTCGTCCTGCAGGTTTATATTCATTTGCTCACTGTCATAATAGTATTCCACAGCCACAGACCCCAGCGGCTTTTCTGCTTTTTCAAGCGCATTCAGAAAGTCGCCGCAGCAAGCTTCAATGCATTCGTTTATTGCCTGTACGAGCGTTTCGGGCTCTCCGCTTCCGGAAAAATCAAAGGCAAGATAAAGCGGCAGCCTGCCCTTTTCGGTATTTATGTATATGGAAAATAATTTACCGTCCAGGTATGTTATCTCGGTGCATTTCGGAACATTGCATTCTCTGATGCCGTATACTATATAATCGTTATCTCCGCTCAATATGCAGTCGCCGTTAAGCTCAAACGTAAGGCAGTCTCCCTCGGGTACCTCTATGCAGCTTAACTTATATATCCCGTTTTCATGTTTAAAGGGTATTTTGTATTTCCCCGTGTAATGCGTCTTTTTTATTACCTGCTTGTTTTCTATGACAGGTGCGGGAGACACGGGAGAGGCTTTTTCACAGGTATCGTCCGCTTCGTCGTCATATTCCTCCTTAAAATTAAATCCTGTAAGGCTGTTCTCATCGACAAACCGTACAAATTCATCGGTAACAAAAATTTCTCTCGAATAAAACTGAGTTATCGGTTTATTGAGAAACTTACTGAAGCCTGTTTTTTTCAAACGAAAAATAGGATATGACCTTACAAGATCCTTGAACACATATTTATTATGCAAACCGGTGATGTCATATATACCCTCCTGATCTTCGGGATAAGCATACTCCAGAACAGATTTTTCAACGTCAACACCCTCTATATATTCTTTCGGAAACATGGCGCAATGTTTAAAATCGGCCGAATCCACAAAATCCAGCGAAAAAAAGCAGATCAGGTCTCCGTATTTTTGCTCCAGCAAAGCTTTGGCTTTTTCACTTACCATCCAAATGTTTCCAATGTTCGTAAATAAAAAATCTGCTGAAATACATCTTCTGTTATCATTGCTGTTCATTTTAATTTTCACAGGCGGCAGATTTTCAATGTCAACTTTTTCCTTACTGAACAATGAGATCATATCCAATAAACTTACAGAATTTTTATCCGAATGGAAGCCCCACTTATACCTTTCGGTCATAGCTATTTTATAAACTTTCATTTGCAAATCTGAACGTCCAAAAACATTTAACATATTACTTTGCCGGTTTTGATTATACATTAAATGTCTTGAGTTTTTCCTCCAATTACATAATTATATCTATATCCATATTATATTTATAATCCTCTGAATTATATGAATGTGATAAAATTAATTGTGCGGTTTCATTTTAGGTCGATCCTTTTGCTTCGCCTTTTTTCTCCAAACCCTTATTTTATTTCGACCCCGCCCACAGGACGAATGTTCAGCACATAGCAGCTGCCCTCGCCGAAAATATTCTCCAGCGCATTCCTGTAATTTTCCAGCAGGTCAACGGGCACAAACGCCTGGATCGTCCCCGCAAAGCCGCCGCCGTGAACACGCACCGCTCCCCTGCCGCCGAGAACCTTTTCCGCCGTGTACAGCCCCAGTACAAGCCCCTGTTCCTCGGGGGATTTTACCGGGAATATGTTCTGCAAATATTTGAACGAGCTGTTCCCGCTTTCGGTAACAAGCCGCAAAAATTCGTTTATATCGCCGTTTTTCAGAGCATTTGCCTCCCTGCCAACACGGTCGTTGTCGTCAAAAAAATGGTAAGCCCTTGCAACTGCCCTGTCGCCGCACTGGGTGCGTACAGCCCCGATATTTTCCGTCAGCTGTTCCCGTGTTATCTCACGCAGATAGTTTTTCCCGAAGAATCCCGCCACCGACTTCATCTCCGCAGGGATAGCTGCATACTCCGGAGTAAGGTCTGCATGATTGCCCTTTGTGTCCACAATGCAAAGGCTGTACCCGCTGCTGCCGAAATCAAAGGGAATAGACTCTATCACAGGATTATCCGTGTCCTCAAAATCAATAGTAATGAAGCCCCCCACCGAGGACGCCATTTGATCCATAAGTCCCGAGGGCTTGCCGAAGTAAACATTTTCCGCATACTGGGCTATCTGGGCTATCTTAACGGAATCAACATTACTGCCGCAAAGCCCCGAAAAAATCGTCCCTATAAGCACCTCAAATGCCGCCGAGGAGGAAAGCCCGCTGCCTTTCAGCACATTCGACGTGGTGTATGCCGTAAAGCCCTTTACAGGCAGTCCCGCATTCTTAAAGCCCGCCGCAACGCCCCTTATAAGCGCCGCCGAGGTGTTCTTCTCCTCCTCTTTCACCGACAGGTCGGAAATATCCACCACGTCCTCGGGAAACCCCTCCGACTTCACCCTTACAATACTGCCCTCTTCCTCACGAACCGCCGCAATAACATCCAGATCAACCGCCGCAGCCATTACACACCCATGATTGTGGTCTGTATGGTTGCCGCCTACCTCCGTGCGCCCGGGTGCGGAAAAAAAGCGTATATCACCCTCGCCGTAAAGCTCGCCATAAAGGCGGGCAAATTTCTCCGCCAGCGCCTCGTATCTTTTTTTCTGTGCCTCTGCCTTTTCGCCGTAAAGCGTTTTCAGAATATTTTCGGGAATGTTCATTTGATCTTCCGCCTTTCAAGTTTTATATGAATGCTAAAAAATTCCTTACATTATGATCTCCGATTTATAATACTGTTCCTGAAAATGTACCTGCGCCATGATCTCATCTTTACCGAAAACCATGCCCTCCGGTGCAGCGACCCACTTGTCCTCAACGTCGTCCAGCCTGTGAATGACCGCAATGACCTTTCCTGTAAATTCGCTTACAGCCTCATTAACGCCCAGTACATAAACATCCTGTTCCTCACCGTCAGGCGCAATTATCCCCGGGGTATATCCGTAATTTATCGGATAATACATATCCTTATACTCGGGATGATAACTGCCCATAGGCCTGTCAATAATCACCTTCACAATCTCGCCCAGCATATTTTTACCTCCGCAGATACAGTCCGCCTACATCAGCTTCTCCACATCTGCTTTTTCCTCCTCGGTCTCCAGCAAAAAAGTGAGTATCTGCCTGTAAGCCCCCATGGGATTTGAGCGTATCTTCTCCGCAATAAGCTCTGCCTGTTCGCTGTCGGGAGCGTAAAAGGACATATTTATAAGGTCCCAGTCCGTTTCCTTTAGTCTGAAAGAAACATTAAATCCCTCGCCGCATTCGGAAACAGCGCAGTCGCATACAGCGTCCCTGTCCTTTTTCATAAAAAAGGCGAACGCCGTTTCCAATATCCGCCGCCTGAAAACCCGTGAAATGTTGCGGTTAAAATACTCCGCCCCCATTTTCCCCTTTTCGGTAACGGTAAGTATACGCTGACCCGGGGCAGGCACTTCTGCGGCAACAGAGCCGTTTTTCACCAGCTCATCCAATGCGTCCGACAAAAAGAAATAGTTTATTACCCCGCTGTCCTCGGCAATTATCCGCAGCTCCTCCTCGGTAACGGACCTGTCAAGCTTTTCCAGCAGATAACAGAGCAGAATTTTCACACTGTAAACCGAATTAATTTCAAATCTGTGACTTCTCCTTGGCATTTTCTGTTCTATCCTCCTAAAACCTGTCCGCCCATAGCGGCTCCGAAAATTTACAGCAGCCTGTCAAGCTCCTTTGAAAGCTTGGCTTTCATTTCCTCTAATTCTTCCTCACCCGGGCGGTTGTCATCGCTGTACATTTTATCCATGGGGTACCACCATACAGGGCCCTTTCCCCTGTTTCCGTAATCGCCTATATCGCCGCTTCTCCTTGGATAAAGGTGCCAGTGAAGATGTGCGTCCCCCATTCCGAGCAGCTCATAGTTCATCTTCTCCGCACCGAAAGCCCTCGAAACAGCCTCGGCAACAATTGACATTTCCTTCATAAACTTCGCCCTTTCATTCATATCCAGATGAAAGAGCTCGGTTTTATTTTCATGCTCCTTGTACAGAAAAAGGGTGTACCCGTAAAAATGCTGATTATCGCCTATAACAACATAGCCTGTTTCAAGCTCCCTCACAAAATACGGGTTGCTGCCGTCCTTTATCATATTTATCCTATCGCATATAAAACACATACGGATAACTCACTTTCATATCAGAAATTCGGATAATCCATCATATGCGAAAGCATTGCAATATTCGCCGCAGCCTCCACCACAGGCACAGCCCGCAGCACAACGCAGGGGTCATGCCGCCCCTTTATCTCAATAATATCATTGGACAGATTGCTGTAATCCACTGTCCCTTGGGGACGTGCAATAGAGGGCGTAGGCTTGAAAGCCACACGGAAAATTATGGGCATTCCGCTGGATATTCCCCCAAGAATACCCCCATGGTTGTTGGTCTTTGTCTTTACATATCCATGCTCGTCCGCATAAAATTCGTCATTGTTCTGGCTGCCCAGCATTTTTGAAGCAGCAAAGCCCGCCCCGAACTCTATCCCCTTAACGGCGGGAATGCCAAAAACAAGCTGCGCAATGGTGTTCTCCAGCCCCTCGAACATGGGCGAACCCACCCCCGCAGGCACATTCGTAACAGCGCACTCCACAACGCCGCCCACGCTGTCAAGGCTTTCCCTTGCCTTGGCAATGTCGTTGTACATGGCAGTGCCCTTTTTATCGTTAATTACGGGAATTTTCTTGTGACGTATATTGATTATGGTCTCCCTGTCAATATTGCAGGGGTCAAAGGGAGTGTCCTTGATGTTGTGAATGCTGAAAAGGTGCGCCCCCGTGTAAATGCTCCTGCGCTCGAGTATCTGCCCGCATACCGCCCCCGCAAACACAAGGGGAGCCGTAAGCCTGCCCGAAAAATGCCCGCCGCCTCTGACATCGTTAAAGCCCTTGTAGCGCACTGCCCCTGTATAATCGGCATGCCCCGGCCGTGCCAGATGAGAGATATTCCCATAATCCTTTGAGTGCTGATCGGTGTTGTGAATAAGCGCCATTAAGGGCGTGCCCGTGGTGCGGTTGTCCAGCATTCCCGACATGATACTGGGAATGTCAGCCTCTTTTCTGTGAGTGGAGGTGGCGTCGTTTCTCGGCGCACGCCTTGCCATAAATTCCCTCAGCTGTTCGGTGTCAATAAATTCCCCCGGAGGGAGATTGTCAATGGTAACGCCGATTCCCGGGCCGTGGGATTCGCCGAAGATCGAGATACTTATATTGTGATTCCAGAATGAAGACATAGCCTTCTCCTTTCCGCAGGGTAAATTTTTTACTTTCCGCTTCGGCAATTCCCGAAAAATGTTTATACTTTATAAAATCTCATACCGTCCGCCCAATTTTCCGAAGTCCTCGAAAAACCGTGGATAGCTTTTGTTTACCGCCTCTGCCCCCTCAATTATCACAGGACTTTCCGCCCGAAGCGCCGCAATTACCGCCGACATAACCAGCCTGTGGTCGTCATAAGCCTTTACAGTCCCCCCCGAGAAATTCTCCACAGGGTCAATTTCAAGAAAATCCGCCCCCGCCCTTACCTTTCCGCCTATGGCATTAAGGTTTGCAGCGGTCATTTCCAGCCTGTCGCTTTCCTTTATTTTGAGCCGTGCAGCATTCACCAGACGGCTTGTCCCCTTGCCGAAGCTGCCCAGCACCGCCAGAATAGGCACAAGATCGGGAATATCGCTCACATCTGCCGTAAAGGGTTTTCTATCCTCGCCCATACCCTTTATAATGCTGACAATTTCCCTGTCCCCCTGAACGCTGTCCGGGGCAAGATTCCCAATCTCAACATCCGAGCCGAGAGCGTTTGCCGTAAAGAAAAACGCCGCCTGGGAATAATCCCCCTCAACCCTTAAATTGCAAGGAGAATATTTCTGCCCGCCCTTTATAAGATACATGGGCAGCCCCTCAAACTCCGTTTCAAAAATATTGATTCCGAACTTTTTCAAAGTCTCCACAGTCATATCCGCATAAGGCTTTGACTGCAAAGGGGACATAAGCTTTATCGCCGAATCCTGCCCGCAAAGGGGCAGCGCCAGCAACAGCCCCGTTATAAACTGTGAGGAAATATCCCCCTCCAGCCTGTACTCCCCCGCCGACAGCTTACCCGAGATCGTAATGGGCAGCCCGCTCTTCGGCTCAAATGAGACGCCCTTGCTCTCAAACTCCCTTACATAAGGGGTTATGGGACGACTGGGCAGCTTTGCCCTGCCGTAAAAGGTGGCATTCGCCCCCAGCGCCGCCGCCACAGGGATAATAAACCGCAAAGTCGAGCCGCTTTCGCAGCAGTCAATTTGGGGCTTCTCCCCCTCGGGCGACCTGCGCCTGCCGCTTACCGTGTACACATTACCGTTTACGGAAATATCCGCCCCCAGCAGCCTCATAGCCTCAGACGTGACCTCAATATCCTTTGAAGCCGTAACCCCCGATATTTCGGACACTCCCTCAGCCAGCGCCGCCGCAATAACGCTGCGGTGGGAATAGCTTTTCGAGGAAGGTATCTGAACGCTTCCCGAAAGCCTCCCCGGGTAAATTTTTATATCCATAATAACTCCATTCTGACATCATTCGGTTACGGGCGGCTCGGAGATCTCGACCGCATTAACAGCCTTCGGAGCAGCCTTTACGGTATCCGCCCCGGGAATATCCTCCTGTCCGCCTGCTGCTGCCAACCCCGCACCAATGGCTCTCCCTGTGAGTATGCTGCCCACAAGGTCTTTCAGGGAAATGCCCATACCGTCCAGCAAGCCGTTCGATATCTGCGTTGTGGAAGATGTAATATCCTCCACCAGCTTTGCAGTGTTCCCCTCGCCGTACATGGTAATGGAACTGATATTGGTGAGCGGCTCTGCCACAGCCTTTGCAATGTCGGGCAGCTTCTCGAAATACATCTGAAGTATAGCCGCTTCCTGCATTTTCTGCATAGCCTCGGCCTTTTTGTCAAGACCCTCAGCCTCCGCCAAAGCCTTAGCCTTAACAGCCTCCGCCTCCGCAAGGCCTCTCGCCCTGATACCCTCGGCCTCCTGCTCCGCCGCAAACTTTGCCGCCTCAGCCCTTGCACGCTCCGCCTTAGCCTGCTGCTCGGCAGTGTAGAACAAAGCCTCCGCCTCACGCTGCTTTACCGCCAGCTCCGCCTCGGCGTTCTGGATATCCTCGAATTTCTTAGCCTCCGCCTCTCTCTGCCTTGTGTACAGATCGGCGTCCGCACGCTGCTGCTGCTCGAATTTGTTGGCCTCAGCCTGCTTTTTGATGTCTGCGTCCAGCCTGCGCTCCCTGATAGCGATCTTCTGAGTTTCAAGCTCTACTTCCTTTTCCTGCCTTGCAATATTTGCATTGGCAGTGGTGATCTCTATCTGCTTGCGCTGTTCCTCTTCCTGGATCTTATAAGCAGCATCCGCCTCGGCCTGCTTGATATCGGACATTTTTTTCAGTTCCGCCTGCTTTATCGCCAGGTCATTGTTCTTCATGGCGATCTCCAGACTGGAGGCTACCTTTGCGTCGTTTGCTTCCTTGTCCGCCTCGGCCTTTGCCACAGCCACGTCTCTGTCGGCATTTGCCCTTGCAATGGAAGCGTCCTTCTGTATCTTCGCAATATTGTCAATACCAAGATTATCTATAACGCCCTGTGAATCGGTAAAATTCTGCACATTAAAGGAAACAACGTCCAATCCCATTTTCGCAAGGTCGGGAGAAGCGTTTTCCTTTACCTTATCCGCAAATTTCTGACGGTTGGACACCATGTCCCGCAGCTCCATAGTACCCACGATCTCACGCATATTACCCTCAAGGACTTCCCTTGCAACGCCCACAATATAGGCTCTGTCACGGTTCAGGAAGTTCTGCTGAGCAAGCTCCATACCCTCTTCGCTAAGGGAAATCTTGATGTTTACCGCAGCGTCCACCGAAATATTGATGTAATCCGCCGTAGGCACAGGAGAAGCAGTCTTTACGTCCACTGACATAAGGCTCAGGTCCAGCTTGTCAAGCCGCTCAAAGAAAGGTATCTTAATAGAAGCCTTACCTATTACCACCCTTGCCTTTTTGCCTATACCCGAAATAATGTACGCCTTGTCCGGGGGCGCTTTAACATACCCCGAGGCAAGTATCGCAAGAATGGCTATAACAATAACCACCACACCGATAGTACCCATATGCTCCGCAATGAAATCCATACCTATCACTCCCTCGTAAAATTGTCTGCTGACCTTATAGCTTACCGCTTACGGCTGCTTGGCAATATGGCAATATGGCAATATGGCAATATAGAAATATGCCTGAATATGCCAAAATATGCCGCCTATCCGCCGATAAACTCCTTAAACCTATCCACGCTCATCTTCACAGCCTCCGACTTGCCCGCCTCGCTGCAAATTATAACGCTGATATTCCCCCCGAAACGCTTCTTGTCGTTAAGACAGGCATTTATAAGCTCCCCTGCCGCAGGAATCTTCGACCCCGTCAGCCCATAATTTTCCAGGCAGTCATGAAGCACAGCGCAAAGGCTCTCGTCGCACATACCGTGCCTTGCCGCAATTGCCGTAATAAGCTCCATTCCCGCAGCCACAGCCCTGCCGTGAGATATTCCCGTGTAATTGTAATATTGCTCTATGGAATGACCCAGCGTGTGCCCGAAATTAAGCTTCATCCGCTCGCCACGGTCAAATTCGTCCGCATTCACAACATCACGCTTTATGGTAACGTTTCGGGAAACTATATCCTCCATAATATCCATTATATTGTCAATATTATGTGAACACAATATGTCAAAAAGTTCCTTTGACTTTATCATGCCGTGCTTTACGACCTCCCCCATGCCGTCTGTCAGAAAATCACGGGGAAGAGATTCCAAAGCCGAAATATCGCATAACACAAGGCTCGGCTGCCAAAAAAAGCCCACCAGATTTTTCCCCTGAGGAATGTCAATGGCAGTTTTCCCTCCAACCGAGGAATCCACCTGTGCAAGCAGCGACGTAGGCACTTGAATAACGTCCATTCCACGCAGATAGGTAGCCGCCGCAAATCCCGCCATATCCCCCGTAACGCCGCCCCCAAGAGCGATTATGCAATCCGAACGGGTGAAATGGTTCTCCGCTAAAAATCCGTAAATATCCCCCAGCACCCCCTGGCATTTCGACGCCTCACCGTGAGGGAACACAAATGAAACTGCCTCAAACCCCGATTTTTCAAGGCTTTTTTTCAGCCTCCCGCCATAGATCGGGTGCACATTATCATCGGAGATCACAGCAAACCGCTTTGCCACGGTAGCCTCTCCCACAAGCTCTCCCGCCCTGTCAATAAGCCCCCTGTCCACAAGCACCTTGTAGCTTTTGGATGCGTTAACAATTATCTCCCTCATTGCTTACCGTTCATTCCTTTCCTAAAAATCCGCCGCACAATACAAAACAACCCTCAGCAGCCCTTGCCCGAGCCATACCGACAGTCAAAATATCAACCGATCTCCTCTTTCAAAGCGGAGTCCAGGTCCGCAAGCTGATCTGCCTTTTCCTGCCCGATCCCTTCCAGCTCCGAGCGTTCCTCGCTCACATATTCCGAAGCCTGCACCACAGGATTATCCTCCTTTTTGCAGGAGGAAAAAGCAAATGCGCAAAGCAAAACAAGCGTCGTCAAAAACATTGCCGCAATAATTCTTTTCACCTGTCACAGCCTCCGTTTATCTTATGATATCGCAGCCCGGAAGATTTTCCGTCAGCAGCTCACGTTCATTTACCTCTTCCGTGTTTTTCAGCTCAATGCCCGAAATATAGAGCTTTCTCAGCGCCGTAAGCCCATATACGGGGGAAATATCTTCCACAGGATTTCCCGAAAGCTTCAGCCAGCCCAGCGTTTTAAGCTCCGTCAAAGGAGTAATGTCACTGACATCATTATCCTCCAGATAAATTTCTGTCACCGCAGCCATACCCGCAAGGGGCTTTATGTCGGTTATCTCATTGTTCTGCAAATGCAGCCTGTCAATTTTTGTCATACCCTCCAGAGGGGCGATATTCTTTATTTTATTGTTGCTGAGTTTAAGCAGCCGCATTTCCGTCATATCCGACAGCACGGAAATATTGGATATCTCATTGTACGAAAGGTCAAGGTTTGTCAGCCCCTTCATATTTCTGAGAGGCGAAATATCCGTAATATTATTGTCCCTCAAGGAAAGGGTCTGCAAATTCTCCAGCCCCGACAAAGGCTCAATATCCGAAACGTCATTATTGAACAGCGACAGATTGTTCAGCTGGGTCATTCCACGCAGGAATTCCAGATCGCTGATATTGTTCTCATAAATATGCAGATCGGTAAGGTCGATCATATATTTAAGGTCGGCAACGTCCTCATTTGTAAGCTCCATACTGTTCAGCGTAAGGCTTGTAAGCTTTGTGGAATACTCCACGCCCTTTATGGTAATGGTTTCCGGTCTGTCCGCCATTGCCGCCTCTTTGGCGTCCACAGCCCTTTTGACCTCGGGAAGGTCCGAATTCCTTAAATAGTCCGCCTTTGATCTCGCAGTAAGCCCCGCCAAAGGATCGGCAGGGTCCACCTCGGCCTCTGTCTGCAGCTCTGCCGCAGTCTCCTCGGGAACCTCATCCTTGTCCCAGGGCATCTGACAGCCGGTAAAAAGCAATCCGCAGCCCAGCAAAGTGCCTGCCGACAGCACTGCCGCCGCACCAATGCCGAATTTTTTCATAACAGCACCGCCTTTTCAACTTCAAAAAATACCATACATTTATTATAAACTTTTTTTCCTTAATTGTCAAGTGTGATTTTAATAATTTTGTAAGAAATTGCCCTGCGGAGTCAATTTATCCCCGCCTGTTCACATTGCGGCGCCGACAGCGCAAAAAATCCCCGCACCTTAGTTAAGTGCGGGGACATACCTTCGGCAAGCCGTTACCGATCATTGACGGACGATCATTCGCCTCTCTGCTTAGCGAAGCACTCGCTGCAGTAAACAGGGCGATCCTCTCTGGGTCTGAAGGGAACCTTTGCAACGCCTCCGCAGGCAGCGCAGGTCGCCTCAAACATTTCTCTCTCGCCTCTTGCGCCGTTCTTGCGGGCGCTGCGGCAGCTCTTACATCTCTGGGGCTCGTTCTCGAAGCCCTTTTCTGCATAGAATTCCTGTTCGCCGGCTGTGAATATGAACTCCGAACCGCATTCCTTGCATACTAATGTCTTGTCTTCGTACATTTTGATATCCTCCGATATAAATTAGATTTCGGACCCGAGGACGGATTCACACCGACACCTTTGCCTTGAACAAACAACGCTCTGAAAATTAAGCTACTTGGCCGCAATATATAAGTCAAGGGCAAATTCCCCAAACTTTACAAATTTTTATCCTCCGTCAGCATCTCCCGCAGCTTCCTGCGGGCCCGCTGAACGGCATTGTCCGCAGATTTCCCGGAAATGCCCAGCACTCCGCCGATCTCCGCACCGCTAAGACCCGAATAATAAAGCCTGAACGCCTTATACTCCAGCTCCGTCAGTTCATCGCTTATGTCCTGCATAAGCTCCCTGCCCATAAACACATTTTCGGGAGTTATCCTGTCCTCTCCCTGCTCCTCCTCGGAAATAATTTCCTCGGCATTCTGCCTGCAAAGCCTTGCAGCAGCGGTTTTCATACGGTTGATAACGCAGGTATGCACATAAGCTGAAAAGCTCTCTCCCTTTTCGGGGTCATACCCTCTCACCGCATTCATAAACCCCAGCAAGCCCTCCTCCACAAAGTCGTCGCAAGCGGAGCTGCCTGCGCACATCCGGGCCGCCTTCATTTTTATAAAAGGAAAGTATCTGTAAATAAGCTCCGACACATAAGGGGCGGACTGCTCGGCACTCCTGTATTTTTCCGCCAGCTCTTCATCGGTGCAGACCGAAAGACTGTCCAAGCCCTCACGGTTTAAATTTGACCCTGCCATTGTGATCTGCCTCCGAAATACCATTCAAAGCCGCACAGCAGCAAAACCGCAGAACACAAAATCAGCCTCACGGCTCACTTCCCGGCGGACTTTGCAAAAGTGTGCAAAAAGCCCCTGATGCCAAAAACTTAAAATACGCCTTTTTCTTTCCAGTTTAATATAAGTATAACACATCTCCGCCCACTTGTCAAGCGGTTTTTTAATAACTTTTTAAAATCATATAAATATTTGGGTAAAAAACCATTATTTGCACAAACCTTTTGGTAATCTTGCACAAAGAGGCAAGATAATCAAGAAGCAAGAGGCAGGAATTTAGTTTTTCTGCCCATTGCAGCATTGCAGCGAAATACTTTTTTATGTGCTCGGGTCCCCATATTCATATTCAATATACGCCTCGCCCGTGTAGATTACATAATTTCCCGGCTTTGTGATAACAAAGGAGACCTCCCTGTCGCTGCCCACCTTGTACTCGGCAATGAGCGTATATTTTCCCTCGCCGGTGCGCAGCAGCAGCCTTGCGGTCTTACCCTTGGAATTGCCCCTCATGGCAGCGCAGAGATCGGCTTCTCCGCCGCTGTTCATACTGTTCTGCTCTACCGCAAACTGCCTTACCTCTTCCGCTCCCGAAAAAGCCTCCAGCTCCGATTTTGTCAGAAAGCTTTTTCTTGAAGATGAGTTTGCAAGCCGGCGTATATCCTTGAAAGGAATGCGGTATTTATTTGCATATTCCTCGGCACATGAACCCTTAAAGCCTTGTATAGTAAGCTCGGAACAATTTTCAAACACGCAGCTTTCCATTACAGCAACGCTTTTTGGGATAACTATCTCCCTCAGACTCTTGCAGCCGCCGAATGCACTGCTCTCAATCAAGGTAACGCTTTCGGGCAGCCTGATATATTCCAGGCTCTCGCAGTCTTCAAATGTCGCCGTTTGAATTGCGGTAACGCTCTCGGAAATATCAATGCTTTTCAGACCGGTGCACCCGACAAATGTGTAGCTTCCTATATTTGTGACACTGTCAGGAATACAGATACTTTCCAGGCTCTCACAGTTTTTAAATGCGTAGACTCTTATGCCGGTAACGCCCTCTTTAATATTAACACATTCCAGACTTGTACACTCTGAAAACGCACCGACGCCTATTTCAGCAACACTGCCCGGAATATCGGCGCTTTTCAGACTGCTGCAGCGTTCAAAGGCGTGGTCACCTATATATGTAACGCCCTCAGGAATATCAACACCTTCCAGACTCGTACACTTTAGAAACGCACGGTTACCTATTTTGGAAACGCCCTCCGGAATATTGACCCTTTTCAGACCCGTGCAGTATTCAAATGCACCTCTGCCTATTTCGGTAACGCTGTCCGGAATATTGACGCTTTTCAGGCTGCTGCAGTCTCGAAATGCACCGACGCCTATTTCGGTAACGCTGTTCGGAATATTGACGCTTTTCAGATCCGTGCAGTATTCAAACGCTTGGTATCCTATTCCGGTAACGCTGCCCGGAATGTTTATGCTTTTTAAATTTCTGCAGCAGTAAAAAGCTCCCGGTCCTATCTCTTCAACGCCGTAAGAAAGTCTGACGCTCTCCAGCTCACTACAATATTCAAATGCGTAATCCCCTATTCGTTTAACGCTGCCCGGAATGTCGATATGCTTCAAAATTTTACAGTAAGCAAATGCAGCGTCCCCGATCTCCGAAACACTCTCAGGTATAACGACCTCGGTAAGATTGTCACAGTCATAAAATGCGTCTTCTCCTATCAGAGTCACACCCTCCGGGATAACTACCCCGGTAATACTGTCGCAATCCTTAAATGCGCCGTCAAACCAAAGCAATGGGTCTGGGTTACCTGTTATTTTCGTGATCTTGTAGCCGTCTATGCCGGAGGGTATGATAATATCGCCTCCGCTGCCTTTGTATTTGGTGACGGAAACGCTCACGCCGTCCTCGTTAACGGTATATTCATAATCCCCCGACGAATGAACGGTCAATTTGTCAGACGAATTTGCGGTTGACTTGCCGGCAGTCGATTTATCGACCATTTCCGCCCCGACAGCCGTCCCGAACAGCATATCTCCACTGGGCAGCAGTACAGCCGCAGCCGTAAACACCGCCGCAAATATCATTACAAAAGCCGCTTTTTTCAAAAAAATCCTTTTCATAATAACATTCCCCTTTCCGAAAATCTTCACTTTGTTCAAATTATAACATATCCCCCGAAAAATGTCAAATTAATTTTTTCACCGTTCCAAAATCTCTCAAATACATTTGCCCCATATCAAGGCTGCTCCATTCGCAAACCGCAGATTTTGCAACATAAAATCTCATATCCTGCAATAATTTGTCTTTATTTTGTGAAATAGCCATAAAACAACATATATTTTGCAAGTTTAATCTCATTAACTTTCATAAATTTACAAAAAGCCCTTGACAAAACCGAAAAAAGGGTGTATACTTAAAACATACGAAAACGGCAAAGGCGCCGATAAGTGCAGGAACTCCGGATAATACCTGCATTTATCGGTGCCGCTGTTGTTTCCGAGGAAAATTTGGAAGGTGATTTTAATGAGCGAGGAACTCATGACAAGCATTGGCGAGACGGTGACCGCAGAAGCATTCGGCATATGGTTTCTGATAGGCGCAGCGCTGGTGTTCTTTATGCAGGCAGGCTTTGCCATGGTGGAAACAGGCTTCACAAGAGCCAAGAACGCAGGAAACATCATAATGAAAAACCTTATGGATTTCTGCATAGGTACCGTAATGTTCATTCTTATAGGCTACGGTCTCCTTATGGGCGATGATATTTCGGGACTTTTCGGCAAGCCGCACTTTAACATTTTTGCGAATTACGCAGGCTTTGATTTTTCGATATTTGTATTTAATCTGGTGTTCTGCGCCACAACGGCAACTATAGTTTCTGGCGCAATGGCGGAGCGTACAAAGTTCCTTTCCTATTGCGTTTACTCGGCAGTTATCTCGGGGCTCATCTACCCCATTGAGGCGCACTGGATATGGGGCGAGGGCTGGCTCTCGCAAATGGGCTTCCACGATTTCGCAGGCTCCTGCGCCATACATATGGTCGGCGGTATCTCCGCCCTTATCGGCGCAAAGCTCTTAGGGCCCCGTATCGGCAAATTCGAGACGGACAAGAACGGCAAGGTAACAAAGGTAAAGGCTATCCCCGGGCATTCTCTTACCATAGGCGCTCTCGGCTGCTTTATCCTCTGGTTCGGCTG
>CAZGAZ010000038.1:0-27781 GCA_964523835.1 uncultured Ruminococcus sp.
AGTCTGGTCGTTATCGGAAAGACCGATAGCGGTCGCACCCTCGAGAACATTATCCAACCCGTCAATTCCTGCTTCCTTAAGAGCCAGACGGAGCATGGTGTTCTTCTCAACGAAGTAGTTTACTCCTGCCTCTCTCAGATCGCGTCTGAGCTTGGTGTCCTCCTCAACGGTGATACCGCTGTAGTCAACGAGAACGCCTGCGCAGGAGGATTTAAGGAGATTTGCTATCTCCGTCACTCTTGCCTTTTTGCTTTCAAGAATTTTCTCACTTGCCATAAATTTTCACCTCCGATAAGGTCAAAAGTTATGCTATCCTTTCAAAAGCTTCACAAAAGAAAAGCCTTTCCCGACTATTCATACAGACGGGAAAGGGCGTACTTTACTTTATTTAAGTAATTTACAGCGATCCTTCCTCGGTCGGATTTACGAGGTTTCATTTTATCAAAACCAATACCGACTGTCTTTAGAATACGATAGCGTGTTTTATCAACTTTAATATTATATCACGTCTTTTGCACTTTGTCAAGGGCTTTTTGGAAATTTTTTTATTTTTTTGAGAAAAAGGGATTTATCTCCTTTGTAAACGTAAATCCCGCCCTTTTCACGCCGTCTCCGGTCATATATTGGATAGGTTCGGAAGCCTTGTATCCGCATTTTTCATAAAGTCTCCTTGCGGGCAGATTATCCTCGGTGGTATGAATACATATGCACTCCTTGCCTGCACCCCTGAAAAAATTCTCCGCATATCCTACCGCATATTCACCGACGCCCCTGCGGTGAAAAGCCGTATCCACCGCAAGCATTGACAGCCGCCCGCAAGTCCCCTCCGCAAGACCGTTTATCTTCATATACCCGCAGGGCACGACCCCCTTTAATATAAGAAAATGCCTTTCGTCGGGATCCTTTGCGGATAACATCGCCCTGAAATCCTTGACCGGAATTTCATTGCCGTGAAGGGAGCCGATATTTTTTTCGTAAATCATTGCCGCATAGCATGCAAGCCTCGCTGCATTGCCCGCCGTAAGGGTAATTACGGCAAGATTCTCCATGTCCTTTTCAAACATAATCTCCCCCTCGTTGTTCATACCCTCCCATTCCTCAAAGGGACGGCGTTCAAACCCTGCCTTCCGCTGAAGCCGCAAAGAGGGCGTGTTATCCGCATCCACATAGCACCGAAGTCTCCTGCACCACCGCCCCCGCAGAGTTTCCTCTGCAGTTTTCAGCATTTTTTCGGCAATATGCCTGCGGCGGTATTCACGGGAAACAAAAAGCTCCCCGTAATACCACAGTCCCCTGTCGGCTTTATTTTGCAGGCAGAATATACTGCCCACGACCTGCCCGAACTCATTTTCGGCGATTACATTAAAACAGTCGCTTTCGGTTTTCCCCAAATGAACAAAGCGCACCGCCCTGTCGGAAAATGAGGGGCTTCTCCATTGTGCTTCGGCTATATTCTCTGCAAGCCCCGGCGTTAGAAAATCGCTGACATATATGTTAATATTTTCCCTCACCACTCCCCTTTCGTAAATTTCCTGACCGTTATCCGGGGACTTTTCCCTTGTACCCACAAAGCCCATTGCCTCCCAGAAGGGCTTGCCCGTTACAGGGTCGGCGGTAAGGTACATTCGCCCCACGCCCTTTTTTTCAAAAAAGTTTTCCAGATAACGCAGCATTTTCCTGCCGTAACCCCTCCTGCGAAATTCGGGGGAAACGTAAAACTCCATAACATACCCGTACCCGGGCTTTATAAAGCCCTTGTCGCCGTCTTTGTCAATTTTTCCGTACAAAAAACCCATGGGGCAGCCCTCCGCAAAGCACAGCCGCAATATCCTGCCGTCCTCCGACTGCCGCTTTATAATGCTGTCCGTCCACTTTTTCAGCTGTTCTTTATCGGTGGTGCGGTTCTGGTGCACGTCCAGTTCCTCCGAATACATCTGCATAAGTCGATGAAAGTGTTCCGCATTTTCCCCTGTCACTGCGTTAAATATAGGTTCGTTCATATCAAAACTCCTTTAACTTTAGCGGTCAAAAAAAGTGTTCCCGCAAAGAGGAACACATAAAATTCATCATATACGTTTTACGGCTGCACCGCTTAAAGCCCAAATCGTGAATGACGGATATTCCCTTTACGAAAATTTACCATATCATTCACCTGCCTTTCGCTTGATAACCAAAGTATAGCATATTTTATCTTATTTGTCAAGTTTATTTTGAAAAATATTCCGGAATTTTCTTTAAATAACAGTCTTAACAAGAAACAAACACGGATTATCCTCGTTCCAGTAATCGGGAAAAACCTCCAGCGGCAAAAATCCCTCTTTCCCGTAAAACGCCCTTGTCCGTTCATAGGGTTCATAATCCGCAGACCCGTCAAGGGTCTTTACCGTCAGAAAAGCCATTCCCCGTGCACGGCAGAAGTCCACGCAAGCCGTTGTCAGCAAATGTCCCCCGCCATGCCTGTGATATTTTTTCAGAACCCCCAAATTATATATCTCGACAGTATATTCATTGTGGATTTTCAGTGCAGCAAAGCCAATGCACTCATCCCCGTCAAATGCCGCAAAAAATGGCATATTCCTGTGGCTCACCGCTTTTTCGGCAATATCCTCGGGCGGACTGAACCATTCGGGCAGGCTGCCCATAATATCAAGGGTTATTTTTTCCTTTTCACTTTCGGACGTAACCGTTTTGACCGTTATCATTTTTATTCCTCCGTTATCAATTTTCAGACCAATAGCCATAAAGGGAACTGTAAAATCTGTCAAATACTTCATATTTGAGCTTATAATGCAATCCACCGGCTAAATCGGCTGTACCCGGGTCATTATAACTGTAATAATAATTGTAATAATAACCCTCTCCCGTTCCATGCAAAAGAACAAACCGAACATTTCCGTTATTATCATATTTTATTCCGCAGCACCTTTCATGACCGTACTGTGACCGTACAGTGTCAAGCTCAATTCCGCTAAAGGTATGGCATTCAATATCTGTTCCGTTTATCTGCAATAAGGTCTTATAATATTCGGTCAATATATTTTCGGGAACAGAGATCAGATCTTTTTCCGTAAATAAATTCCCTCCGCACAGCGTCTTAAAATCTATTTCGGAGCATACCGCTTCTTCAAGTCTGTCATAAACCTCGGGAATATCATAAATTTCATCGGGAGCAATGTTTCCGAAATCATACATCTTCATTTCGCCCTTATTTGTTATATAACACCCGAAAATATTCGTATCATCATAATGATGTGAAGTAACAAAAACAATTTCGGGCATATTTTCCGCCAAAGCGTTAAGCTCCTCATCGGATAACGTCTCCGTTTCCGAAACAGCAGCTTCCTCCGTGAGCTTCTCTGCCGTATTGCAGCCCGAAAGCATTATTACAGCACTCAGGCTCACAACAAAGAGCAGCTGCTTTATCCTTCCGAAAAACATAGGATTCCTCCTTCTTCAAATCCCCCGAAAGAGCAGATTTGCCCGTTATAAAGCTGTAAACAGCTGTGTGCGGCGGCTATCCCCCGCCAAAAACCTTATCACATACTCATTTTATCATATCGCTCCGTTAATGTCAATGTTTTTCCCGAAAGCTATGTGCCGTTAAATATAATTTCACGAATTGTTCATATCAGATTCTTATGTCCCATAAATGCCCCGAAAAATCAGATTTTCAAATAAATTCGGAAAATATTGGCATTTTTCACATATTATTATCAATAATTTAAAAAAAGTTAGCGGAAAAAGGTATTGATTTTTTTGAAAAATATGATATAATAGATATGATTAAACTAAAATACCTATGTAAAATTTTCGGAAAGGAGTGGCATATCAATGAAAACTATTATGGTAACAGGCGCTGCGGGCATGATAGGCAAAGCGGTGGTTGAAGTCCTGCTGCAAAAAGGATTTACGGTAATAGGCACAGATAATGCCCCCGCCCCGTATGATAACGATAAGTTCACCTATGTGCAGTGCGATATCACCGACAAAGAACAGATAACGGGCATTTTCGGCAAGAATAAAGTGGACGTGCTGGTGCACCTTGCCTGCACTGCCGATAACGACTTCGGGGCGGTATTTTCCTCCGCCGAAGAAAAAAAGAGCTCTGCGGTCGACAAATTTCTTTATAAAGCGGCAGAAGCCGCCAAGGTGGGGGATATTATGATGATCAGCACCCACCAGATATACGCTCCCCAGAAAACAAGAGAACCTATCAGAGAAACCATGGAGGAAAAGCCCCAGTCCATATATGCCAAGCTGAAATACGACAGCGAAAAGGCGCTGACGAACGCACTGAAAAAATCCACCGCCAAAGGCATTATTATGCGTGTCTGCCCCATATACACCAAGGACTTCGTGGATAACCTCAAATCCAAGGTGTATGATGAAAAAGAAGGCTGCGGCTATGTTTACGGCTACGGCGACTATGGCTATACCTTTACCTGCCTGTATAACATCGCCGATTTCATCTACGGCATTCTCACATGCTCGGAGGGCATTACATATAAGGGCGTTTACAACGTCTGCGATACCAAGCCCATTGCCGCCAAGGATATAGTGGAATTTTTGCGCAACGAGCATAAGATCGGCGCAGTGCTTTCCCGTGATTACGGTTCGGCAGCCATAAAGGGAACAGTCATCTTCGGCTCAAAGGCGCAGAAAACCGAATACCGATATAATGACATCAGCACCGCCTGCAGCAACATTTCCTATGATAACACCAAAGCCCAGCGTATCTCCACATTCCGCTGGAAGCTCAGCAATACAAAGTAGTGCCATAACAGCATAACAACACAGCAGCGTAACAGCAATCTGCCGCAGCCGATCGCTATGTGGGATTGAGGCGTTGTGTATTTGCTGCCCGGTAACTTTTAATATGTGATATTTTTAATTTTAGCAGACTAAATCGGGGGACTTGCCGTTTCCCGATTTCATTTTTACGGGCAGTAATGCAGATTTAAAAACATAATATTAACCCGAATTAACATTTTTATTAATCTTCGTCAGATTGACGAACTTAAAAGCCAAAATATTACAAATCTGTCTCATATTGTAACCAACTTGACATTAAATTGTACTTGATTTTTAACCGAATATAGTGTATCATATAAAATAAGAGTATTAAGGAAGCTCTGAGCAAATCGCTTTTTAATTACGCTGATTTGATCAATGGCTATAGGCGGCTTTTCACACAGAATGGGCATAACAGCCCAGCATTCATGCCCCCGAAAAAAGCCTTTGATCGGCAGTTCCTTAAATATATTGATAGGATATTATTGTAAAAGCATTCCCAAAACGATACGATTGTGACGCAACGAAAGCAGCGGCAAAATATTGCCTTCTGCCGGTTGCCAAAGTAAAAGGAGAAAGTTTAAAAGTCAGCGGTAAACCCCTAAGTTTCAGTGTATCTTTGGTGTGAAAATCTGATTAACGGAGTGGAAGTTTGAAGGTCAGCGGTAACCCCCTAAGTTTCAGTGTATCTTTGGTGTACAAAATTTTGTAAAGGAGCACAAAAAAATGAAAAACGAAAGAAACGAGCAGCAAGCGGCTCATGCAAGATCCGAAAGCGCTCCTGCCCATAAGAAAAAGCGCAGGCGCAAAAAGAAAGGCCCTATCCGCAAGACCCTTACCATAATAGGCATGGTGCTGCTGTCGCTTATACTGATAGCGGTAATAAGCGTGTCCATAATCGCAGCGGCGCTGACGGTGTATGTAATGCAGTTCAGGGAAAACACCCCCATAGATATCGACCTTGAAAGCCTCGACCTTGCCTACACCACCTTTATCTACGGCTATGACGAGGACGGGCAGGAGGTAGAGCTTACCAATATAAGCCGTACCGCCGACAGAATCCCCGTGTCTATCGAGCATATCCCCCGCCATGTCCGTGACGCCTTTGTGTATATCGAGGACGAGCGCTTTTACGAGCACGCAGGCGTTGACTGGAAGCGTACCTTCAGCGCATTTATCAACCTGCTTACAGGTGAGGCGCTTTACGGCAACAAACAGGGCGGTTCTACCATAACCCAGCAGCTTGTAAAGAACGTCACAGGCGATGATGACGATCACTGGGACAGAAAGCTCCGTGAGATATTCCGTGCCTCGGACCTTGAAAAATACCGTGACAAGGACGATATACTGGAGGCTTACCTTAACTGTATCGGTTTCGGCGGAAATACCTCGGGCATACAGGCAGCCAGCCTTAAATATTTCGGCAAGGACGTTTCCGAGCTTGACCTTGCGGAGGCAGCCTGCCTTGCGGCTATCCCCAAAAGCCCTGAAGCGCTTAACCCCAGAGCAAATCCCGAAAGGAACAAGGAGCGTCAAAGCCTTGTGCTGAGGGCTATGTACAATAACGCCGCCATTTCCAAGCAGCAGTATGAGAATGCCCTTGCGGAGGAGCTTCATTTCTACGACCCCTCCCAGGAGGATGACTCAGCCGATGACCATAACTGGTATGTGGATACAGTCATAAGGGACGTTACCAACGACCTGTCCGACCTTTACGGAGTGACCTGGAAGGAAGCCAATGATATGCTCTATAACGGCGGCTATACTATCTATACCCCTGTCGACATTGAAATGCAGGATAAACTGGAAGCAAAGTACCGTGACTATACCACCTTTTCAAACACACTGCTCAACGATCCTCCCATTTCCGCCTTTGTGGTAATGGACTATACGGGCAATATGCTTGCTGTGGTGGGCAATATCGGCGAAAAAGCAGGGGCTGACGTATGGAACTACGCCACCATGGAGCCCCGCCAGCCGGGTTCGAGCTTCAAGCCCGTAGCAGGCTACGGCTATTCTATCGAGAATAACCTTATAACCTGGTCGACCATTCATTCCGACCTGCCCATAGAGATACCCGACGAAAACAACCCGGGAAGAATGAAAAAATGGCCTACCAACTACAGTTCCTCCAGCCGCAGCAACGTCTGGAGCGGCAATTCGTATTTTACCTTCCAGGCGCTCCAGCGTTCTCTCAACACCGTTTCCGCACGGCTTGTGCAGGCGGCAGGTCCTGGAAATGTCTTTGAATTTGTGCAGAACAAATTCCGCTTCTCCACTCTCAAGGCAGAGGACGCCGACCTGTCCCCCATGTCCGTGGGAGCGCTTACCAAAGGCGTTACCGTAAGAGAGATCGTGGCAGCCTATCAGGTTTTCGGCAACGGCGGCAAATACTTCTCACCCACCTCTTATACCTATGTACAGGACCCTGCGGGGGAAGTGGTATTGCAGCATAAATATACGCCTATCCAGTCCATAAGCGAGGAATCCGCCTATGTAATGAACAAGCTTATGCAGCAGGTAGTCGAGGGACCCAACGGCACAGGTAAAGCCGCCAAGCTGGAAAACGTCCCCGTAGTGGGCAAAACAGGGACCTCCCAGGAATGGCGTGACAACTGGTTCGTGTGCTGCACCCCGGATTATGTAAGCGGCGTCTGGTACGGCTATAAGGATTACCGCACAGTCCCCTCGGGCACATATTACAGCACAGCCCAGGTCTGGAAAAACATCTTCGGCGAAATTGCCGAACAGGGCACAAAAACCGAATTTCCCGAATGCGAAAGCGTAAAGGAGCTTTATTTCTGCTCCAATACAGGGCTTATCGCCAGCGGCTCATGCCCCACCTATAACAAAGGCTTTTACAAATCCACCAATACCCCTCCGGTGTGCACAAAATGCGGCGGATTTACCATAAGCGATAAAAATATCGAGCCTGTCACCACCACAATAGCCGCCGATCTTATCGACATCGACGAGCTGACAAACGAGCTTCTGAGCGGCGATAACAATGCGGAAAACGCCGTCGCCGCAGCGCTCTCGGGGAACTGAACAAACGATACACGTTAAATCCCAAAGCAAGCCTATCAACCGCAATGAATGGAGAACCAGATGGACAAACTCACCCTTAGCTGCCCCTGCCACTTCGGCATAGAAAAAACGCTTAAATTTGAAGCGTCAAGGATAGGCGGCGAAAATATCACCGTAACCGACGGCAGAGTTACCTTTGAGGGCGGCATTGAGCTTATCCCCCGAGCCAACCTCTGCCTTGCATCAGCCGAAAGGGTGCAGATACAGCTGGCAAGGTTTAAGGCATATACCTTTGACGACCTTTTCGAGGGCGTAAAAGCCGTCCCGCTGGAAAATTTTATAGCGAGGCAGGACGCATTTCCCGTAAAAGGGCATTCGCTCACTTCCAAGCTTTCCAGCGTCCCCGCCTGCCAGTCGATCATCAAAAAAGCCGCCGCCGACCGCTTAGGTAACGCCTATAACGTGGGCTTTATGGAGGAAACAGGCCCGGTGCACCAGCTCAGCTTCACCATTTTAAAGGACGAGGTTTCCCTTTATCTCGACACCTCAGGGGCAGGGCTGCATAAAAGGGGCTACCGCAAGACCTCCAACGCCGCCCCCATTAAGGAGACCCTCGCCGCAGGAATTGTGGACATTGCCATGGTAAAGCGTGACACTATTTTCTGCGACCCCTTCTGCGGCAGCGGCACATTCCTGATAGAAGCCGCCTATAAAGCGCTGAACATAGCCCCGGGCATAAAGCGCACCTTTGCCGCCGAAAAATGGAAACAGATACCCGCCGAAATATGGAAGCAGGAGCGCACCCGTGCCATGGACAGCATTATCCGTGACAGCGATTTTTACGCCTACGGCTATGATATCGACCCCGACAGCGTTGCCCTTGCCATAAAAAACTGCACCGCCGCAGGGGTCAAGAACCGCATTCGTATAGAGCGGGCGGATATCCGCAGCTATGAAAACAAACCGAACACCCTTACCGTCTGCAACCCGCCCTACGGCGAGCGAATGCTCGAGCTGAGGGAAGCGGAGGAGCTTTACCGTGAGATGGGCGTTGTTTTCCTTGCGGATAAGCAGCACCCCTGCGCCGTAATCTCCCCCCACGAGGATTTCGAGCAGTTTTTCGGCAAGCAGGCACGGAAGCGCCGCAAGCTCTATAACGGTATGATAAAATGCCAGTTATTCAGCTACTGAGCATTCCCGCATAATGTTTTGGAGATGTCATATTTTATGATGATTTTTAATATTATTTTTTTATTGCTTTTTATTATTGCATTCGGATTTGCTGTAAAGCTTAAAAGTATAAAGCTGATTATATTGTCGTTATTTATACTATCAGTCATAATAGCTGCGATTGCATTAAACTCCGTATCAATATACGGAATATTGGGAATTTTGGGACTGATTCCGATCGCATTAATATTAAAAAAACGCTGATCAAAGGCTTTTCCGCTGTCCGTGCCCTTTGGTCAGCAGTTTCATATAAGAAATCAGTTGCTAATTATGTGCATTTTGTGAACTATCATATTGAACTTTCTTAAAATGGAAAAAATTTAAAAAATAGCTTAAAAAGGTTAACAAACATATTCCCAAAATAAGTTATAATGAATTAAAAGAAGCGCCGATATTTTTAAACATTGAAGCGAGATTGATATAAATATGAACGTTAGAAAAAAAACATTCAAGAAATTTGCTGTTATTTGTATAATTTTGTGGGAAGCTTTGCTTTTTTCAGGCTTTTTTTCAGGTGATAATATTGTAGAATTTGCATTATCCGGTGACGGAAAATATATTATAAATTATAATTACCATAGACTGCTTTTTTTCGATGATGAGGAACTTGTCGACTGCAAAGACTTTTCCTATAAAGTATATTTGATCGAACATGCAGATTCCACAGACAGGATATATATCAAAAAAAGCTCTGACAATTATATCGAATATGATTTTTACGGTAATGAAATATCAAAAACCAGCAAACCCGAAATATCAAAGGGTGAGCACGTCAGACAAGACAGTTTTACACGGAAACTGAGGGGAATGAAAAAGGAAAACGATAACTATATTTTGCACTATAAAAATAAATTCGGTTATGAAAGGCTGGTATTAACGCAAAAAAGCAGCAATACGGAATATGAACTTAAAGATGTTTCGGATTTTTTTTTCAAGCTGAAATGTGCATTTTATATTCCACATTTTCTTTTAGGAATTGTAGGATGTGGCGGCGTTTATCTGGTTTGTACGACAGATAAGCGATTCAGAGACTACTTCGAATGAATGGTTATTATAAAAAAATACATATTTTATAAATATAGGCTCTGCCAAAGCCATATACATAGTTATACGGAAATGAGGCATACAATCGGCCGATCGGTCATACAAACTAAAATTAAAAAAATATTATAATCGTAAACAAAACACCTATCTCCCACAAAAGGAAGTGGAAACGCTTGAAAAAAAGAGCTGTCGAGGCTTTTGCGGTGCTTGCCGCATTGATAGCGCTGTTTGCAGCAGTGAACTTTATAGCACAGAGCGCAGAGGAAAACACCGTTAAAATTGACGGAGATTTCTATAACACGGGCATTTCCGAGCTTTCTCTCACCCTCATGACCGAGGACGGACTTGATGATCTTGCAAAATTCCCCCGCCTAACTTCTCTGAAGATCACCCCCTTTAAAGAAGCAGCAGCAAATGTAGTGGTTGGCAATAATGCCGGCAGCAATGCCGCAGACACCCTCACCGCAGGCAATGCCACCGACCCGGAAGCAAGAGCCGCCATTCTGTCCGAATATGAAAACTGCACAGAGCTTGCCGACCTGTCCGTCCTATCCCGGCTTACAGGGCTTGAAAAGCTGGACGTCAGCTATTGCCATGTCAATAACTTAGACTTCATTACCCAAATGCAGGAGCTTGTCTCCCTGAATATCGGCTGCACCGAGATAACCGACCTGTCCCCCTTGCCGGGCTTTCCCAAACTTGAAAGGCTCATCATCTACGGCACACCCGCCGATGACCTCACTCCCCTGCTTCAAATGAACAGCCTTAAAACCCTTATCATATCGGACGAGACCGCCGAAAAATTCCCCGACGAAATAGCCGCCTTAGAGAAAAAAGGCGTAGAGATCGAAAAAAGGGAATAAACATTTCCCGGGAAATACCGAACACATTATCCCCGAAATATCATTACATCTCCCATTTCACGGGAGATTTTTTATTGCCCTTTGCAATTTTCTTCATTCTTTCCGCAGTCATCTCCACAACCAACTCCACTGTCACCCCCATTGTCAGCTCCACCGTCAACCCCACCGTCAACTCCACAGCCATTGCACCCTCCGCAGCCTCCACAACCGCCGCAGCCCCCACAGCCGCCCCCCTTTTTCCTCAAAGCCCAATACCTCACAGCGCAAACGAGCAGCGCAATAATAACAATAACCGCAATAACATCCGCAGCGCCCAAACCAACACCCCCGTAAACAGCAAATAAAAATTCCCGCCGTCATTTACCGACAACCCAAAATCATTATTAATTATTAATTCTTAATTATTAATTAAACCAACGCTGTCCCGATCAGAAAAACAAGCAGCGCCGCAACCCACGCAATAACGCATTGCACTATCACAAACCCAACCGCCGCCATACCGCCCATTTCCCTTTTCACCGTGGAAACCGCCGCCGCACAGGGCGTGTACAGCAAGGAAAACGTGAGAAAGCTTGCCGCCGAAACAGGCGTGAACATACCCTGCAAAAGCCCGGGCAGCAGCTCCGAGGAAGCCCCCGTCAGCACCGACATGGTAGACACCACAGCCTCTTTCGCCGTAAAACCCGCCAGCAGCGACGTTGACACCCTCCAGTCCCCGAACCCCAGCGGTGCAAACAACGGGGAAATAAACCTCCCCAGCCACGCCAGCATACTCCGTGAGCTGTCCTCTGCAATGTGCAGCGAACCGTCAAAGGTCTGCAAAAACCATATCACCACCGAAGCGGCAAAAATAATCGTAAACGCCTTTGTTATAAAGTCCTTCGCCTTTTCCCACACCAGCAGCCCCACGCTTTTCAGGGACGGAAAGCGGTAATTCGGCAGCTCCATAACAAAAGGGATCGCCTCCCCCTTGAATTTCGTCCTGCTGAGTACACCCGCATAAAGCGTGCCGCAAACGATCCCCCCGAAATACAGCAAGCACATCACCAAAGCGCTTTTCCCCGGAAAGAACGCCATAGCGAAAACCGAGTAAATAGGCAGCTTCGCACTGCATGACATAAACGGGATAAGCAGTATCGTCATTTTCCTGTCCCTCTCGCTTGAAAGCGTGCGTGTCGCCATAATAGCAGGCACAGAGCACCCGAACCCTATTATCATCGGCACAAACGAGCGCCCCGAAAGCCCGATCCTGCGCATCAGCCTATCCATAATAAAAGCCGCCCTCGCCATATACCCGCTGTCCTCCAGCACCGACAGCAGGAAAAACAGCGTAACAATTGTCGGCAAAAAGCTCAATACACTTCCCACTCCCGCAAATATCCCGTCAATTATAAGGCTGCGAACGATCTCGCCGACCCCCAGCATATCAAGCCCTCTCGCCGCCAGCCCCGTAACATAGGTTATCCCCGAGGAAAGCAGATCGCTCAGAAACGCCCCCACCAGCCCGAAGGTCAGATAAAACACCGCCGCCATTATCGCCGCAAACATAGGCAGCCCCAGAAACTTATCCGTCAGCACACGGTCAATTTTAAGGCTTCGCTTATGCTCCCTGCTCTCGCTCCCCTTGATGACCGCCTCCGAGCATATTTTCTCAATAAATGCGTAGCGCATATCAGCAATAGCCGCCCAGCGGTCCAGCCCGCAGCCCTTCTCCGCCGCCGCAATGGCAGCCTCAATGTCCGCCTTTTCCTTATCGCTCAGTGCAAACTCATCCGTCTCACCCTTTTCTATGTAGCTCACCGCAGCAAAGGTCCTCGCCTTGCCTCCCCTCTCCCCGATAATGCTCCGGATTCGCTTAATGCAATCCTGCATTTTCCCGCCGTAATTTATCCTGGCAGGCAGTTTTTTCTCACCCGCAGTCCTGACAGCCGTCTCGATCAGCTCGTCTATCCCCTCATTTTTCGCCGCCGAAATGGGCACCACAGGAATCCCCAGCCGCATACTCAGCCGCTTTATATCAATGCTTCCGCCGTTTCCCTCAACCTCGTCCATCATATTCAGCGCCAGCACCATGGGAATGTTCAGCTCCGCCAGCTGAAGCGTCAGATATAAATTCCGCTCAATATTTGAAGCGTCCGCAATGTTGATAATGCCATCGGGCGCATTATGCAAAAGATAATCTCTCGTAACCGTCTCCTCCGCCGAATAGGGACGGATCGAGTATATCCCCGGCAGATCGACCGCTATGCAATCATCCCTGCCTCTTATTTCGCCGCTTTTGCCCTCCACCGTCACCCCGGGGAAATTCCCCACATGACAATGAGAGCCTGTAAGCACATTAAAAAGTGTGGTCTTACCGCAGTTCTGATTTCCCGCTAATGCAAATATCATACCAATTCCTCTGCCTTTTTAACAATTGTTTCCCTACGCCCCAATTTAAGCAACCCCCCATTCACTCCCCATTCACTCCACCCTCACCTCAATATTCCTTGCCTCCTCCAGCCTTATCGTCAGCTCATATCCCCGCAAATAAATTTCAATGGGATCCCCCAGCGGCGCAGCCTTCCGCACTGTCACCCTCGTCCGTGGGATAAGTCCCATATCCAGCAGCCTCACCCGCAGCGCCCCCTCGCCCCCCACACGGGTTATCACCCCCGAACCGCCTATTTCAAGCCTGTCAAGGGTAATCTCTTCCGCTTCATGAACATTTTTTTCCTTTTCGCCATTCATTTTTTTGAGCTCCTTTACCTGATTTTATACACCCAAAATACATTGAAACCAAAGAGATTTCCTATAACATTCAAAATTTTCACCTTTTAATCTTATTCATTTCCGAATTTTTTTATACCCTCAACAAGATCGCAGTTGATTGCGCAGCGCACTATACTGTACTGACCCGATTCCTACACATTCTCCCAAAATATAAACCGCCTATGGCCTAACGCTCTTTCCAAAAATAATCATCATTGACCTCCCCATTTAAATCAAACACACACCGATACCGCCATACAGCGCTGCGCTCTTTATCCCTGTGCCTCCACTTCAGATCCACAGCAATAAGCTGCATTACGCAAGTATCATTCCTGTCCACACCCGTCAGAATAAACTCAATATCCATCAATACAGGCTTTTCTATCGACTCTCTGTCCACAAAACCGTTTTCGCAGGCCTCCACAGGATTCTCTTTCAAATAATATTCATAATTTTCCCAAAAATTTTTATATGTCCTGTTCACCAGGTCATGCTTTTCAACCAACCCCGTCAGCTGCGCCCTAATCCCCATGTAAAACCTCCATCTTCCCATTATCATGAATATACACTTTTCTATTATTTCACCGTCTGTCAAACCGGCAAATAATTAACCTATGCCATACACTGCGCTAATCAACTTCAAAACAATCATCCGAAAACTCCCCTTTCAAATCAAACCAACACGAGTAATACCCCGCAGGACTGCACTTTTTTGCTTTATGAAAAAAGTACATATCAACCCCTATCATTTCCTCTTCAAACTCTCCCTGTTCATTCGGCAGACTAAGCTCATATTTGACCTCCCTGAGCCATGGCATTTCAATTGAATTTCTGTCATAAAGCCCGTTTTTTCCTGCAATCTCCCTTTCCTCAAATAAAAATCTGTCATAATTTTCCCAAAATTTTTCATACGCTCTGTTCACCATATCAAATTTTTCAATAAGCTCCAGAAGTTCCTCCCTCATACCTAAATTATCCGCCTCCCACCTCGATTTACAGGCATTTACACCATTCCGAGCCGCATTTCACACTTAAATTATATCATAAAATCTCGTGCTTGTCAATAGCTTTAAGCAAAATAATATATCTATTTTGCAATTTCATCTAATTGCACAATTTCTATACATTTCAATTATACATTTTGCACTATACACTTTTATCTTATAAAGCGCATAAAAAATCCACAAATTTATTGCACTGTTAAAATTCGGTCAACATCCTAAACCACAATATCTGCAATCACAAATTTCCTGCCTCATTCCCCCGAAAATCCCGCAGCAAGCCTGTAAACGCCACTCCAAAAGCCCATACTTCGCAGCTTCCCCGCCGTTTCATCCGCTTTTTGCTCATCTCCGAATATCCCGAAAACCGCCGAACCGCTGCCCGTCATCATAGCAGCCGCAGCCCCCATATCCCCCATAACCGCCTTGATGCCGGAAACATCGGCATTTTCCGTCACCCGCTCAAAAATATTGTAACACTCCCCCGCCGCCGCCAGAACATTTCCTCCCCTGCCGAAAACCTCCCGTACATTCTCCACGTCCCCGCCATTGGCAACTCCGCATTTTCCCGAAACATCGCCCTTTCCCGACATATCCCGCCCCTTGCAGCCCGTACAGTCGGTATCGCCAACTCTCCCTTCAAAAAGCGCATCAATTTTTCCGTAAGCCTCCGCCGTGGATATCCCCCCGCTGCCCTTGGCAAGCACTATGCAACCGTTCATCACAGGCAGCGGTTCAATTATCTCCCCGAAGCCCGTGCAGTGCCCGCAGCCTCCCGCTGTGCAAAAAGGGATATCCGCCCCGACCCCCGCACCTATCCTGCACAGTTCATCTGTCGGAAGCCCGCAGCCGTAAAGCATATTCAGCCCCCGCAGCACCGCCGCTCCGTCTGCGCTGCCGCCTCCCAGCCCGGCCTGCGTGGGAATGCGCTTTTCTATCTCAATAAACGCCCCGCCTTTAACGCCTGTTTCACGAAAAAAAGCCTCGGCGCACCTACAGGCAATGTTGCTGTTATCTTCGGGAACCGCAAAATCCCCGTAACAGCGCAGCGCAATTTCATCTGCCGCCGCAACAGTCACCCTGTCGCAAAGGGAGACCGTGTGCATGACCGTCCGAAGCAAGTGTTTCCCGGAAGTATGCCGCCCCACAACATCCAGATAAAGATTGATCTTAGCGTATCCGCTCAAGCAAACCCGTTCACAGCCCATTGTCCGCACTCCTTAAATCCCGCTCTCACCGTATCTCCGACCGCCCGCAGCCTTGCCCGAAGCACCTTTTCGGACAATGCCCGCCGGACGCCATGCCTCTATCCCCTCAAGCCGGAAATCGCCGCAACGCCGCATTACATTATCCATTCGCCGCCACTGTACAAGGCACAGGTTTTGACTCATATCCTTGCAAACCGCAAATCTTTCACAACAGCGCAGTGCAATTTCATTTACCGTCCCACTTCAAACGCCCGCCGTAACATAAGCCTGCTGTAAGCCGCCCGCCAAATTCTCCTGTGCAGCGTCCTCGCCGATCTAATTCATAAAGAATCCGCAAACAAACCTCTCTTTATTGCACAACGCCTCAATCCCTTTTACCGCCATAGCAGTCTTGCGGTTCGAGTACCTGTTGCACACCACATAACTGCCGTCACCCTTGTTTATCACCGCAACAAAGTGAAGCATTGAGCGATAAGGCTTTGCCGTCCAGTAGCATACGATCCCCACCTTTACCGCCATCATCACATTCACAAAATCCTCAAAGTCCTTCGCCTTCATAGCAGGGATCTTGCAGCTTTCAAAGAACCTCTCCATTTTCCCGGGATTTGTCCCCAGCAAACCGCCCAGCCTCAAAGCGTATTTTTCGAGCCCCAGCACGATCAGCGGAAAGCTTTCCCCCCGCCCCGTGCAAAGCAGCGCATTGTAAACCGCAATAGCCCCGCAGCCGCAGCCGGAAACCTTTCCCATACCTATCCTGCACTTCGAGACCGCACAGCTGCCCTGCCCGTTGATAAACCCCTCGGGCGGCTTGCAGCGGCGGTTGAACTCATAATTCTTTTTGCTTCTTCCCGAAGCATTCCCAAGCAATTCTTCTTCACTTATCATTATAACTTATCCTTTTGCAAGTCGAATTATGTTAACTTTTTTTCGACGCATTTATTAATTTGATATTTCGATATCATTACCGTATCGGCATACAGCCCGAAATTTAAAACATGAACCGTATGCCTTCCGTACTGCACTTCAATAAACGGCAAAGCCCCATGACAGCTTGCACTGCGCCCGAAGCCGAACCGTGCAAAACCATCCCTCAAATCCCGCCGCACTTTCACATTGCATATTGCACTGCCATTACAAGCTGCACAAGCAACAATACCGCACAACATTGTCAACCGAATCAATACAGCTTTCCCGAAACAGTGCCCGGCAAATCCAACTGTCCCCGATACAAAACGTCTGCCATTATCATCAAAGGGAACGCCCCCGTATGGCAGCGGCAAAACATTCATATTTGCTTAACATTCCCCGTTTCTGCATTCCTCCACAAACTCTCTCATCCGCTCCGCAGCGGTCATAAGGTGCTTGAGGGAATAGGCGTAGGAAATGCGGATAAAGCCCTCGCCGCAGTCCCCGAAAGCATTTCCGGGAACCACCGCCACATTGTGCCTGTCCAGCAGCTTTTCGCAGAATTCCTCGCTGCCAAGCCCCGTGGAGCGTATGCAGGGGAACACATAAAACGCCCCCTTCGGCTCAAAGCAGCTGAGCCCCATATCGTTAAGCTCCTTGACCAGCCAGCGCCTGCGCATATCATATTCTTGGCGCATTTTCTCCACCTCGCCGTCGCAGTTTTCCAGCGCCTCAATGGCTGCATACTGGGACATAGTGGGAGCGCACATTATTGCATATTGGTGAATTTTCAGCATCTGCGCACAAAGCGGCTCGGGCGCAGCTATGTAGCCCAAACGCCAGCCCGTCATGGAAAAGGCCTTTGAGAAGCCGTTTACAAGTATAGTGCGCTCCCACATCCCGTCAATTTGCGTTATGGAAACGTGCTCGCCGCTGTAAGTAAGCGCACTGTAGATCTCATCCGTCAGCACCAGCACATCCGTCCCCCGCAGCACCTCTGCGATCTCCTCCAGGTCACGCCGCTCCATTATCCCCCCCGTCGGATTGTTGGGAAAGGGCAGAATAAGCAGCTTTGTCCTGTCGGTCATCTTTTCCCGAAGCTGCGCCGCCGTCAGCCTGAATTCGTCCTCTGCCTTTGTCTCAATGGGTACGGGCACTCCGTGGCACAGCGCAACTATAGGCGAATAGCACACAAAGCAAGGCTCAACAATAAGCACCTCGTCCCCCGGGTCAATAAGCGCACGAATGGCTATATCAATGCCCTCCGAGCCTCCCACCGTCACCACCACCTCATGGTCGGGGTCATACTTTACGCCCATTTTACGGTCAATATACTTTGATATAGCGCTGCGCAACTCTCCTAATCCCGAATTGGCAGTGTACTTTGTCTTTCCCTTTTCCAAAGCAGTAATAGCTGTCTCCCGAACATTCCAGGGCGTCTGAAAATCGGGCTCGCCCACCCCCAAAGAGATAACACCCTCCTTCTGAGCAGCCAGATCAAAGAATTTTCTTATGCCCGAGGGCTTCATTTCAAAACATTTTTTTGCAATAAGCTTGTTATAATCCATCACGGAGAAACAAATCCCCTTTCGTCCTCAGCCTCGTCGGCAATAAAGAAGCCCTGCTCCTTGTAGCGCTTTAAAACGAAATGAGTTGATGTGGAAATGACCCCCTCGATCGTGGAAAGCCTCCTTGCCACAAAAAGGGCGATCTCCTTATAATCCGTCCCCGACAAGGTTACCGCCAGGTCGAAAGACCCCGACATCAGCGTGACCGTGTCCACCTCGTCATAAGCCATAATATTCCTCGCCAGCTCGTCGAATCCGCAGTCCGCCTTCGGGGTCACCTTTACCTCGATAAACGCCGTAACAGCGTTCTTATCGGCCTTTTCACCGTCCACGATAACACTGTAGCCCTTGATTATCCCCTGCCGCTCATACTCGGCGATCTTAGCGCTTACCTCCTCCGCAGTGCTGCCCAGCATAACCGCCAGCTCAGCCGCCGACAGGCGGGCGTTGGTTTTCAAAAGTTTTAAAAGCGAGTCCATAGCAACCGTCCTTTCAATAATGCCGCTGCGGCAATTGCCAAAAAAGGCTGCCATTTATGGCTGCCATTAATGATTGTCGTTAATGACAACACTGACTGCGGCTGAATAATAAATTTATTATACCACATTTTAGTGAATATGTCTATGTGCAATTGTTAATTTTTTAACGGCAGCATATTTTATTTATGAATTTTTTAAGAATATCCTCAAAAATAAAATACCGAGATCATCTGCTCATTTCGACAAAAAACATTTTAAAGACAGGCTATAATTAAATAAGAAACAAAGCAAATACACTCTTGTTTTTCATTCTCCGCAGGGCTCACTCCCCTGACGGCTGTATTTGGCGGATATCCCTTGTAAAAAGCCGTTCATTTATAAAAAAGGAGCTTGTAAAATTGTATGTATATGTCGATATTTTAATTATCACAAACATATATGTGGATTTTTTATTAATAAAATCCACATCGATCATTACCCACAGCCGCCTTAAAACATTTCGTGGAATCGCCGCAGCCGTCCTCGGCAGCCTTTTTTCATTGGTGATATTCCTGCCGAAAATACCGTCCCCGGGACTTGCGGCGGTAAAGCTGTTTTCCGCAGCCCCCGTGGTACTGACGGCATTCGGCTATGAGTCGGGAAGCGCATATTTCAAACGGCTTTTCGTCTTTTTTATGACAAGCTTCATTTTCGCAGGTCTCGGCAGCGCAGCCTCATCCTTTTTGGGGGGCAGGGTCATGATCAGCCGCAACGGCGTTATCTACGGGAATTTTTCCATGCCCGTGCTTATCGCCTCCACCGTAGGCGCATACGCTGTCATACAGCTGTATAAACGGGCTGCGGACGTTTCCGAAAAGGGCGGGGTCTATACAATAACCGCCCGTCTGGGCAGCAAGACCGTAAGCTTCCGTGCGCTGGCGGACACAGGCAACAGCCTGCGTGATATAATAACCGGCAAGCCCGTTATTATCGCAAACCGCAGCATTCTTTCGGAAATTTTCGGACACATTCCCGATGAATCCGAACTTCTGGATATCACCGAAGTCATACCTTCCGACGGGATCACGGAAAACACCCCGGCTGCCCCCGGGTCACCAAAATCACGGCAGCATAAGCAGCCGCAGCACTCCCTGCAACTGAAACAGCGCCCGAACCTGCGGCGCCCAACGTGGCGAATTATCCCCTGCAAGACCGTTTCGGGCACAGCCCTTATCCCCATTTGCCGCCCGGATGAGGTCGCCTTGAAAAACGAGGAAACAGGGCAGATACGCACGGCGGATGTTTACCTCGGCGTTTCCCCCGTTGACTGTGAATTTGCCGTGTTCAACCCGAAGATACTCTGAAATTTCCGCTGCATTTTACAGCCAATCCGGCGCAGTCCGCATATTAAAATTGCACTGCTGTATTTGCTGTTTTAAGAACTCCCGTTCAGGCATTTTTATTCAACAAAAAAATGTATAAAAATTTACATAAAATTCATCAAATTAAATAAAAATCGGTAGGTGCTTATTATGAAAATATTAAATGAACTGTTAAAAAAAATTTACAAAATTTACGAAAGCTTTCTCAAAAAAATTCGTACAAATCCCCAAAAAACACGTGGGGTCTACTACATAAACGGTCCGGAAACGCTGCCGCCGCCGCTGACCCGCAGCGAGGAAGCGGAAGCCTTTGAATGGCTGCGTGCCGACGAAACCACAGCCGCCAAGGGACGTGAGCAGCTTATTGTCCATAATCTGAGGCTGGTGGTCTACATTGCAAAAAAATTCGAGTCCACGGGAATTTGCGTTGAGGATCTGGTTTCCATAGGCACCATCGGGCTTATAAAAGCGGTCAAGACCTTTTCCCCCGAAAAGAACATCAAGCTTGCCACATACGCCTCACGGTGCATAGAAAATGAAATACTTATGTTTCTGCGGAAAAACTCCCAGCACAAGAACGACATTTCCATAGACGAGCCGCTTAACATTGACTGGGACGGCAACGAGCTTCTTCTCTCGGACATTCTGGGCACTGACGACGATATGGTAAACTGCCGCATTGAGGACGACGCCGAAAAGACCGTGCTAAAAAATACCGTTGCGGAGCTGCCCGAGCGGGAGCGTGTTATCATGGAAATGCGCTTCGGACTTAAAACAGGCAGGGAAAGGACCCAGAAGGAGGTTGCGGATATGATAGGCATTTCCCAGTCCTACATTTCCCGCCTTGAAAAAAAGATAATCAAGAAGCTGAAAAAGGAACTGGACAAACAGCTGCTTTAGTTCGATACAATAAGCCCCGAAGCAATACCCATAACTGCTTCGGGGCTTACTGTCAGTATTCGGTCACCGGCACAGATCGGCCTTTGACAGAAAATCATATATTTTCTTTATTACATCATCGGAGGAATTTGTTTGCGCTCCCGGCATTTGCATAATAAAAACTCCCGACCAATTATCATAACCGATCATAATGTGTTCATTCTTCATCGAGCTTTCAAATTCAGGCTGAAGCGCTTTTTCTATATGCTCAATGTCACCGGGCATTAAATTAAAATGTTCACAAGACAGTCTTCCATTTGCAATTGTATGTAACTCCCAGCCATTATTGCTTTTTTCCGATACCATAATATCTCCCCGGTCGCAAATTCCCGTAATAATTCATCAAAGCCGTTAAATCATGAGCTTTCCTTTTCTTCCAGCTGCTTTTCCTTTTCCTCCCTCTCGGCGGCAAGCCTGTTGGAATTTTCCTCCAGCGAACGGCGGTTGGGCTTGTGCAGCTCGTCATAGCTCTTTACAAATTCCATAGCGTCGTTGGCGTTCAGGGGCTTGCTCATCAGGAAGCCCTGAATATAGTCGCATTGCATCTCGCTGAGAATATTATACTGCTCAATGGACTCAACCCCCTCGACCACGGTTTTTATGCCAAGGTTGCGCACCATATCAATGATAGAGCCTGTTATCTGCAAGTCCTTATTCTTGTTGCAGATCTCGTCAACAAAGGATTTGTCCACTTTCAGCGTTTTAATGGGCATATCCTTTAAATATCCGAAAGATGAATAGCCCGTGCCGAAATCGTCCAGCGCAAGGGATATCCCCAGATCCGCAAGCTTTTGCAGAACATTGTTTCCGCCCTGGGCAAAGTCCACAAGACAGGTCTCTGTTATTTCGATCTGCAAATTCTTCGGGTCAATATGGAAAATCTCCAAGGTCCTTACAACCTTATCAATAAAGTCCTTTTTCTTCAGCTGAACAGCCGAAACGTTAATGGACATAATTATGTCGCTGTTATACTCGTTCATTCGCTTCAGGTAGCGGCAGCCCGTTTCAAATATCCACATACCTATTTCCACGATAGCCCCTGTTTCCTCGGCAACCTGCACAAAAGTGAACGGCGGCACATGACCGAGCTCGTCATTTTCCCACCTTACCAGCACCTCAAAGCCGTGGATATCGCCGTTCTTCACCGAAATGATCGGCTGGAATTTAAGGAACATCTCGTTATTTTCCAGCGCCTTGTTGAGCTTCTGGGCAATGGTCGCCTTATTGGCAAGCTTCTGGTGGAAGGATGGGTTAAAGTAAGCCGTCCTGCCCTTGCCCTTTTCCTTTGCCCTGGACACTGCAATATCAGCGTCTCTTAGCAGCATATCAAGATTCGTATCATCATCCGGGAACACCGAAACGCCCACCGAAAACTGCGCATACAGCTTGTCATTGAGTATCTCAATAGGCTCTGCCATTTCCATACGCAGCTTTTTAACCACATCCTCAATGACCCCATAGTCATCGTTAAACTCCGTAACTACCACGAATTCGTCCCCGCTGAAGCGGAACACATTGGGCACAACAGCCCTCAGCCTCTGCCCGAAAGTGCGCAGGAACTCATCTCCGAGCTTATGCCCCAGGGTCTCTGTTATCCACTTGAAGTTGTCAATATCCACAAACAGCAGGGCAAACCGCTGTCTGGTCTCATCTCTGCTTACCGCCAGGTCGCTTAAGTATTCATACAGCCTGTAGCGGTTTTTCAGCTGAGTGGTGGGGTCAATGTTCCGATAATCGTCTATCTGCTTGTTCTGATCCTGGAGCTTCTGCGCCAGTTCGTCCACCGACCTTGCTATAAGGCCGATCTCATTTTCCGAAACAGAGCCTATCCTTGTATTGAAATTCCTGCGGGAGATCTCCTCGATGGACCGGGAAATTTCCGGAATATCCTTTGCCTCATGCCTTATTACGTTGAGTGTCGCAATAAGCTCCAGCACAAACAGGCAGGCAAGGATTATTATCTGCTGGCTGTACATTCTTGAAAAGCTGCCGTCAGCCACGCTGCCGTCGTAAATAACGGTCAGCTTCCATCCTGCGGGGATAGTGCGGCTGCTCACATAGTTTGTGGTATACCCGTTTTTGAAGTCCTTCACAGCGCCGCTGCCCGTATCTCTTATAAAATCCGACAGCGACCTGCCGCCCATAAGCTTATCCATCTGGGATTCATCTCCGGACATACACAGCACAGCACCTGTCCTGTCGGACAAGACCGCATATATCCCCTCGCTGTACACACTGCCCTTAAGCTTGGCTGTCAGCTCCTCCTTGGAAAACTCGACCCCTGCGCAGCCAATGAATTCGCCGTTTTTCCTGACCGGCATAACGGCCGTAACCGCCGCTCCGCTGTCAAAGAACGTACCTCCCTCTGCGGCAGTGTACACTCTCGGCAAATCGCTTTCGGAGTTTTCCGCATCCGCATACCAGCCGTAATCGGCGGTGATTATCCCCTGTGTTTCCCCCTCTGCCGTAACAGCGCTGCCATTTGCGGAAAGATACCAGAATCTTGTTCCGCCGCTGTATGAATCGGTGATCAGCTGCATTTTGCTGACAAGCTCGTCATGATCGCCGCTCTGCGCAATGCCCTCTATCATTTTCAAAGGCACAACTGCCATATCCATATACTCATTTACAGCCCTTGCCGAGCTTGTCACCGAGCTGTCGATGACCGAGGTCACAGTCCCGCTGACGTTGCTCTTGGTGATTATGTAAGTCATAAAAGTAAAAAGAGCTATGATCACAAGATTGAAAAAAAAGATCAGCGCAATAATTTTTTTAATAAAGCTCTTCCTGATATTTGAGATAATACCTTTCATACAGTCTGCAATCCCCGTTTCCGCAAGACAGGGAGACCGACAGCCTCTCGGGCGGTGCATTTCGGCGCTCCCCGGCAATTTACATAAGCTATTAAAAATATTATATCACATTATTAAAAAAATTGCAAGAGAAAAGTCGGAAATTCCAATGGGAAAAACAAGCGTTTTATTTATTTTTACATAAATTTTACAAAATATCTATAAACATATTTCTGATGCGCACCTGTACATTATACTAAACAAGCCCCAAAATCCGGCAGTATATGCCGGCAAATTTATACCGGAAAAATCAGACCGGCCTCCCTGTAATACATAGGGAGACCGGTATCCTGTACAGGAAAATTAAAAAAATTTAATTTGCCGAAAAGCAGCGCACTGTTTTCGGGCACCCGTCCGCATCTTTTTTGCATGGAGCAAGTGCGCCTGACCGTCAGAAATCACTGCAGTGTAAATACCATAGCTGCTTGCGGCAGGGCAATTATTGGTTTCTCACCGCTAATTTCCGTTTTCCTCCCGCTCGGCAGCCGTTGCCCTTATCCCCTTTTCCTCGGCCTTTCTGCAAATCTCCCTGTATTCGTCGGTCATTTTTATAACGGTTCGGGTCACCTTATATGTACCGTCCTCCATTGCGCAGCGCTCTACTCTTACCATATACTCCCCCTCTGTTGCGCAGACCGCTTTTGTTACCACGCTGTCGGGAGTATCGTGATAAAATGCTCCCCTGTGCATTATTTTTTTGCACCCGGGGCAGCGGCAGAGAGTATATTTCTTTGCCTTAAACACATTCTCCCCATTGTGAACTCCCGAAAACACCTTGACATTCTTCTTTGCCCTCTCCAGCCGCTGCCGCTCCAGCTCGCCGAGCAATTCGTCATACCCCGGCAGATATTCCGGGAAGTTCATCTTTATGCCTATCCGTGAGGTGTAAACGGCGTCGTTAAGGGCGTCGTGGGCTTTCAGATCTGCAGGAAGACCGTAATATTCCAGAGCCGCCGCCAGACCGTACTGCCTTTCGCTTTTAACTATCAGCGCATCAAAAATTATCTGCAGGTTGTAAAATTTCGGTAAAGTTTCCGTGTCCATATCATGAAGGATCAGATTGGAGCGGAGAATCTTTTCGTCCTCCTCACCCCAAGTGAGTATGACAAAATCCTCCCCGCACCATTTCATAAAATGCCCGAATGCCGCAGGAAATTTAAGCCCATAGGTTATGGCACGGCTTTGCAGGCCTGTCACCCTGCCCACGGAAGAGTTCATAGTCTTGTAATATTTAGGAATAACGCAGCCATGATGTCTGGATATCTCGGCAAGGCCGCTGTCCAGCTTCACAGCCCCTATCCGTATGACCTCCCCGTAAAGCGCCACCGGGTCTGTTATCATATTCGCCCGTCCTACGGGCTGATTCCATTCCAAGTCCATTATTACATAATTCAAAATCTGCACCTACTCTATCAGAGGCAAGAGGTTAGAAGCCAGAGGCAAGAAATTGTTGCGCCTCAAAACTCCGACGCTTGCGTATTTTGCATATTGCACTTCACCAGACTGTTTCGTTATGCTGCTATGCAAGAAAAATCGTTCCCGGCTGCTTGCCGTCAAAAAGATCGTAGAGGACAGCAGGATTACGTCCGTTGAGAATGGCCATATCGATACCCGCATTCATGGCGATCTGGGCAGCGTTTATCTTGGTGATCATCCCCCCCGAACCGAGGCTTGACCCCGCCCCCCCCGCCAGGGAACGGATATTGTCGTCGATCTTATCCACTATGGGGATAATTTTTGCGTCGGGGTTATCCTTGGGATTGCTGTCGAAAAGCCCGTCAATATCCGACAGAATGACCAGCATATCCGCCCCGCAGAAAATGCCCACATAAGCCGCCAGGCTGTCATTCTCGCCGAATTCCAGCTCCAGCTCGTCGATTGCCACCGTGTCGTTCTCGTTGACAACGGGGATAATGTTGCACTCGATAAGCTTTCTGAACGTATTTTCAACATTGTTTTTCCGGGGTGTGTCCAAAGTGTACTTTGTCAGCAGTATCTGCGCCACCGTCAGGTTGTATTCCCCGAAAAGCTTGTCGTACATATACATAAGCTCGCACTGCCCCACAGCGGCGCAGGCCTGCTTCATTGTGGTTTCCTTGGGCTTTTGCAGCAGATTCATCTTGGACATTCCCAGCGCCACAGAACCCGAGGACACCAGAATTATCTCCTTGCCGCTGTTCTGTATATCCGCCAGTACCTTTACCAGCTTTTCCATTCTGCGAATGTTGAGTCTCCCCGTTTTGTGGGTCAGAGTGGAGGTGCCTACCTTTACAACTATCCTTTTCTTTTTGCTTATATCAAACATTTTTTATTCCTTTCCTATCCGTATTTTATTGCCTTTAGCATTACCGTAAAATGGCTGTGTACAGGACTTTTCACAATGATCCCCTGTTTTCACACAGCCCTTACGCTGTTCACAACATTAACGGGCGTTCCGCCCAAATAGCTCCTTAAATTGCCTGCCGCAATTCCGATAAGCCGCTGTCTGGTCTGCACAGGCGCCCATGCCACATGGGGAGTTATAAGGCAGTTTGGCGCATTACGCAACGGATTATCGGGCTTCATCGGCTCCTGCGAAATAACATCTATCCCCGCCCCCGCTATAGTTCCCGATCTGAGGGCATTTGCCAGGGCTTCCTCGTCCACAACATCTCCACGGGAGGTGTTTATGAAATAAGCGGTTTTCTTGCACAGAGCAAGCAGACTTGCATTTACCATTTTGCAGGTTTCCTCCGTCAAAGGACAGTGCATGGAAATGAAATCGCTTTGCGCAAACACCTCCTCCTTTGAGAGAAATTCAACCCCGGGAACGGTTTTCGGAGTGCGGGTGCAGGCTATGACACGCATTCCGAAAGCCCGTGCGATCTCCGCAGTTATCATGCCTATGCTGCCCATACCCACAATGCCCATGGTAAGCCCCGCCAGCTCAAATGTAGGAATGGTGAAATAGGAAAATGTATCGGAATTTATCCAGCCGCCCCTGCGGACGTCCTCGCTGTAATCGGCAGTGCGTGACGCAAAGTGCAGCACATAGGAAAACACCTGCTGCGCCACCGCCCGTGAGGAATAGCCCGGCACATTGGTCACGGTGATCCCCAGATCGTCCGCCGCCCTGATGTCGATATTGTTGTAGCCCGTGGCGCAAAGCCCGATATATTTAAGGTGGGGGCATTTTTCCATAACCTCTCTAGTAAACACCGACTTGTTGCATATGGCAACATCGGAATCCCCCACATATTCGCAAAGCTTTTCGGCAGGGGTCAGCGGATAGCTTTTCACCTGTCCCAGCCCGTAAAATTCATCAAGAGAAACATCCCCCAGCGAAACGGTTTTTTCCTCCAGCAGGACTATTTTTGCGCTGTTCATATTATCTGCGCCCTCCTTTTTTCCGCCTGTGCTCCGCTAAGATCTCGTCCAGCGTAGGCATATTTATATCCGATGTATCGTACCTTCTGCCCCGTTTTCCCGACATCTCCAGCAGGGAATCCACATCATAGACCGCAGGAGTATATGGCTCGGGCGGTTTTTCCGGCTGGGTCTTCCGCACCACCTTAACAAGCTTCGGCGTGTACAGGCTCGCATCCGCCGCATGAGCGGGAATATAGGTTTCCATAGCCTGCTCCGGGTCGTCGGGGTCGGAAATATCCTCCGCTTGGGGATTTTCGGCGGATTTATCGGCCTCCGCCGTTTCTTCGGACATTTCGGGCTCGGGCTCGTATGGGTAGAGAATTTCGGAAGATTCCCCATTTATAGCCGTTTCT
>CAZGAZ010000038.1:27881-31470 GCA_964523835.1 uncultured Ruminococcus sp.
GGCTCGGGCTCGTATGGGTAGAGGATTTCGGAAGATTCCCCATTTATAGCCGTTTCTCCGGGCGTTTCCGGCTCGGGCTCGTATGGGTAGAGGATTTCGGAAGATTCCCCATTTATAGCCGCTTCCCCGGGCGTTTCCGACTCGGGTTCATATGGGTAGAGAATTTCGGAAGATTCCACATTTATAGCCGTTTCCCCGGGCGTTTCGGGCTCGGGCTCGTATGGGTAGAGGATTTCGGAAGATTCCTCATTCACAGCCGTTTCCTCAGGGTTTTCCGGCTCGGGTTCATATGGGTAGAGGATTTCGGAAATTTCCTCATTCACAGCCGTTTCCTCAGGGTTTTCCGGCTCGGGCTCGTATGGGTAGAGGATTTCGGAAATTTCCTCATTCACAGCCGTTTCCCCGGACTTTTCCGGCTCGGGTTCATATGGGTAGAGGATTTCGGAATTTTCCTCATTCACAGCCGTTTCCTCGGACTTTTCCGGCTCGGGCTCATATTTATAGAGAATTTCGGCGGATTCCTCATTTATAGCCGTTTCCCCGCCCCTTTCAAGAGCAGACCTGACGGCGGACGGCTCGAAAACTATCGTATCGCCGCCCGGCAAAATTCCCGTGCCCGTGTAGACAAATTCGGAAATATCCTCCGGCACTTCCTGCTTTGGGGCAGGTTTCGGTATATCCTTCGGTATATTCCCTTTTGCTTTTTCGGAAACGGCGGTATTTACGGTTTCTCCGGCACTTGAAGAGTCATATAAAGCCGCTTCCTCCAATGCCTCCATAGCCGCCTGCTCAGCACGCTCCTCCCTTGCCCTTTCGGCTACGGCATTGCGGTGCGCAACTATTATCATATCCACTATCGTCATTATCAGCAGTATGATCTCCTCCAGCCCCAGCAGGTAAAACACGGGCTTAGGTTCGGCTACATAAATAAGCATGGTGGAGGCTATGCCTATGAGCATATACAGATCATAGGCGTATTTGCGGCGTTTGTAGCAAAGTATCATCATTATCACACTGAAGATCACAAAGCCGATATGAAAATTAAAGGGCAGCGGAAATTTTATTGAATGACTCATATTTAAAACGATCCTCCCCGACAGAAGCAAGAGACAGGCAATGATCCGAATATCTGTCAGAAATCTATCAATTAAAGTTTCGGAGGGCAATTCCCCTTTCTCCGAAAATGCAACACATTATATTATAGCACACTTAAAACCATTTTGCAAGTATTGTATTTATTTTTTTCGTAAATATCCCAAAATTATAGTTTACATTAATATTTCGTCAATATAAACACAACAATAATTCCCAAACAGTTCATCAAAAACGGTAAAATTCTCCAAAAAAATGTGATAATATATAAAGGTGACATTAAGATATATTACTTTAAATGATTAAAATGGAAAAAATCGGAAATAATACTATAGAAAGTCAAAAGTAATGACAGCAATTGCCAATCCCACAATCAGTTGCATTATTTAACTTAACGCATTTTTTACAGCACAACAGCACAACTGAACCGCTTCAAATGCTCCGCAGAGCTGGCGAATTCGCCTCTGCGAATACGCCTGCGAATTCGCCTCTGCGAATACGCCTGCAAATGCGCCTGCGAATACGCCTGCAAATGCGCCTGCGGAAGCACCCGAAGAAATGCTTGTTAAACGGAGGTACACTTATGTTAATAGAAGAAGTCCATCAGCAGTATGTTGAAGAGGAATTTGATGAAAACGGCGTAATAAAGCGGTTTGAGCTGCATTTGCCCGAAAGCTTCAACTATGCCTATGACATTATCGACAAGCTGGCGAAAATAGAGCCCGAAAGGCGGGGGCTGCTATGGTGCAATGAGCATGGGGACGAACGTGCACTGAGCTACGGGGAGCTGTCGAAGCTTTCGAGCCGCACGGCGAATATGCTGCTTGCGCTGGGGATCAAAAAGGGCGACAAGGTTATGACCGTGCTCAAGCGCCACTGGCAGATGTGGGTGGTTATTTTTGCGCTGGAAAAAATCGGGGCTATCCTTGTTCCCGCCACAAATCAGCTTAAAAAGAAGGACTATGTTTACCGCTTCAATGCGGGGGATATCCATGCGGTGATCGCCACCTGCGAGGGGGATGTGTGTGAAAATATCGAGCTTGCGGCACAGGAGTGCGACATTACGTTAATGCTCTGTGCAAACGGGTGCAGGGACGGCTGGATAAGCTTTGACAGGGAAATGGAAAAGCACCCGGATGTTATGGAGAGAATACCGAACAGCGTTGACGATGACAGCCTTATGTTCTTTTCCTCGGGCACGACCGCTTACCCCAAAATGATAATGCATTCCCACAGATACGGTATGTCCCATTTGCCTACCGCAAAGCACTGGCAGAACCTTAACAAGGACAGTCTGCACCTTACCATTTCCGAAAGCGGCTGGGGCAAGTTTTTCTGGGGGAAGGTATACGGACAGATGGCGCTGGGGTGCACAATTATGAGCTACGATTTTACCCGCTTTGTGCCCTCGGATATACTGGGAATAATTGAAAAATACAAGGTCACGAGCCTTTGCTGCCCTCCTACCATGTACAGATTTTTCATAAAAGAGGGCATGGAAGGGTATGACATATCCTCATTGCAATATGCAACCACTGCGGGAGAGGCTCTTAATGCAGAGGTTTACAACCGTTTCAAGGAATACACGGGATTAAAGCTTATGGAGGGCTTCGGGCAGACGGAAAGCGTGCTGCTTATCGGCAACCCTGTGGGCAGCGAAAGCCGTTCGGGTTCTATGGGCAGGGCTATGCCCATGTTTGATGTGATCGTTGCGGATATGGAGGGAAATGAAGTCCCCACGGGCATAACGGGCGAGATTTGCATAAAGCTGAGACCGGGCGTTAACAACGGCATTCTGAAATACTATTACAAAAATGACGAGGAAAACGAGCGTGCCTTTGCCTACGGGCTTTACCACACGGGGGACACTGCATACAAGGACGAGGACGGTTATTTCTGGTATGTGGGGCGAACCGACGACATTATAAAATCCTCCGGCTACCGTGTAGGGCCTTTTGAAATAGAGTCCATACTTATGGAGCACCCTGCGGTGCTGGAGGTGGCGGTGACAGCCGTGCCCGACCCCATAAGAGGGCAGATTGTAAAGGCGACAGTGGTGCTTACCGCAGGCTACAGGGACAGAGGGGACGAGGAGCTCAAAAAGGAGCTTCAGGAATATGTCAAAACCAACACCGCTCCCTACAAGTACCCGAGAATAGTGGAGTTTGTCCCCGAACTGCCCAAGACTATCAGCGGCAAGATCCGCAGGGCGGAAATAAGGGAAACGGACAGAGCGCAGCTGCAAGAGGCAAGAGGTTAGAGGCAAGAGGCAAGAAGTCAGAGGCAAGAAGCAGGAGTTTGCAAATCGTGGGTTTGCATATTCCTGCTTTTTCGTTTTGGCGGCTGTGCGGTATATGTCCGTCCGGATAATGCTGTCGGATTTTCAAAAACTTTTAACGGTATCTTCCGAATCCTCTTTACAAAGCGGAAAAAATATGGTAAAATAAAGTTTGAAAATAGTAAAATGGGCTAAAAATCGAAAAAAGGGTACAAAAAA
>CAZGAZ010000039.1:0-30682 GCA_964523835.1 uncultured Ruminococcus sp.
CCCAGCAGACCCAGAGCGCCCCCTCTCCCCCCTGGGAGGTTGTCCCTTTGGTCGGTAACTTACAGTCGTTAACAACGTCAAGCATTTCGCATACAAAGTAACATTTCATTTTAGGCAAGTCACAACTGCCTGTCGTTCTCGGCGTGGCAGGGGAAGTGGCGGCGGTTGCTTGGTGTGGTAGGGGAAGTGGCGGCAGTCCCCCGGCGCAGTAGGGGAAACGGCGACAATTCCCCGGCGCAGCAGGCAAACAAAGCCAACCCCCGGCGTCTGAGGGGGGAAAAAAGCCCGGCGGCGTTTGAGCGTTATGGAGTTTTAGCGCTGAATATTTTCCAAAATTTACTAACCGTAAAAAAGCCAACCGTAAAAAGAGCAAAAAAAAGGGGCAGGGACAAATCCCTGCCGAGCAAATCAAATCACATAAAATCATTATGCGTAGAACAAAAGAAAGGAGACAACAAAACGGATGTTAACATAGAATATAAGAACCTTAACATCAATTATATTATAACTCATTTTTTCGGGTTTGTCAATATCTGTAAGGCAACTTTTTACATTTTGTATACTTGCACAAATTTTGTACAGATTTTTATACAAAATGTACTGCAAATAAGAAGTTATACAGATTGTAACATTCACCGCAAGCCATAACACGTCAGGTCCTATTAGTTGGCCGCATCAATAATTTGTTGCAAGTATAAGTATATCACAAACGGAAAGAAATGTCAAGAGGCGTAAACGTTTGAAATATAAAAATATTGGAGAGTATTTTTGTGTACATTGACCATTAAGAGGTAAGAGGTCAGAGGTAAGAGGTTAGAAGAAAACGTTTTCGGTGCTGTGCGCTATTTGTAATTGCATAGCCCTCAAATAACGCAGCTTGCCCGAGCTTTGCACTTTGCGATTCGTTTTTCCATTAAACTCCTGTGACCTTGTTTACCTTATTAACCTTTGTTACCTTGGTGACCCTTACAATATCCCCCTCAAAAACAAAACTCACATCCACCCCCCCGAACGCCATAGTATACACCCTTTCGGGGTCATTCTGATACTGTGGACGTGGGTCTTGTGAGAGTATCTCTTTAAGGGCTTGCAGCTTGCCGCCCGGTATCAGCCCCGCAATATCCTCGGGAATATCCACAGTCAGCCTGCCCCCCTCCGTCAGTGCAAAGCCCGACAGCGCCTCGGGGTGAGAATCGGTGTAGGCAAGATAGGGCTTTATGTCGTATATATTCGTGCCGTTCATCATATCCGCTCCCGACACGTAAAGGACAGACCCCTCGGGCGTGCCGTGGCGTATCTCCAGCAGCCTTACCGAGGAAAGCCCTATGGAATTGGGACGAAAGGGCGAACGTGTGGCAAACACCCCCACCCGCTTATTTCCCCCAAGCCTCGGCGGCCGCACCGTAGGCGACCATTTGCCCTGCATTTTCGCCTCTCCGAATTCCCAAAGCAGCCAGATGTGGGAAAAGCCCTCCAGCCCCCTCAGCGAATCGGAGTTACGGTACTCGGGCAGAAAAACTATCCTTGAAACGCCGCTGTACAGCCCCGCCTGCCTGGGTATGCCGAATTTTTCTTCAAAATCATTCCGAATGACCGCAATCGGCTTTATTTCGGGCATTTGCTATTCCCCCGTTTCTTCCTGCTCTTCATTCAGTATACTTGCCAGTATCTCGCTGTCGTCGGGCAGCTCGGCGTAATCGTCATCAATACTCCGGGTATCTTCACTGTATTCGTCCCCGTTATCCTCCGAAGGCTCTTCGGAGTAGGTTTCCGAAACATTATCCGGGAAATCGTCTGCCGAAATGTCCGTATTATCCGAAAGCCCGTCCTCATCGGACACTGTTGTGCCGGACGCCCCCGCAATTGTCACAGTCATATCTGTATCATCATTCTCATTTTCGGGATTCTTAGGAACGTTGCGCACCTCCATATCCGCCAGCATTGCCGCCATTTCCGCCTCGGAGTGCGCCTCGCTCAGCTTCGGGATATAATAATCCTCATTGTAATAGGCGTTTATAATATCCTTTATCATAAACTTCGACCACTCCCCCTTTTCCACATATGCCGCAAAGGCAATGTCGGGGTCGTCCGAGGGGTAAAAGCCGATAAATGCGGAATGAGTATCGTTTTTACTGAGCTTCTGGGGAGTTCCCGTTTTTATGGCGGCAGTCTCGGGAAGCGTTGTCAGCAGATAATTCCCCGTGTAATAATCCTTGTTGCGGGGGTAAAGAGTGTACTGCTCAAAGGCAGCCGCCTCCTCCATTCCCTTTATTACGGAGGAAAAGGTGTAGCCCGTTTTATCCTCGATAACAGCCGCTTTCACAGGCTCGGTCTTTGAAATGAGCCGCTCCATATTGTAGCTGTAAACGCTGTCCACCATATAGGTCTGATAGCGCACTCCCCTGTTGCCTACGGTCATAGCCTGAGCCGCCATCTGCAAGGGAGTGACCGCCGTATCCGACTGACCGATAGCCGCCTGTATAACATTTCCCGCCTGCCAGTCCAGCTGCAAGGATTTGAACACCTCGGGAGAAGCAACATAGCCTTTTTTCACACCCCTGCCCGTTTCCAGCCCCATTTCCTCACCCAATCCGTAAAGAGCGGCGTATTCGTTTATCCTGTCAATGCCCATTATCCGCCCTACCTCATAAAAGAAAATATTGCAGGATTCCCGCAAAGCCCCCACCACATTAAGCCTGCTGTGATAGCCCGTGCACTCGGGATAGGGCTTCCAGTCCTCCCAGTAGGTGTAATATTTCTGACAGTTTACAATGGTGTCGGGGGAAATTATCCCCTCGTTAAGAGCGGCAGTGGCTGTCACCGTCTTAAAGGTCGAGCCCGGGCGGTATTCCCCCGCAGTAGCACGGTTTGTCAGAGGCGCATTTTCCCCCGAGGCAACCGCATGATAATCAGCAATGTAATCCTTCAGATCATAAGTGGGATATGTGGCGGCTGCCAGAAGTCCCCCTGTTTTTGCGTTAAGCACAACAATAGCCCCTGCGTCCGCCTCCGTTCCCTTGGCGTTTACTGACGTCTGACCCCGCAGCCACGTTATATGATTTTCGAGAACAGTCTGAACCTTTCTCTGATAATCGCTGTCGATAGTAAGCTTTATTGTATTTCCGGGCACTGCTTCCTTGGCAGTCTCGTCCCCCACCACTATCCCCTCGGAAATTTCCAGACGGCGAACGCCCTTTTCCCCCCGCAGAACATTTTCCATAGCCCGTTCTATTCCGCCCTTGCCGAGGGTATCGTTAAGGGCATAGCCGCTGTCCTTCAGATCTCTGTATTCCTCTGCGGAAATAGCCCCCACAGTGCCTATCAGATGAGGGACAACGTCCCCCGTGTGAGTTACCCTCACCGCCTCCTGGGAAATATCCACACCGTCCAGAATATCGCTTTTTTCCTTTATCTTCACCACAGCGGTCATGGGAATATCCTCCGCAAAGGTGTAGCGGTTGGTCACGGAAAAATCCCGCAGCGCCATAGTGTACCGCACTCCCGCAATAAGCCGCTTTTCGCTGTCGGGCAGACTCTCGTCAATGCCGTAAAGCCTGCACATGGCAATAATGCAGTCCTCCGCCGTGCCGTAGACCTGTACGCCTATATTTTTCCGCAGCAGAGCAATATCGCTTTCCCTGTCGGGCAGAAATTCAAAAAAGGACTTGCCCGACACGGGCTCCGACACGGGCCCGGTTATCGGCAGCTCGTCAATGGGACTTATCCCCTCCGAGGCAAGCAGCCTTGCCGTTTCGCCTATGACCCTGTTTGCCCCTGCATTGTCATCGGGGAAAAAGGCCTTTTCCAGCATAACATTAAAGCCCGATTTGTTGCCCACAAGGTAGTTGCCGTCGGCGTCGGCGATCTCGCCTCTCGGTGCGGAGATCACCTGCTCGTAAATTCGTGAGCTTTTGCTTTTCTCCAGATATGCGCTGCCGTCCACCAGCTGTATCTTCATTATCCGCACCGCCCCCAGAGACAATAGGGCAAGGGTGATTATTATCAGTATAATAAATCTGATGCTGTCAATTGCTTTACTCATTTGAAATCCTCTTTGTTATGTTATAGAAATGACGGGAGGGCAGAAATTTACTCTGTCCCGCTCACTATTAACCGTTCTGTGCTGTAAGCATTATACCCCTCGTAATTGTAGCTGTTGTCGATACCTTTCATGTAAATATATTTGTCGTCTGTCTTGTCGGTAAGAGCGTTTTTCAGCAGGAATTTTATCTCAATATCCTTAACAGGGCTGCGCTCCATGGCAAGAAGATAGTCGCTCTTGTCGACCCTGTCCCAGTCGACCACCCGTCCTATCTCATTTTTCAGCATATGATCGAGCCATATTCTCATGCTCCTGCCGTTTCCCTCTCTGAAAGGATGAGCAACATTCATCTCAACATATTTTTCTATGATCTCATCAAAATCCGACTGAGGCATTTTCTCAATATTCTCAAGGGACGCCGCCAGATACATCACAGGCGCAAACCTGAAATTTCCCTTTGCAATATTCACCTTCCGCACTTTACCCGCAAATTCGTAAATATCCTCAAACAATATCCTGTGTATCTCCGACAGCGCAGCGAAAGTTCCGGGCACAAGCCTGTCAAGCGTTTTGTTTTCAAACATTTCCACAGCCTTTTTCTTGCTTATCCGCTCTTCCTCCCGGTGGGGCTCCGAGGAATTTGTTATACCGAGTTTATTTTCGATCATTTTCAAAAAACCTTTCTGATGTCAAAAGTCAGAATCCCCTACGCACACTCATTATTAACTATTAATTATTAATCAAATTATCCCTCTGTAATAAAGTCCCCTTGTAAACCTCCCCCGGGGCTTTTCACGGGAAATGCAGCCGTCAAAGGCTTTAAGCGCCTCTGAAATATCCATGCCCGTAAAATCCAGCAGCCCGAAGGAAACGCCCCCAAAATCCTCCAGCTTATCACAGACCTGCAATATATCGCAGTTGAGTATCCGAACATATTCTCCCCCGCAGTGTACGGGGAAAACCCTGCCGTCCCTGTCTGTCAGCTTGTTGTTACCGCCGCCGCCTTTGCAGCCCTTGCAGCCGTTGCTGCGTGCCGCCTTTACGGGGCAGTTCCTCGTGGTCATAAGGGGCAGTCTGCCGTAAGCGTATATCCCCACGGGAACAGGGGAATTTTCCGCCGCATATCTCACCTGTCCCGCTTTCATCTCAAAGGAAAGGCAGGCGTCCTCAAAGCCCATTTCGTGCAGCATTTCAAGGCTGTCCCCGTTGGCAATGTTCATTCCCCAGCCCCCGTGGATATGCACATCTCCGAGGGCTCTGAGCGCACCAAAATGAGTGAAATTATTACAGAAAAAATGAGTAAACCCTTTTTCACAAAGAACATTCAGCCGCCTTATCAGCGCACTTTCATCCGTCACAATATCGGGCAGGCTTACCATTATTTTCCCTGCAAAAGCGGCAGCCTCAGCCTTTTCGCATTCGACTGCGGGCAATATTGCAAATTCGGCCTCATCTCTTTCCGCCATTGCAAGGGCTGTCTCTGCACTGTGGGTGATTATCCAAAATTTGATTTTCCCTGCCGCCGTCCTATGACCTGCCGAAGCCTTGCGAATACCTGCGGAAATATCCCCGTTTATCTCATACACGGGAGTGTTTTCCGAAACGGTCAGCCTGTCCGCCGCCTCGCACGCCCTGCGGCGCAGGTCGTTCACACAGGCAGCGGAAAGGGCAAGCCCCGGGGAAATATCGCAGGAAATTTTCCCGAGCCTGTACCGTGTCCCCCCGAGCTTCGACAGATTTTTGACCCCGTCCGCTTCCGTAAATTCCCGCCGCTGCGCCTTTTCGGGAATCTCTCCGGACACAATACCCGACACATCCCCTCCCCTGTCGTTTTTGCAGTGAAAATCAAGCCGCACAGCCGCTCCCTCGTGCACCGTAAGAGTAAAGTCCGGCTCTGCGTCCTTTACCTCGTCTTTGTAAAGAGCGGCAAGCTCACCCAGCACGTCCCCCGCCGCCGTTACATCCTCTTTTGTGCGGCTGCCGAACATTTCCCTGCCTGTTTTCCCCGTAAGATAGCCGTCCGTAAAGCCGCTTCGGGAAAATACAGCCTCCAGCCGCCGCATATCGTGCTTATCGTACCGAACGCTCTTATCGTACCGAACGCCCTTATCCATGCCGTCATTTTCCCCGCCGTAAAGAGCGTGCCGAAGAGCTGTCACCGCCGCCGCCACATATTCCGGGCGTTTCATACGTCCCTCTATCTTAAATGAATCCACCCCTGCCGCCGCAAGCTCACCCGAATGCTCCACCAAGGACATATCCTTCAGCGACAGGTCATAACGTTCACCGCCGTTTTTTTCGCTGCTCTCAGCTGCGCCAACGGCAGATATGGGCAAACGGCAGCTTTGAGCGCACCGTCCCCTGTTTGCGCTGCGGCCGCCTATGACGCTGCTCATGTAGCACTGCCCCGAAAGGCACATACAATGCGCCCCGTGAACAAAAACCTCCGTTTCGCCGTTTACCTCTTCCATTGCCCTGCAAATTTCCGCAATGCCCCCGAGAGTCAGCTCCCTTGCGGGCACTACCCTGCAAAAGCCTATCTTAACAGCTTCCTTTGCGCCCAGGGGCGTGTGCACAGTCATCTGCGTTGAGGCATGGAACGGCATACCGGGAACAGCCCTTTTTGCAATGGCAAGTCCCCCCAGATCCTGTATAATTATCCCGTCAAAGCCCGCCTTTGCGGTAATGATCACCTGCTCACGGAAGCTTTCCCGCTCACGGTCGAAAATAACCGTGTTCATGGCACGGTAAATTTTCACCCCGTGAAGATGGCAGTACCTTGCCGCTTCATACAGCATATCCTCCGAAAAATTTTCCGCAGACGCCCTTGCGGAAAATTCACTGCCCCCTATATAAACGCCGTCCGCACCGCAGCGCACTGCGGCGTAAACGCTTTCCATACCCCCTGCGGGAGCGAGAATTTCCGGTAGACCCATATCCTACTATCTCCATTTTAAAATATGTTATAAACGAGCGGGGAAGCAAGAGGCAAGAAGCAAGAAGCAGGAAACAGAAGCCGCTTGTGCAGAGCATTTTATTAAATGTTATTTTAAACGGAAACAGTATCAATTGATCATTTCCTTTTGCGCCGCATTTTTGCGGAGAACATAAACCCTTTTTCAGGTTATCATTTTGTGAACTATCGCCATAACCCGCAGCCTTTGTTCCTCCTCCTCGGAGAGAACCATTGTCTTGCGGGATTTTTCCGAGGGGGTTATCAGCTTTGTGGACGCACCCACCTTAACGGAGGAGCCGCCCTTTTTACCCTTGCCCTTTTTTCCCTTTTGGCTGTCCTTGTCTGTCCGAGCCTCTACTGACGCAGTCGTCGGAGCTGTTCCCCGACGACAAGGTCCGGTCTTGTTCCCGGCTGCTTTCCTTGGGAGATTTTGCGGGAGCCGAGGTTTTGGCATCTGCATTGTCTGCCTTGACGTTGTCGGCAGCATTGCCTGTATCAACAGCATTGCCGTTATCTGCACCTTTGTCGGCAGCATTGCCCGTATCAACAGCATTGCCGTTGCCTGCACCTTTGTCGGCAGCATTGCCCGTATCAACAGCATTGCCGTTATCTGCACCTTTGTCGGCAGCATTGCCCGTATCAACAGTATTGCCGTTGCCTGCACCTTTGTCGGCAGCATTGCCTGTATTGGCAGTATTGCCGTTGCCTGCACCTTTGTCGGCGACTTTGCCTGTATCAACAGTATTGCCGGGATTTTTAACATCGGCAGCATTGCTTCCGGTATTTCCCGAAGCAGCGCCGTCCGATGACTTGTCCCTCGGATCGTCCCCCGCATAAACGGTCACAGCGGGAGTAACGGTGTTTTCCAACACCAGCTGCTCGCAGTCAAATGCAGTGCGCTTTTTAAGCTCCTTGTTTTCCTTTTCAAGCTCTGCAATGCGGCTTTCCAGTTCCTTTACCTTAGCCGCCAGCTTTTCCTTGGCAGCCCTTGCCCTGCCCGCCTCGTTTACGCTGCTTTTTATCTGAGCACGGATATTTTCGATATTGTTCTCCGCCTTGTGCGCCTCGTCAAGAGCGGTCAGCGCCACGAACACAGACGCATTCTGAATGCCGAAGCCGGGCTTCAGCTTTATAAGGTCGTATATCTGCTTTTCGGTTTCCATAGCCAGCGCAGATATGTATTCGGGGGTCTCGTCCGTTTGCAGGCTGTAATCCTTGCCGCAGATAGTAACCTTGACTTTATTTACAATGTTCATTTGTCCGTTCCTTTCGTGCCGCAAAAAGCGGCATATAATATGCCATAGGCTATATATAGTTATTATACCACATTTCCCCTTTTATTTCAAGGAAATGCCGTTATCTTTTCCGACAAAATTATGCCCCGTTCACTGTGAATTTTCACTATCGTAAACAAAAGCAGGAAAGGCGTTTTCCTTTCCTGCCGATTTATCGGTGCAAAAAATGCGTATTGAATTCAATAATATTTAATTTTCCTCTCCGAATTAAAGGTCTAAATGACTTGTAATTTCACAATCTTTCAAAGTGCTTTTCAGTTTTTCGTAATCCTCCGGTTCAAAATTACAGAATAAACCGATCTTTTCTATCTCAGGGCAATCATATAACGGAGATATATCAAATGATTCTCCTCCCCCTTGAAAAGAAAATTCTTTTAAATTTTTCAGTGACCTGCAAAATCCGATATCCTCCATATCGCCGTAAATATACACGCTTTCTAGTTCCGTACAGTTGGCTATTTCATTGAAATGCACAGCCGCTCCTTCGGAACTGAAATCAACATAGTCGAAATTTTTCAGCCCCGTCAGATTTTTCAGAAAGGAAAAATCAACCGTATAATTGCTTTCAACTTCCATACTGAAATCCTCTAAGGACGATATATTGCCGATCGGAGCGTAGTTTTCGCATATAGTTTCTCCAAGCGACAGACATTTAAGTGATTTTAAATTTAACAGCCAGCTTATATCCGAAAAATTGCAGTAATCACATTGAAGTGCTATCAGCGATTTATTGACCGGAAAATTTTCAAGGGTCTCGCACCGAAAACCGTAAATGTACATTTCTTCTAAATTTGTCATACCGTCAAGAAAGGAAAAATCGGTATAAGTACCGTGAATAGCAAGGTATTCCAAAGATGACAGCTCCGAAAGCGGACTAAGATCAACCGACTCATTTTCTGTCGGTATATCGAACGAAAGACTTTTCAGATTATAAAAAAGAGGAAGCTTCCGAATATCTTCATTGGAAATTTCATATAAGAGCAATTCCTCCGCACCTGCGTCATAATCTTTTCCGTTTATTCTGATCTGTTCGTCTGCCGATCCGGGATTCGGAGCGCTTTCCGTCACTGCCTTAACATTGCCGATATCATTTGCCAAATCAATATCATTACTGCTGATCTCAGCAGCCTCTGCCCCGCAGGCGGATAAAAGCACAGCGGTCAACATCACTGCCGCCAGACTCAAAAAACGTTTTCTTTTCATATGAAGTCCCTCCCGAAGTTAAAATATAATACTGCCTTTATTTCATTATACCAAACTCATACAAGAAAGTCAACATAAATCGGAATTTTTAATCAAAGAAAAAAGCAAGAACAGGAGCATTTTCACGCTCTATTCTTGCCTCTTGCTTCTAAAATTTCTTGCCTCTTGCACGTACGTTTCGGTTATAAAAAAGCTTAAATTTAGCTTGCTCTGGTTACCTTACCCGAGCGCAGGCATCTTGTGCATACGTGAATATGCTTGGGAGAACCGTCAACAATAGCCTTTACACGCTTTACATTGGGCTTCCACGCTCTGTTGGAACGGCGGTGGGAATGGGAAACCCTTATACCGAAAGTAACGCCCTTTCCGCAAATATCGCACTTTGCCATGGGGCACACCTCCTTAAATTCGTTCATTGAGGGAATTTTTTATCTCTCAAAATTTCATAACATTATTATTTTATCACACCTCACCTTAAATTGCAAGGCTTTTTTGTAATTTTACAATATTTTCACATTTTGCCCATACCGGGCGGCAAATTTCTGCCGGATTTAGGGCAAAACGACAAGAATTACCCATTGATTTTTTCAAAATCACTTGCACCATGCTTGCAGATTGGGCAGACGTAATCCTTCGGCAGCTCCTCGCCCTCGTAAATATATCCGCATATCTTGCAGACCCAGCCTTTTTTGCTCTGCGAATTGTCCTCGGGCTTCCGGGCTGGCTTGGGCTTTACGTTGGCGTGATAATAGGCATAGGTCATGGGCGGATTCCGGCTTATTGTATCGCCCTCCGTTACCTCCGCCATAAACATAATATGGCTGCCCAGGTCGGTCTGCGATATTACCTTGCAGGAGAGGAATGCGCAGGTATGCTCCTTTAAATATATCAGACCGTTGTCGGCATAATAGGGCTTAAAGCCGTATACTTCGGGCACTTCAAACTTTTGCGCATTCCTGCCGCTCTGAAAGCCGAAATGCTTTATAAGCTCAAAGGGTGCGGTGGTATCAAGCATTGAGACGTTGAACAGCCCTGTGTTTGCTATCATATCGCAGGTGAGATTTGCCTTGTTCACCGTCACCGACACACGCAGCGGACTGCTTGTCTGCTGCATAAGGGTGTTGATCACGCAGCCGTTGTCCTTGCCGTTTTCCGAGGCGGTAAGTACGTACAGTCCGTAGGAAATATTGTTTAATGCAGTATTGTTCATTGGGATACAGGCCCCTTTCAGAGGTTAGATGTTAGAGGTAATAAGTCAGAGAAACAGTTCTCATGCTGTCATTACCTGCGTTTAGTATACCACATTTTGTCCCCGAAATCAACCGTTTTTCGGAAATTTCTCCCGAAAATTTTCTTTGTGAGCCGAAAAATAATGGCAATTGTAAAAAAAATGTTAATTCAGCGAAATCCTATTGACAAACCGCAAAACAAGTGATATACTATAATAGTCGCTTAAAGTGCGCTGGTGTGCTGGTGTAGCTCAGTTGGTAGAGCAGCTGATTTGTAATCAGCAGGTCGTCGGTTCAAGTCCGTCTACCAGCTCCAAGATGCTGAAGTGCGCTGGTGTAGCTCAGTCGGTAGAGCAGCTGATTTGTAATCAGCAGGTCGGGGGTTCAAGTCCGTCCACCAGCTCCATGGGGAGGAGTTCCCGAGTGGCCAAAGGGGGCAGACTGTAAATCTGTTGCTTCGGCTTCGATGGTTCGAATCCATCCTCCTCCACCATTATAATTGCCTTGCAGGAAAAACCTGCAAGGCTTTTTTATGCAGATATGCTTTTGTTTAACATCAACTGTTTTTTCTGTGTGTGCTCATTGATTTTAGGCATTATCTCTAAATTAAATTTAAAAAATTTGTACAATTTGTTAGGGAAATTTACACAGTCACAAACATTTTTCCGTTTTCGTCAAAAGCCTGTTTTGCAGGCAGTTTCCCTGTGATGAGCTTTGGCATATCGGCGGGAAGGGGAAAATGCAGAAAATAAAACCGGTCGTCTCCCCGAAAAAGAAAGGAAATTTTTATGGTAAGAAACGATTTAAGAAACATTGCGATAATTGCCCACGTTGACCACGGCAAGACCACTCTGGTGGACGAAATGCTGAAACAGGGAGGCGCATTCAGGGAAAATCAGGCGGTGGAGGACAGGGTCATGGACTCCAATGATATCGAGCGTGAGAGGGGTATTACCATTCTTGCGAAAAATACTTCCGTTTACTACAATGATGTGAAGATAAACATTATAGACACCCCGGGGCATGCGGATTTCGGCGGCGAGGTCGAACGTGTGCTTAAAATGGTGGACGGGGTTCTGCTGCTGGTGGACGCTGCGGAGGGTCCTATGCCTCAGACAAGATTTGTGCTGTCAAAGGCGCTGGAGCTGGGTCACAGGATAATTGTGGTGGTGAATAAGATAGACAGACCCGACGCCCGTCTTGACGAGATAGGGGACGAGGTGCTGGAGCTGCTGCTTGATCTGGACGCTTCCGAAGAGCAGCTGGAAGGTCCCGTGCTTTTCTGCTCGGGCCGTGCGGGGACGTGTTCCCTCAGCCAGTATGAGGAGGGCGTTGATCTTAAGCCCTTGTTTGACACTATCCTTGACTATATCCCCGCTCCCGAGGGGGACGAAAACGGGGCTATGCAAATGCTCATTTCCTCCATTGACTACAACGATTATGTGGGCAGGACGGGTATAGGCAGAGTTGAAAGGGGCGTTATCAAGGTAAACAGTCAGGTGACCGTATGCGATTTCCATGAAAGCAAGAAGCCCTACAACAGCAAGGTAGTTACCGTGAGCCAGATCGAGGGTCTCGGTCGGCAGAACGTTGACGAGGCAAAAGTGGGGGACATTGTGTGGATATCGGGTATAGAGGACATTACTATCGGGGATACTCTTTGCAGTACGGAATGCGTCGAGCCGCTGCCCTTTGTCAAGATAAGCGAGCCTACGGTGGAGATGACCTTCTCCGTAAACGACAGCCCCTTTGCGGGCAAGGAGGGGAAATTCGTTACCTCCAGGCAGCTGCGGGACAGGCTTTTCAAAGAAGTGCTCAGGGACGTTTCTTTGAGAGTTTCCGAGACGGAAAATACCGACAGCTTCAAGGTATGCGGCAGAGGGGAAATGCACCTGTCCATACTTATAGAAAATATGCGCCGTGAGGGGTATGAGCTGGGCGTTTCCACTCCGAGGGTGCTTATGAAAGAGATAGACGGCGTGGAATGCGAGCCTATGGAGCGGCTTGTTATAGACGTTCCCGAGGACTGCACGGGCACTGTTATGGAAAAAATGGGCACGAGAAAGGGGGAACTTCAGTCCATGCACCCCCAGGGCAGCCGCATGAGAATGGAGTTTATTATCCCTTCGAGAGGACTTTTCGGCTACAAGAGCGAATTTCTCACGGACACCAAGGGCGAGGGCGTTATGAGCAGCGTTCTTGATTCCTATCAGCCTTACAAGGGGGATATCCCCAGGCGCAGCAGCGGTTCGCTGGTTTCCTTTGAGACGGGCGAATCGGTTACCTACGGGCTTTACAATGCCCAGGAGAGGGGTTCGCTGTTTATAGGGGCGGGCGTTCCGGTTTACGAGGGCATGATCGTGGGGGCTTCTCCAAAGGCGGAGGACTTAGTTGTGAACGTGTGCAAGAAAAAGCACCTGACCAACACCCGTGCCAGCGGTTCGGACGACGCTTTGCGGCTTGTTCCCCCCAGGCGGCTTTCTTTGGAGGAGAGTCTGGAGTTTATTGCGGATGATGAACTGCTGGAGATAACTCCCAAGTCCATAAGGATAAGAAAACGCATTCTCGATAATTCGCTGAGGGCTAAGACAAAGGCAAAAGAAAAGGCGTAAGGAGCGGCTTATGAAGAGTAATGATTCGGAAAATGTGCAGGCAGACTTACAGGGAAATTCTTCCGATACTCCCATTGGAGAGCCTATAAAGTCGAAGATAGGCGGACAGGCGCTTATCGAGGGGATAATGATGAAAGGCAAGGGCATTGCCGCCATGGCGTGCAGGCTGCCCGACGGCAGTATCGACGTTGAGACATGGAAGGTGAACAACGGCGACGACGCTCCGTGGTATGTGAAAACTCCGTTTATAAGGGGCTGTTTTAACTTTATATCTTCGCTGGTTGACGGGGCAAAGTGCATAATGAAATCCTCTCAGAAGCAAATGGACGCAGAGGACGGCGATGAGGAGGAGGAAGAGCTTTCAAAATTTGAAGAATGGTTTTACAGCACAAAGCCCATGAAAAAGCTGGAGGCCGCCATTGAGGGGGAAAACGGCAAAGAGGCAATGAACACGCTGATGATAGCAATGAGCGTGGTAAGCTGCATAATCGCCGTATGCGCAGTGAAGTTCTTCCCTGCCCTTATATCGGGGCTGCTGGGGAAGCTGGGTGCGCCTGATATTTTAAAGGCGGTAGTCGAGGGGATAATCAAGCTTTGTCTGCTGGTGGGGTATATGTGGGTCATATCCAACATGAAAGAAATGGCGAAAACCTTCCGATACCACGGGGCGGAGCACAAGACCATAGCCTGCTATGAGGCGGGGCTGCCGCTGACGGTGGAGAATGTGAAAAAGCAGACCCGTTTCCACCCCCGCTGCGGAACAAGCTTTATTATGCTGATAATTCTTCTGGGCATTGCCATAGGGATATTCCTCCCATGGGACAATGTGTGGGGACGGTTTGGTATGCAGCTTTTGCTCCTGCCTGTGGAGACCTCGGTGGGATATGAGCTTATAAAGCTGGCGGGGCGTGTGGATAACCCTTTCACAAGGATAATTTCCGCTCCCGGTTTATGGCTTCAGCGGATAACCACAAAAGAACCCGACGACAAGCAGATAGAAGTGGCAATTGCGGCGATAACGCCGGTGCTGCCCGAGGACAGAACGACAGACAAATGGTAAATTAATAATTAATAATGAAGTCGGTAGTTGTTGGGTTTGCGTTAGTTTGTCGTAACAGCTGTTAAAAAGGTGCGGACAAAAATCCGCACCTTTTAAAATACCTGTTTTTAAATAACTGCCAAAACAAATTAAAGCAAGCCCGAAAGCTAACGGCTCATTATTAATTATTAATTATTTCTTCCTCTCCATTTCAAACCAGAAGGTGCTGCCCACGCCCTCCTCCGACCTTACGCCGAATTTAAAGCCGTGAAGTATAAATATCTGCTTTACAATGCTCAGGCCCAGTCCTGTGCCTATTACCTCACGCTTATGCTTTTCCGCACGGTAGTAGCGGTCGAATATAAGAGGCAAAAGCTCGGGGGATATGCCGCTGCCTGTGTCGGTAACGGTTATTTCCACGGTTTTTGCGGTGGCGGTCTGCATTACGTAAATGCTCTTTTCCTCTCCCGAATAGTTGACGGCGTTGTTCACAAGATTGTAGATGACCTGATCGAATTTTATCAGGTCCGCCTCTGCCCACACGTCCTCGTTTACGCTGATGTAGAAATTGTAGCCGTCCCGCTCGGAAAGCAGAGTGTATCGGGTCATTATTTCCCGAAGCCTGTCCCCCACGCAGAAAGGCTCGGGAGACAGGGGCGCTGCGCCGCTTTCCAGCTTGGTAAGATCCATAATGTCGTTTACCAGCGCCGCCAGGCGGTCGCTTTCCTCGATGATTATCCCCAGGTGTTCATTCCGCTTTTCGGGGTTATCCCCCGACAGGTCACGGACCATTTCCGCATATGCCTTTACCATAGTAAGGGGCGTGCGCAGGTCGTGGGAAATATTCGCCATAAGGTCACGGCGCATAGTGTCTATCTTGGTTATTTCATTGGATGCGTAGTTAAGGGTGTCCGCCAGCTTTTCCGTTTCCGTATAGCCCTTGCCGTTGAATTTAACGTTATAGTCCCCCTGAGCAAGCTTTTCGGCTGATCGGGTTATGCGGACAATGGGCGTTGAGATAAGCCGTGAAAGGAAAATGGAAATACCGAAGCCCAGTATCATCATAGACAAGGTCACCTGAAACATCTGCACCCGCAGGATAGAGACCGTTGATTCCAGCGGCTCCAGTGATGTATTCAGAAAAAGATAACCGCCCGGGTCGTTTTTATCCCCTATCACCATGGCGAACAGCAGTGTGTTCGTATCGAAGCGGGTATTGGTCAGCTCGGCATAGTAAATGCCCTTTTCGCTGTTCATGGCAAGGCGGCGGTATTCGGAAAGCTCCCCGAAGTTCATATACCCGTGAAGCACGCAATTGCGCTCCATAACGTCATAGGAATATATAGTAAGCCCGTATTTGTCCTGAAGCAGAACGCACATTTCATTGTCATGGGCAAGCCTGTCCAGAGCGCCTGTGGTAAATCCCTGATCCGACCATTCGGTCAGGATATAGTTTGCAAGGGAGGCAATGTCGCTGGTTTTTTTTGTGCGGTAGGTCGCCTCCAGGGACACGATAAAGGAGACCCATATAAGCACCAGTATACTGGTGATGAATATGGCAAAATATATCCACACCGTAAAACGGACGCTGCGCAGGGACTTGCCTATATCCGACAGGCGCTTCCCCCGCTTTTCGTTTCTGAGCTCGCTGACGGCGGACTTTTTCGCCTTTGTTTTATCTTCCCGCATCGAACTTATAGCCCATTCCCCGGAGGGTCACGATAAATTTGCGGTATTCTCCCAGGGAATTCCGCAGCATTTTTATATGCGTGTCCACAGTGCGGTCGTCTCCGTAAAAGTCATAGCCCCAGACCTCTTCAAGGAGCTTTTCCCTTGAAAGGGCGATACCCTTGCTGCGCACAAGGTAGAACAGCAGGTCGTATTCCTTTGGAGTAAGGGCTGCCGGAGTGCCGTCGACTATGACCTCTCTGCCTGCCATATTTATTTCCAGTCCCTCGAATTTCAGCCTCTCTCCCCCGCTGTCCTTGCCGCCGCTGCTTCTTTTTATGACGGCACGTATCCTTGCCAGCAGCTCTTTCGGGGAAAAGGGCTTGGTGACGTAATCGTCCACTCCCAGCTCGAAGCCGAAGAGCTTATCGTATTCCTCTCCCCTTGCGGAAAGCATTATTACGGGTATCTGCTTTGTTTTGCGTATTTCACGGACGGCGGAATATCCGTCCAGCTTTGGCATCATAATGTCCATGATGATGAGGTCGTAGTCCTCATTGCGGCACATTTCAACGGCTGCCATTCCGTCCTCCGCTTCGGCTGTGAGAAAGCCGTCAAATTTTGCATATTCGCTGATAACGTTGCGGATATTTTTTTCGTCGTCTACAATAAGAATTTTTTTCTCCGACATTTTTTTACCCCTTTCGGTTTTCGGAAAACTTGTGTTTCCCGTTCCTTAATGCACTTTCGTTATTGATATTATATCACGCAAATGTGTATTTTATATGATAATATGATAAAATGATATCTCGGCTATGATGCTTGCTGTACTCTTGCTTCTGTCTGTGAGAGATTGCCCTCTGACCCGCCAAAGGGGGGAACCCCCTTTGGAAACCCAAGTGGCGTGACCAATCTTGTTAACCTTGCAAAATCCAGCCTCCAGCCCTCTTACCTCTAGCTTTCCAGCAGCTATCTGTTTATGTAAAGGTCGGCTATATCCTTTTTCCACTCGTCCGCTATGGCTGTGCATGTATCTATATCGCAATCCTCGGCGGCGTTTTTCAGATTTGCGAAAAATTCCCCGAATACCTTGTCGTATACAAAGCCGTTCATCTTTTCTATCACATCATCTATCATCAGTGTGTCGAAATTCTCCAAAGCCTCTTTAAGCTCGTCAAGCATATCTATGATCTCCACAGGGTCGGCGGCTCTTTGTATTTCCTTAGTCTCAGAATCGGGGAACACGGGCGAAAGTATACGCTTATAATCCTTGAATTTTTCCATCATTGCCTCATGCCGTGCCTTGATAAACTCGGTGTTCTGCTCCTTGCCCGCTTTTTCCAGCTCCGCTGCCATTGTGGCAAGGTCGTCTGCGCCGATCTGACGGGAAGTGCTTTTAAGGGAATGCACCTCGATCGTATACTCGGGCCACAGCTCGTTCCTGAAATAATCCTCGATAACCGCAGATTTTTTCTCAATGGTCATATAGTATTCCTTGAGCACAGCCATATAGAGGCTTTCGCTGCCCAGAAGATTTACGGCGTTCTCTATATTGAGCCCCTCTATGCGCAGAGGCGCATTCTCTTTATTTTCCTTTTCAAGGGCTTCCGCCTCTTCCTTGTTAATGGGGATAAGCTTTTCCGAGGGCAGCCATTTGCGCACCATGGAGATAATGTCCTTGGCGTCCATGGGCTTTGGCAGGAAATCGTTCATCCCCTCCCGAAGGAACATTTCCCTTGCGCCTCCTATGGCGTTGGCGGTAAGGGCGATTATGGGGACGTTGGCATACTCGGGCATAAGGCGGCGGATTATACGTGTGGTTTCCACGCCGTCCACCTCGGGCATCATATGATCCATAAATATCATGTCGTACATCATGCCCTTGACCTTTTCAATGGTCTCCCCTGCGCTCATGGCTGTGTCCACACGCATATTGAGGGGAGCGATAAGCCCTTTGGCCACGGTAAGGTTGACGGAATTATCGTCGACTATAAGGATATTGGCGTCGGGGGCGGTAAAGGCAAAGTCATCCTCGCTTTCCGCTTCCCCATGGGCATATTCGGGGATAAGCCCCATAGCTGCAAACAGGTTCAGGAAATACACGGGCTTGCGGATCACCCTTACGTCCTCGGAGATATCATCGTGGGAGTTGCTGCCGAAATTATCTATGATAACGCACTTTACAGGCTCCTTGCCCGGGTTGAAGAATTTGCTTATTTTATCCGAATAAAGCGTGCGCTCCACGATAAGGTAATCGTGATATTCCGAAAGACTGCTTGCCTCCTCTATATCTGTAGCGTTAATGCCTATTCTTTCAAGGTCGGTCATTATCTGCTTTTTCAGGTAGCCGTTGTTTATAAGCACTGCTGTTCTGGGCAGGTTGTCCCTCCGGATATTCATCGGGGATTCGCTCACCAGCTGCTGAGGGAGGACAAAGGAGAAGCAGCTGCCTTTATTGTATTCGCTTTCAACGCTTATATCGCCCTTCATAAGGGTAAGAAGCTGGCGGCATATGGCAAGACCCAGACCTGTGCCCTCGATATTGCGGTTGCGCTTGCTGTCCAGCTGCTGGAATGAACGGAAAAGCTTGTTGAGATCCTCCCGCTTTATGCCGCTGCCTGTATCGGAAACGGCGACCTTCATCATAACCGTATCTCCCCCGAAGGGCACGCACTCCATTTTAAGCTTTACCTGCCCTTGAGTGGTGAATTTTACGGCATTGGTAAGCAGGTTCATAATTATCTGCTGTATACGGACGTTATCCCCAAGAAGCCTGTGGGGGATATCCGGGGAAATGTCCATAATGAACTCGATATTTTTTGAGCCTATACGTGTGCTGATTATGCTGGCGATATCGTTGATAAGGCTCAGGGGCTCGTATGTAACGGGGGTTATCTCCATTTTTCCCGATTCTATTTTTGAAAAGTCGAGGATATCGTTGATAATGACCAGCAGGCTTTTGGACGCCGATCTTATCTGGTGGATATATTCCCTTGCGGCGGGGGACATTTCCTCTCTAAGCGCCATTTCCGACATACCCAGAGCAGCATTCATGGGGGTGCGAATCTCGTGGCTCATATTGGCGAGGAAGTCGGATTTCGCACGGGCGATCTTTTCTATTTCCAGGTTGCTCAGATAGAGCATATAGCTGTTATAGGCAATATTTGAGAGAATGGCTGCCATGGTATAGAGGAATTTTGCCGAGCGGTCGACGGTCTCCCTGTCGACTATGCGCACACGGCAGGCTGCGTCGTAATAATCGCCTATATCTATCCCCAGGTCTGCTGCGATACGGGCAAACTTGGCAGGGTCGGGAGGATTTGTCAGCACCTGCCCGCCTATAAAGCTGCCCACCATTCGTCCGTTTGCTATAATGGGGGCGGCAAAGTCCACCAGTCCTGCATGGCAGGTGTATACGCTGGCTGTGCCCTCGGTCATTGCCTGTTCTGCGCCCATTTTGTCGCAGGCGTTGCAGCGCTTGTTCCCCTTGGGAGTACAGCGGGTGTATTTCATGCAGAAGTCGGAAAAGTTCGAGCCTTTTGTTACGGCAACTCCGTCCTTATCGGTAGTCAGCGCTGCCATTCCCGTCATTTCGGAAAATGCGTCCTGCAATTGCTGGAGAATGTCAACGTTTATAAGATCTGTAAGTTTCAGCTCTGCATTCATATTGCAGTATCCCTTCCAGAGGCTAGAAGTCAGAGGGCTGGAGGCTAGAATTGTATCTGCCTGTAATTTGTAAACGCCTGTAACTTATCCTCTTTTATATAATTTATAAAATTTTTATGCTTTATTTTGTGCATATATACAAATATTTCAAATCACAGAATTATTTTGCATAAAGCTATTGACAAATAAGCCAAAATATGCTATAATATATTCATAACGAAACGCATTTTTGCCCAGCGCCCAAATTCATCACATTGTCCCACTCAAACAGCATTCCAAATAAATCAACCATTGCCCATCACCCTTCTAGCCTCTTGCCTCTGACCATCTAGCCTCTATCAATGGCATTCGTACCAGCTTTTGCCTGTTTCCACGTCGGCTGCCAGGGGGACGGTGATGTTGGCGGCGGAGCGCATTTCCTCGCCCAGTATTTTTACCGCTGCTGCCTTGTCCTTTTCGGGGACTTCTATGATAAGCTCGTCGTGTATCTGGAGAATGAGCTTTGCGCTGGGCAGTTCCTTTTCAAGACGGCGGTAGACCTTTACCATAGCCATTTTTATAATGTCTGCGGCTGTGCCCTGGACGGGGGCGTTCATGGCGGCACGCTGACCGAACGCCTGCAGGTTTTTGTTTTTGGCGGCAAGCTCGGGGATATACCGCCGTCTGCCGAACATGGTGCAGCTCCAGCCCTTTTCAGTGGCGTCCTCAACGGACTTGTCCATAAAATCCTTTACGCCGCCGAAGTTGGTAAGGTAGCCGTTTATATACTGTTTTGCCTGTGCCACGGAAACGTCGATATCCTTGGAGAGGGAAAAGGGGCTTATCCCGTAGACTATGCCGAAATTTACCGCTTTGGCAGCCCGCCGCATTTCGGGGGTCACCATATCGGGAGGGAGTCCGAAAACCTGTGCGGCGGTGGTGGTATGGATATCGCCGCCGCTGTTAAAGACTTCCTGCATATTTTTATCGCCGCTCAGGTGGGCGAGGATACGAAGCTCGATCTGGCTGTAGTCGGCGTCTGCGAACACCTTGCCCTCGCCGCTGACGAAGAAACGCCGCATATTCCGCCCCAGCTCGGTGCGCACGGGGATATTCTGGAGATTCGGCTCGGTAGAGGATATACGCCCTGTGCGGGTCTCGGTCTGCTTATAGACGGTGTGGATACGGCCGTCGGGGGAAACGGCTTTGAGAAGCCCCTCCACATAGGTGGACTGGAGCTTTGTATACTGCCTGTAGGTGAGCACCATATCTATTATGGGGTCTTTGTCACGAAGCTCCTCGAGGACCTCCGCTCCTGTGGAATAGCCTGTTTTGGTTTTTGTCTTTTTGCCGTGGGGAAGCCCCATTTCCTCGAAAAGCACAACGCCCAGCTGCTTTGGTGAAGAGATGTTGAACTTATGGCCTGCACGGAAATATATCTGCTCCTCCAGTCCCTCTATCTCGCCCAGGAGACTGTTGCCGAATTCTCTTATTCCGTCGGTATCGGGCTTCACGCCGATATATTCCATAGAGGCAAGGACTTCCGTTAAAGGCAGCTCGGTCTCATGATAGAGTTTCCCCATGCCGAGGCGCTCCACCTCGCTGTCAAGGCGCTGGCAAAGTCCCGTCAATGCGGCAATATCGCTGTATTCCCCTAAGTCTTCATAGACGGGGCAGTTATATTCCGCAGACAGTATGCTTATTCTGTATTCGGCGGCGGAGGCGTTCAGGAGATAGCCTGCAATATCGGCGTCGCTTGTGACGTTTCGGAGCTTTTTGCCCTGCTCGAAGCAATATCTGTAGGCGGGCTTGGCGGCAAAGGTCACCTTTTCGCATTCGCTTGAAAGGAGAGTTAAGATATCCTCGTCGGTATCGAATTTCCAAAGCTTTTCGCCCTGTGCGGCATAGAGAGTATTTGCAAGCATACCGTCCCCGGGGGCGAAGATAAAGGCAAATTTTTGATTGGCGGCTTTTATGTCCGCCGCTGTCATTTCCTCGATTTTATAGGGGACAGGCTGCATTTCGGGCAGCGCTTCTTCGGTATCCCCGCTTTTTTTCGCTGCCTTGGGGGAAAGGCTCAGTTTATCCAGCAGTCTTGTCATTTCAAGCTCGGTGAGTATCTCCGAAAGCTTTTCCTTGTCGCATTCCGCTGTTTTATATTGGTTTATGTCCCCGTCTATGGGGGCGTTTGTTACGATCGTTGCAAGCCATTTGCTTTCCTTGGCGGCGTCTGCGCCGCTCTCCAGCTTTGCTATGACGGATTTTGTGGCGGTGACCTGTCCTTTTCCGAGTTTATCGTAAAGCTCTTCTACGGAGGAATACTCCTTGATAAGGCTCATGGCGGTTTTTTCGCCTATGCCCTTAACTCCGCTGATATTGTCGGAGCTGTCGCCCATTAAGCCCTTTAAATCAATTATCTGTTTGGGAGAGAGTCCCTGATACATTTCGGCGAATTTTTCGGGAGTGCAGCGGATAAGCTCCTTTGTGCCGTGAAGAAGGACGGTGACGTTATCGGTTATGAGCTGCAGGCTGTCCCTGTCGCCTGTGAGGATAAAGCATTCATCCCCTGCTTCCTTTTTGCACAAGGAAGCAAGGGTGCCTAAAATATCGTCCGCCTCAAAGCCGGGGCACTGGAGCACCTTTACGCCCATAGCTTTCAGGATGTCCTTTATAAGGGGCATTTGCATAGCAAGCTCATCGGGCATACCGTGGCGGTTGGCTTTATAGCCGGCGTTTGCCTTATGCCTGAAGGTAGGTTCACGCAGGTCAAAGGCAACCGCCACTCCCTCGGGAGAAATTTCCGAGGATATTTTCATATAGATATTCATAAAGCCCGTTATGGCGTTTGTGAACACGCCTTTTTTATTGGACAGGGCCTTTATTCCGTAAAATGCACGGTTCATTATGCTGTTGCCGTCTATCGCAAGCAGTTTCAAAATTTTCCTCTCCTCTAATCTGTTGTTGCACCGAAAATATGCGGAAGCTCAAGGATGTCCTGCAATTTTCAAACTTATCCTCTCCCGGCATATGAGCTTGGCAAGCCCCGCCGCTCATTATTAATTATTAATTAACACTCAATGCCTATCTTACCCATAAATTTCTTGATAGTCTGAAGCTCCGGGAAAAAGAGGACGTTAAAGCTTTTTTTGCAGTCCACTATTTCCATGGTGTTGTTGATAAAGCAGACCGTATTCGTGCCTATGTCGTTCTGTGCCATGATCTTTGAAGAGGGGGCTGTGGTGGACTCGGGCACGGATATATCCACCATAAAGCCCGACAGCATGGCAAAGTTGTTGGCGTATGACGCAGCGACGATGTTAACCATTTCACGCACTACTGAGGACGCCATTTCGTCAAAATCCGCCTTGCTCTTTATGGAAACCCCGGGAAAATAAGTCCCCACCAGACGCTCCACGAATGCAAAGGGTATGACGAACAGAAGCGAGCCTTTAAGGTCTCCGCAAAGGGTTATAAGATATGCGGCGGTGCGCCCGCTGAGCATATCCGCAAGTTTCACCGCCTCGGCGGCGGAAATTATTTTTACTGTCGGCACGGAAATATCCGTGGGCGCTGTTATCATATCGGAAAGGGCTGTCGCCGCATTGCCCGCTCCCATATTGCCTATTTCCTGCAAAAAGGATGTGTGCATTTCGGTGAAGTCCGCAAAGCTGTTTACAGACACTGTGCATACCTCGTTTCTTTTGTGTTTTTCCCTGTTTTGTTTTCCCGTACTCTATCTTTTTCGCTTTTTTCGGGACATATTTACACTTACAATTATTATACCATATTTCTCCGATTATTTCCACAAAAAATTATAATTCTTTGACAAAAATTTACAATTGAAATTTTGGTTAATTTGACGAAAACATCGCCGCTCAGGGTTTGTAAAATCTGTCTTTTTTGAAGGCAAGTATCAATATGTCGATCAGGTTGCCTATACCGAATAATCCGAATGTGCAAAGCCATAGGATGCCTGTAGGTATTTTGCCCTCGTAAAAGCGGTGCACACCGAACCAGCCCAGAAACACGCACAGCGGCAGAGAAACATATTTATCCTTTAACCTGACGTTCATATTCATATTGGCATTTATATTGCCGCTGTTTATATTATTGTTGCTGTTGTAATAGTAGTTGTTGACCACGGGAGTCTGACCGAACTGCGCTCCTTGGGTGCGGTTGCCGTAGGCGTCGGCGGGCATTCCCTGCACGCCTCCCTGAATGTTCATGGGAATGCCGCTTTGCACATTGCCGCTGTAGGTTTGCTGCGGCTGCTGCGGCTGCTGCATTTGCTGTGCCTGTGCGCCGCTTTGACCGCTGCCGTAGGTTTTTGCGCCGCATTTGCTGCAAAAGGCGTCCCCGGGTTCTATGGGGTTGCCGCAGCGGCTGCAAAAGACGGGGCCGTTGTCCACCACTATATTAAGCTCAGGGGCAGGCTCGTCATAGGTCGTATAGCCTCCCGAATAACCGCTTTTTCTGTATGGCTTATCAAGACTTACTTTTCCCTGATCGGGATCGTTGGGATTGTAAAATTCACTCATTGGGATATGCCTCCGAAAATTGGAATGTTATTTATCTGCGGCAAAATGCGCAGCTCATTATTCAAACAGTATCTGCACCGCCGATTCTTTATCGGTATCAAAGCTGTAAACATTGCCCTCTTTTGTCACGTCAAGGGGTTCTTCCTTTTTTAATGTGCCTGTGCCGCTGACCTTTGTAAACCTTGCGGGAATATCCGAGCGCAGCTTTTCCTTTACGCCCTCAATGCAGCTTATGACAGCTTTTTTTATCCTGCCCTCCTGCCACTCAAATTCAATGCACACGCCGCCTCTGCCGTAAAGCTTTGCCTTTCCCGACTGCCATGAGGGGGGCAGGGCGGGCAGCAGCTTTATTTCACTGCTGTGGGTCTGCAAAAGGGCTTCGATTATGCCTGCTGCGCCTCCGAAGTTGCCGTCTATCTGGAAGGGCGGGTGCATATCGAACATATTTATAGAAGTAGACCAGCTGAAGAGGGCATTTAAATTTTCCTCCACCTTTTCCCCGTCATGGAGACGTGCCCACATATTGATTATCCATGCCCTTGACCAGCCTGTATGACCGCCGCCGTGGGCAAGTCTGCGCTCGAGGGTCGCCCTTGCCGCCTTTGCAAGCTCGGGGGTCTCTTCGGGGGTTATCATATTCGACGGATAGAGGGCATATAGCTGGGAGATATGTCTATGCCCCGGCTCCACCTCGTCATAGTCCTCCGCCCATTCCATTATCTGACCGTATTTGCCTATTTCGGGCTTTGGCAGACGTTCCCTTGCCGCCATAATTTTTTTCACGGTTTTCTCTTGACGGGGCGTTATCTTTCTTTCGTCGATACCGAGATTTACCCAAAAGCCGTACACGTCCGTAAACAGGGTATAAAGTATCTGACTGTCCATGGACGGGCCTTTGCAGAGAGTGCCTGTGCTGCCGTTTTTGGCGTAATAGGTATTCTCGGGGGAAACAGAGGGGTTTGTTACAAGCCTGCCCTTTTCGTCCTCGGTGAGGAAGTCAAGGAAAAATTCCGCTGCTTCAAGTATGGTATCGAATTTTTCTTCCAGGAAATCATAGTCACGGGTGTAGCAGAAATGTTCCCATAAATGGGTGCAAAGCCACGCCATACCCATAGGCCACAGAGTGCCCGGCAGCCATTTGTCCTGGGGGGCGGTATCTCCCCAGATGTCGGTGTTATGGTGACAGACTGTGCCACGGCAGTTGTACATTTTCCTTGCGGTGACTCTGCCGTTTTCCCGCATTCTTTCGATATGGTCGAAAAGTGGTGTGTGGCAAACGCCCAGACCCTGCGCCTCGGCTGCCCAGTAGTTCATTTCCGTGTTGATGTTTACGGTATATTTGCACCCCCATGCGGGCCACATATCCTTGTTCCATATGCCCTGGAGGTTCAGGGGCAGCGTGCCCTCGCCGGAACCGGAGATCATAAGATATTTGGAGAAATTGAAGTAGAGGTTTACAAGCTCGTTGTCCTTTTCGCCGTTTTTGACGGCATTAAGGCGTTCCTCGGTGTTTGCGGGGACTTGCGTTATCGGGTCAATGTGAACATATGAACGGGAATACAGGTCGCAGTAATAGTCGCAATGCCGTTGCCAAAGGACGTCATAATCTTTTCTTGCGGCGGTTTTCGCCTCGCTTACCGCTTTTTTCACATAATCTCCCGTGCGCCATGAGGACTGTGCAGATATGAAAATATCGGCAGAGCTTGCGTTTTTGCAGAATATCCTGTTAGCCTCGGTGCCGCATTCCCCGTCATTGCTGCGGACGGTTATGGCGCAGGCATAAGGAATGCCGTCGGAAACTGTGAAAAGGAGGGTCTTATCGTCGTATGCCTCGTTTTTGTCGTAGTTGTCATCTCTGCCGTCAATGGCGGCGGTAAAGCTTATGCCGCCTTTGGTGGATGTGAAATGAACGACTATTACCTCGTCGGGCTTTGAGGCGAATATCTCACGTGTGAATGTGTTATCGCCCACGGTGAATGTTGTTTCCTGCAAAGCAAGGTCAAGGAACAGGAATCTTTGATAATCGGAATACTCGCCGTCAAAATGCTGCCATATATGCAGGTCGCCCAAGGGCTGGTAATGCCGCTGATTTTCGTTTGTGCCGTAAAAGGCGTGGGAGCAGAGCTCCTCTGCCTCGGTGGTTTTTTCCTCGTTTATGAGGGTGCGCATTTTCTCCAGATTATCATATGCCAGCGGATTGTTTCTGTCACGGAAATCCCCCGACCAGAGGGAATCCTCGTTGAGCTGTATCAGCTCGGCGGCCGGGTCGGCGAATATCATTCCCCCCAGTCTGCCGTTGCCTACGGGCAATGCCTCGTTCCAGTCGGCGGCGGGACGGGTGTAGTATAGGGTGTGGGATCTGTCCATATTTTTTTCGTTAATTTTCATATTTTTCCTCTCCGCTAATCAGTCTTTCGCACCAAAGGTACGCTGAAACTTAGGGGTTTACCTATAACTTTCAAACTTTTCCTCTCCGCTAATTAGTCTATCGCACTAAAGGTACGTTGAAACTTAGGGGTTTACCGCTAACTTTCAAACTTTTTCTCTCCGGTCTTTAATTTTTTTTCAAGGCTTTCAAATTCACTTCTGAGCCTGTCCGCCTTTTGTTGGGCTATAGCTTTCACTTGTTCTTTCTCGCTTTTTCTGTCGCTGAAATCTATTGCCTGAGCCGCATTAATTATTGAAGAAACGATCCCAAATACTCCGATTCCGAATATAAAGATCGTAAAATCATTTATTTCACCTATTGCACCGCCTATAAAAAAAGCCAATACTCCAACTATAAGAAAATATACAATCCCCAGTCTTTTAGATGACCGTTCATTTATGCAGTAATTTATTTGCCACTGCAATTCCTCTGCATTCTTTTCTGCCTCATTAAGTTTTCTTCTTGCCTCAAAATATTCCTCGCAAAGCTCGGCTTTTTTTAGAAATTGACGGGATTTTTTATCCTCCCTGTCCCCTGCAAGTATCTTGTATTTTGAAATAAGTTCATCAAGTTCCCCGGGGTCTATGCCCTCGGGATATGTGAAATTTTCGGTAAGAGCGATTATATACCGCTTGTAGCCCACGGGGCGCTCTGGATACTCTTTGACAAACTGTTCAAAGGTCTCGGCAGCCGCCTCGTAGTCCCCCAGCCGCAGATAAGTATCGCCCTTTGCAAGCAGCTGATCGGCGGTGGAGATACCCTCCACTCTTACGCTGCCCTTTACCTTGACCTCTGTAAGCAGCCCCTTTGCTTCCTCGGGGGAATATTTGCAGCCGCAGTGCTCGCAGACAAAAAGCCCCTCTTTCTTGATAATGCTCCCGCTGCCGCACATTTCGCAGACAATGGCTTTCATATGCCCCTCCTGAAAAAAATAATATCCCCCGTTCTGATACAGCTTTTTAAAGGTGTTTTCCCTTTAAAAAACAACTGCTGATCTAATCGGACGGTAAATTCGGTTAAATCAGCACTTGCTTTTTTTATTTGCAAAGTGTGCAGCAGTTTCCTGCCGCACACGTTTACAAACATAAGGGGTTGAAGCAAATTTCAGTCAGACAATGCAAGCATAATAACTCTTGCCTCTTGCCTCTGAAACTCTAGCTTCTATTACATACCCGTTAAGCCCGATCTTGCAATACCCTCGGTAAAGTTCTTCTGCAGGCAGACGTACATTACCAGAATGGGGGTTATGGAGATAAGGCAGCCCGATTCCATCCACACGATAAGCTCACGCTGGTTTACCTTAACGTTACCGTTGTTGAAGATAACTCTTGTAAGGGAAGCGTCCAGGTTTTTCAGCTGAAGCGCTATCGTACTGTTGTCGGTGAAGAAGGATGTACTTACATAGTAATCGTTCCAGTACCATACGACCGAAAGCAGGAATACGGTAAGAAATGTCGAACCTGCGTTGGGTATCATTATGCTGACAAAGGTTTTAAGGGGCGAGCAGCCGTCGAGATACGCTGCGTCCTCCAGTTCCTTGGGAAGCCCTCGGAAGGACTGACGGAACAGGAATATGAACAGTCCCGCTTTGATACCGTTTGCCGTAAGGGCGGGCATATACATAGTCAGGGGAGAGTTGATAAGGTTGATATAATTCCCCGTGATCACATGGTAAATGCCAAGGGGGTTAAAGTAACGGAAGAACATATATTGGGGAATGAGTATGATCTGGGGCGGCATAAGGATCATCATTATTACCACGCCGAAGAGTATACTTTTGCCCTTGAAGTTGAAACGCCCGAAGCCGTAGCCTGTAATGGCGCAGGTGATTACCTGAAGTACGGAACAGCCGATATTGAGGAACAATGTGTTGAGCAAAGTTTTGCCGAATTCCATTGTTCTTGCGGCGTCCTTGATATTGGACAGGGTAAATGTCCTTGACAGCCAGATTATAGTGGGGTCGTTCATCTCGGAACGGGGGCGGAATGCTGCTGTTACCATATACAGCAGGGGATAGACGATTACGAAGCAAAGTCCGAATACCAGAAACGCACGGCATATGGGCCAAACTGCGTCAAAGGCTCTTTTCCTTTTCAGGTACTTCTGCTCCATGGGGGTAAGGGTGGCAAGTCTTTTCTTAAAGCGCTCCCTTTCCTCCTTGCGGGATCTTTTTTCCTCCTTGGGAGGCTTGTCGGCAGCCCGTTTTTTCATGAACGCCGAAATGGGGTTATCCTTTACTGCTTCTGCCATTATTCTGCCTCCTTTTAATCATCATAGTAGACGATACGGTTCATTACTGCGAAGATAATGCCGACCGCCAGCAGCACGATTGCGAAGTAACTCCATGCCATTGCCGCAGAGTAGCCGTAGCGCCAGTCATCCTGTACGGAGAGCACCTGCTCCATGACAACGTTGGTGGGGTCTGTAAAGGTGTCGATAATGGTGTAGACCAGGTTTACAAGGATCATGGGGGATACATAGGGAAGAGTTATCTTCCAGAAGAATTCCCATGAGGTAGCGCCCTCGATGGCTGCGGCTTCCTTAGCCGAGGTGGGTATGCCCTGAAGTGCGGACAGGAAGATGATTATCTGGATACCGCATTTCCACACAAGGTTCAGAATATCCGAGGTCATGGTGGAGAGCATTTCGGTGAGCTGGTCGTTAAAGCCGTAGATTCCCACAAATTCCAGCAGCTCGTCAACCATATCAGAGGAGAACATTGTAGAAAACTGCTCTGCGTCGGCTGTTCCGCTGGTGTCAAGGTTACCTGTGATAATTGCGTACACAGGGCCTGTGGCGATGATTACGGGCAGGAAGAATACTGCTCTTGCAAAGGTCCTTCCTCTGAATTTCTGGTTGATGATGATCGCCACAAACAGGGAGAACACCAGTATTACAGGCAGCTGCCAGGCTGTCTGACCCAGCACAGTGGTAAGGTTTACTCTGAAATCGGGGTCTGTGGCAAAGGCTCTTTTGTAGTTTGCAATACCTAAGGGAGACATTATCAGCGCACCGACGTCGGGCTTTACATCATAGAATGAGTAAATGAACGACTTGATAACGGGGACAATGAAGAACATCAGCGCTCCCACAAACCACAGGGCGATAAAGCCGTAGCCGTAAAGTCCCTTTTTCTTTTCATAGGATAATCTCATTTGCCGAGTACCTCCTCTCCCAGGTAGTCGGACAGCTTATAGGTCTTGCCGTCCGCTTCGATGGATTTTTTCTTGTAGTTTACCACTGTCTTGTAGCCGTTGCTGTAGGTAGTTTCTATTTCGTTGCCCTCGTGGGTTATCTCATAGGAAACTATGGTAGCGTCGGCGGCAGGGGTAAGGACTTCGTTTGCCAGGCTGTAGAGCTTTGCGGCGTCGTCAGCCCAGTTTGCATAGTATGCATAGTAGTATTTATCCAGCTTGGTATCTTTAAGCTCGGCTGCGGGAATGCCCACAAAGTCAAAGCTCAGGTTGCTGCCTGCGGCAAGGTCTGTAAGAACTGCCTCGGCAATATCCGCCTCGCTGTTTACAGCGCAGCCTGCATAGGGTGTTATCCCGTGCATTACCATCTGATAGAAGGGTATCTCGTAATCAAACAGGTCAAACTTGCTGGAGTAGGAGGGGACGTTTGCGATATAATCCGCATAGGGCAGGACATAAGCTGCTGCGTTATCCGCCAGCACTGTGCCGTCGGATTTGGCACCGGCATAGATATCGGTGATTATTCCCTTTGCCTTTTCTCTTGACACAGCCTTTCTGCTGTAGTCGCCGTAAATGGTATTGGAAAGAGCGCCGAAGGAGTAATTTGTTATGCCGTTCTTGCGGTAGCTTTTCATAAGCTTGGTAAACGCCTTGTTATAGGAATCGGGAGTAAAGAGCGACAGAGGATCGTAATACTCGTTCGCTATGCCGTGCGCCCTGTCATATTCGGAGATCTGGGCATAGGCATTGGAAACTCTCATAGCGGTGTTGGTCATATTCCAGTAGCCGTTGCCTGTTTTGTAGGTAAGGTTCGTTACCGAGGGGAAGAGCTT
>CAZGAZ010000040.1:0-30078 GCA_964523835.1 uncultured Ruminococcus sp.
GAACGCCCTGAGGAAGCTGATTTGCCTGAGCCAGCATAGCCTGAGAAGCCTGGCTAAGAATCTGGTTCTTAGTGAAGTTGGTCATCTCTTCAGCCATGTTAGTATCACGGATACGAGACTCAGCAGAAGTGATGTTCTCCTTAGTTACGTTCATGTTGTCGATCTTGTGCTCCAGTCTGTTCTGAACAGCACCGAATGTTGCACGAACCATGGAAACCTTATTGATAGCGTTATCGATTCTGTCGATAGCGTAGTTAGCGTCCTTCTGAGTCTTGAGGGACAGGTTAGCAGTGTTAAGGCCGTCCTCACGAGCAGAGCAGTTCATGTTAGCCTTAAGGTCGCCCAACCCATCAGAGGTGTACTTGAATGTGAAGTCAACCAGATCCTTGGTTCTTGCGCCTGCCTGAAGCATTACATGATCGGTGTAGGTGAGAGGAGCAGTTGCCTGATCGTAAGCATCGGAAACGGATACACCCTTACCTGTGAGGTATTCCTTAGCGGACTCATAATCGGTAATATCAACGTCAGCAAGCTTTGCGAGCTGATCTCTTGCATCTGCAATCTGCTTCTGATATGTTGCAGATGTGCCAAGTTTCTGATTTTCACCAGCACTTACATCAACTGCTGCGGAAGAATCAGTATAAAGAGCAGTATCAAGAGCTATTGTGCCCGAAAGAGTACCGACTGTTCCTTGGTTAGCTGTTCCACCATTTGCTACCGGTGCTTTAAAGCCAATTTCCATCAGCTTATTTCCACCGTTTTTGTCGTAAATTTCGATTTTAGTAGCTGCGGTAGCCTTATCAGCCTTAACAAAATAGGTCTCTCCGTTGATTGTAACATTTGAACCTGTAGCATCATAAATCTTTGGAGCTTCATCGCCGAGAGTAATGGTTGGATTGGCTGTATCAGAGTTATCGCCATATTCAATCTTTACATCCTGACCATTAAGAGCATTGAACTTGCTTGCAAGCTCTGCTGTCATGTCAGTGTCGTCGAGAATGTTAAGTGTAATAGTAGGAGCAGTTATTGCATTAGCAGCCTTGGTTGACTGACTGTCAACCTTAACGGAATCATCAGCCCAACCTACGTTCTTGGGTGCAAGCTGAGTATTTGCGCCATTGGTAAATTTCAATGTTACAGTATCGCCAGCCTTAGCGTTTGTAGCATCAAATATTGCATTTACAGTGCCATCTGTAAATTTAGTAGCTGTCTTGGAAGCAAGTGTAAAACCGCCCAAACCTGTAGCATCCGAGTTTGTACCATCAACAACAGTTGCAGTAAGTGCATCAGTAGCATACTCATTGCCGTCATTTCCTATTGCACTTGTAGCAGTCCATGAAGTGCCATCAAATGTAAAGGTTACATCTACTTCTGTAACAACGGAAGTATCGGCAACATCGTTTCCGGCTGCATCTGTCTTTGTAATTCCAAGGTCTATCCACAGTTCATCGGCAGCAGCCTTGTCATACTTATTTTCATCAACGCTGTTCCACTCGGGAGCGTCGCCAAGCTTTGTAAGGTCGAACTTTTCAGTTTTCATTGCCTGCATTGCCTGCTGAATGGACTTATTAGCTGCATTGATATCAGCTCTTAAGTTATCCTTAGCCAAAGCCATAAGCTGGGACTTCTTGTTTGAATAATCAAACTTGCCGTCAACCTGCTTCAGACCGTCAGCCATCTGGCCGCCGTTCAGAACTACAACGCCGTTGAAGTCGGTGTCAGCGATCTGGTTGAGCTCATCATTCAGCTGATCGAACTCGAGCTGGATAGCGTCACGGTCAACATCATCCTGATATGTACCGTTAGCAGCCTGGTCAGCCAGAGTCTTCATTCTCTGGAGAATGGAATCGGTCTCGGTAAGAGCACCCTCGTAAGTCTGGATCATAGAAATGCCGTCCTGAGCATTCTTAATGCGTTGGACGGTTTTTTGCCCCACCGCTGTAAATTTACACTTTCGGCTTATCAAATAAAAAAATGTGTGCTTTTGGAGGCAGGAGAATTGGAAGCAAGAGGCAAGAAACGCCTGTAAATCGGGATTTTTCCCTTTAAAAATGTGTGAATACAAATAAAAAAATTGTGTGCCGTAAAAAATCGCAAAAAAAGTCAGTGAACAAACAGTAAAAAATTGCATAAATCAAGGCGCTGCGCAATTTTTACCCCTTACCGCCCGAAGAAAATATTCACCATAAGCACGCTCACAATAAACCCCGTAATATCCCCCAAAAGCGCCGCAGGCAAAGTGTGCCGTGTCTTTTTGATCTTCACCGCACTAAAATACACCGCAATGGTATAAAAGGTCGTCTCCGTAGCCCCCAGCATAACGCTTGCAACACGTCCCGCAAAGCTGTCCGGAGCGCATTCCGCTAAAATTTCCTCGTAAACCGCCAGCGCACCGCTGCCCGAAATCGGACGTATAAGCGCCAAAGGCAAACACTCCGCAGGGAACCCGAGTTTGCGAAGCACCCCCGAAGCAAGCCCCGTCAGTATATCCACCGCCCCCGAAGCACGCAGCATTCCTATCGCCGTAATAATTGCAATAAGGGTCGGCAGCAGCCCTATGCACATTTTCAGATTTTCCTCCGCCCCCTCAAGAAAATCCGAAAAAACATCACACTTGTTCACAAGAGCGTAAATGCAAATAAAAGCGGTTATTATCGGGATTATCCAAACATTCAAAATTTCATCGGCTCCCTTTCAGAGGTTAGATGTAAGAGGTTAGAAAAGCGGTTCATTTTTCGGCGGACTTTTTTCCACCCTTTCCCAAAATAAGCGCACCGATAAGCGCCGCAGCAAGAGCGCAGGCAGAAGTTACCCAGACAGCAGGGATTATTTCCGTGGGATTTTCCGAGCCGTATTTTATCCGCAGGGAAAGCGCCGTGGAGGGAATAAGCGTCAGAGAGGCAGTGTTCAGAACCGTGAAAATTATCATGGAGGCTGTCGCCTCATTTTCGGCTTTTTCCTCCTCTTTCATTGCCTGCATAGCCTCAATCCCCAAGGGCGTGGCAGCGTTTCCCAGCCCCAGAATATTTGCCGTAACATTCATGCATATAGCCTTGAATGCACGTCCGTTTTTATCAAGATTATTAAAAAGTCCCCCTAAAATTTCAGCGAAAAATCTCGCAATAATATCCGTTATCCCCGACCGCTCCGCCACACGCATAAGCCCGCCCCAGAAGCACATTCCGCCGCATAAATAAATACATAAATTTACCGCATCCACCGGGGAATTAAGAACCGCCTCCGTCAGCGCCTCGCCCCTTCCCATGGCAGCCGCCGCAATAAATGACAGCAGTATCATTATTGTAAATACATATTTCATCATGGCAAATTTTCACCTTTTTATCTGAATGTATATGGTAATTCTATGAAAATTGCCTGCCCAATATGCTATTTCATAAATGATATGGAAATACATTTTAACAAAAAATTTACAAGTCACCCCATAAAAAATTTCCCAATCCCTTGAAAAAAAACTGTAAATATAGTATAATTATAATGCATATGCATAGTTGTGCGAATTAGTATAATATGCAAGTGCACTCTAAAAATAATTTTAAGGAATTGATCATAAATGGCTGTTAAGGTTGGAATGGTTTCGCTTGGCTGCTCAAAAAACCAGGTTGACGCCGAAAGAATGCTCTGTAAAATACAGGAAGCAGGCTACCAGCTTGTCTGGGACGCCGCCCTGTCGGATATAGTTATCGTCAACACCTGCGGATTTATCGAAATCGCAAAGCAGGAGGCAATTGACACAATACTTGAATTTGCGGAGCTGAAAAAAGAGGGACGGATAAAAAAGATCGTCATCACAGGCTGCCTTGCCGAGCGCTATAAAGAGGAAATATTAAAGGAACTTCCCGAGGTTGACGCAGTGACGGGAATTGGCTGTAACGGCGATATCTGCGGCGTTCTCGATCATGTTCTGGCAGGGGAGCAGTTCACCCGCTTTGACGATAAATTAAACCTGCCCCTGACAGGCGGCAGAGTGCAGACAACATTGTCGTTTTTCTCCTATCTTAAAATTGCCGAGGGCTGTTCCAACTGCTGTTCCTACTGCGCTATCCCGCAAATTCGGGGCAAATTCCGCAGCATACCCATGGATGAGCTTTGCAAAGAAGCTGCCGAAATGGCGGAAGCGGGAGTGCGTGAGCTTATCGTCATAGCCCAGGATTCCACACGCTACGGCGAGGACTTATACGGCGAATTGAAGCTCCCCGAGCTTTTGCGCAGACTTTGCGGGATATCTCAACTGAAATGGATAAGAGTGCTCTATTGCTATCCCGAGCGCATTACCGACGAGTTTATCGAGGTAATGGCAAAGGAAGAAAAAATAGTCAAATACATTGATATGCCCATTCAGCACTGCGACGGCGAGCTGCTCCGCAAAATGAACCGCCCGGGAGACAGGGAAAGCCTTGCGAAGCTTATCGCAAAGCTCCGTGAAAAGATTCCCGGAGTTATCCTGCGGACGACTCTTATTACAGGCTTCCCCGGAGAAACTCCCGAGCAGTTTGAAAGCCTCTGCGATTTTGTCAACGAAGTGCGGTTCGACCGTTTGGGCTGCTTTGCCTATTCTCAGGAAGAGGGGACACCCGCAGCGGATATGCCGGGGCAGCTTGACGAGGAAACCAAGCAGCACCGTGCGGATATAATAATGGAGCAGCAGTCCTATATTATGAGCGAGAAGAACGAGACCCTCAAAAACACCGATATAGAAGTGCTTGTGGAGGGCTTTGACCGTTACGGGGAATGCTATTTCGGCAGAAGCGCAGCCGACGCACCCGATATCGACGGGAAAATTTTCTTCACATCACCCGACCGCCGCCTTGTGCCGGGAATGTTTGTCAAGGTGCACATTACCGAGGTCATGGACTACGACCTGATAGGAGTTGTTATAAATGAACTTGCCAAATAAGCTGACCGTAGCAAGGGTAGTGCTTGTGCCCTTTTTCATATTTTTTCTTCTGACGGATATCCTGCCCGGCAGCGGAGTCTGGGCGCTGACAGTTTTTGCGGCAGCCTCCGTAACCGACGCACTGGACGGCAAGATCGCCCGCAAATACAATCTGGTAACGGCTTTCGGAAAATTTCTCGACCCCCTTGCGGATAAGGTGCTTGTAATATCCGCCCTTGTCTGTTTCGTGGAACTGAGGCTTTGCGGTGCAGTGCCCGTGCTTATAATAATCGCCCGTGAATTTATGGTGTCCGGACTGCGGCTGGTAACAGCAGGGGAGGGCGTAGTCGTTCCCGCCAACATCTGGGGCAAGCTCAAAACCGCCTTTACCATGGGCACGATCGTGATAATGCTTTTCATTGCCGCACTCTTCGGGAAAGACCCCGCAAATTACAGTGCCTTTGCGGTTATCCTCGAGCAGATCCTTATCTGGGCGTCCGCATTGCTCACGGTAATTTCGGGCTGGACATATCTGCAAGCCTACAAGGGATATATCAATACGGATAAGTAAATTAATAATGAATGACAGACGCTGTTAAAAAAAATTTCTGCATAAGCTTTGATACTCATAAAAAATAGATCCCCGAGGCAGCTGCTTCGGGGATTGCTGTTATAGATATATTTCATGCAGTCTGAAGATAGTAAAGTCGCCAACCTCTAACGTGTAAGGAGGGTGCAGCTTTTCAAATCTTTCACGTTCAAGAATATATTCCCTAATATCTTCTTCCGTATCAAAAAGACCGTTGCAATTTAACCGAAACCGAGGGAAAACAAACGGTATTTCATTATATACAGCAGAATAATTATCGCCGTTTTCATATGCATAATCGTACCCTAAAAATTTTGTTTTAAGTCCCGAAGCATTAAAGATCGGATTCGGAATTTCCGATTCACACAGCAGCAGCCTGTATTTTATACCTCTTTTTTTCGATTCGGCTATATAGCTGTTTATGTAATCCATGTCGGTGCAGGCAGCAACCCGGGTATGTTCTTTTAAAATATGGTATGTCATTCCAATATGTTCATCATAAAACGGTTCAAACAGCTTATATAACTCATCGTCATAATTAAAATACCAATTCTGACCCGTGTTTTCACTAAAGCCGCTGCCGTCTATACCTTTGTAGGAATTATTTACATATTTTTGAATGACTATCCCGTTTACATACATGAACTATCACCTTATAACTCAATTTGTCCAAGTAATAATTATATTTTTTTAAAATCAGTGCACATTGTCACCAAACATTTTTTCCGTAAACTTCACAGTATATTCTCTCCAAAAATCAAAATCATGTCCCCCCGCACTTTCAAAATATCCGTGAGGCACATTTTCCTTATCAAGAAATTCATGGAACTCCCTGTTATTTTCCAGCAGAAAATCCGATTCCCCGCAGCATATCATGATTTCGGGAATTTTCTCCCCATTATCCAGAAGCCTCTTTATCAGCACCTCCGGATTGTTTTCACTTTCGAGAACCTTTTCGGGCTCACCGAAGCATTCCCTGTAATATTCGTAATTTGCAAAACCGTCACTGAACCCCGGCTTCATATCCGCAACCTTGTGAACGATCAAGGCAGGAGACAGCGCAGCCGCCTTTCCGAAATTTCCGGGATATTTCAGAGCAGTGTGCAGCGCACCGAATCCACCCATGGAAAACCCCATAATATATGTGTCCTCCGCAGAATTTGCCAGACCGAAGGTGCTGCGGATATATACGGGCAGCTCTTCACCGATAAAGGTGCAGTAGCTGTGCCCCGTGGAAATACCGTCCAACCAAAAAGCATTTTCGCCCCTGGGCACAACAACGGCAAAATTATACTTTTCCGCCAGATGCTCGGGCACCCAGTTCCATGCGCCGCTTGTATACCCGTGCAGCAGAAAAAGCGTGCGCATTTTTTTCTTTGCCTTATCCCTCCCGTCCCTTTTGTCATTTGGTATCATCATTTCAAACTCTGTCGGTCTGTTCAGGGAATCGGAAAAATAATTTATCGTAAAATGTGCCATATATCAAACCTCACTCCGTAAAATAATGTAAAAATTTTCCAAAATAAAAACCCCATAAATAATTCCCCCTAAAATGCAGATACTACCCAATGAGGATTTATCCTCGGGGTTTGCAAAAAAAATCCGATAGGAGGACTACCTATGCTTGACAAAATTGCGCTTACACTTATGATCATCGGCGGCCTTAACTGGGGGCTGGTGGGCATATTCAGCTTTGACCTGGTAGCCTGGCTTTTCGGCGGCGCAGGAGCAATGCTCAGCAGAATAGTTTATATTCTTGTAGCGCTGGCGGCAGTCTGGTGCATAACCATGCTCTTCAGAGAGCCCGAACGTATCAGGGCAAGCAGCTGAAAATATAGTAACCGACACTGAAATTTGTGCATTCAGCCTGTGCAAAATCCATATACGAAAGATTTTGCACAGGCTTCATGTCAAATTTCCAATGTCGTTTACTATAAAGTTTAAAAGCAAAAGACTCAATTCGGGAAAAAATCATTTTTTTAAAGTGAAATTTTCCCGAATAATTTTGTCTCCGACCTTAAAATTTTTATTCGTTTCCGCAAGTCTTGGCCGGTTACTCATAGGGTTCTATATAGTATATTCTCCATTTTCCCCCGTCAAATATCATATAAACAGCCAGCCCGTCATAAGAAACGCTTTTCCCCGAGGAGAAAAAGTCTGCGTCAACAGTAAGCCGCCACTTGGTAATATCCCCTTGGGGCGCACGTTCCTTTATCCGTATCTTCGAGGAAATAATATCCGTCTCCGACATATCGGCAAACTGGGGCAGAGAGGTAAAATACCCCCTGCACCCGTCCTTGAATTCCGAATTCAATGCAAAGCTGTTCTCTTCAATTCCCGGAGGCGCAGTGGCTTGCTCGTAATTTTTGTAATTTCCCGAAGCAACAGCCGAAAAAAACTTTTCCGCCGTCCGTGTCTGCCCCCCTACATACCAGTAAACAGCCGCCCCGCATATAAGCACCGCCGCCGTAAATACGGCAAATATTTTCCCCGCTCTTTTTCTTGCCCGAAAGCCGTCCATAATATTTTCCCTTCTGTTAGGGAAACACTGCTCAAAGCATTTCCCTAAAAATATGATGTTCGTTAAACAGCGATTTGCAGAGGTTTTCTCCCCGCCTTCGGCGGGAAGAAAACCTCTGATCAGCAGCTCCTTAGAGGCAAGAGTTTAAGAAGCAAGAGGCAAGAGCTGAGGTCCGCCCCTTGCTTTTCAAACACGCCTTGCACGTCAGGCTTGCTTATTCATTCTTCAGAACAGCGCCCTGCGCCCCGGAGGTAACAAGGGAAGCATAACGCTTCAGATAACCCTTCAGTTCCTTTTTCTTAGGCGTAAATTCTGCCATTCTCCTGTCAATTTCCTCCTGAGGAACGTCCAGACTGAGAGTATAATTCGGAATATCCACCGTTATCATATCCCCGTCCTTTACAATCCCTATAACGCCGCCTACAGCCGCCTCGGGGGAAACGTGCCCTATAGCTGCGCCCCTCGAAGCCCCCGAGAAACGCCCGTCCGTAATAAGAGCAACATCGCTGCCCAATCCCATTCCCATAATAGCGGATGTGGGGTTCAGCATTTCCCTCATACCCGGGCCGCCCTTAGGTCCTTCATAGCGGATAACCACAACATCGCCCTTTACGATCTTGCCGCCCAGAATAGCTGCCTGTGCGTCCTCCTCGCAGTCAAATACCTTTGCAGGGCCTGTGTGCCTGAGCATCTCCTCGGCAACAGCGCTGCGCTTTACAACGCACCCGTCCTTTGCCAGATTCCCCCTCAGCACCGCAATGCCGCCCGTCTCGCTGTAAGGATTTTCTACAGGACGGATAATATCCGTGTCCTTGTTAACGCACCCTGCAATGTTTTCCCCTACAGTCTTTCCCGTAACCGTGATAATATCGGTGTTCAGCAGATTTTTCTTGTTCAGCTCATTCATTACCGCATAAACTCCCCCTGCCTCGTTCAGGTCCTCCATGTAAGCATGACCCGCAGGAGCAAGATGACAAAGATTAGGAGTTTTTGCACTGATATCGTTCGCCATATCAAGACTCAGCTCTATCCCGCATTCATGAGCAATCGCAGGCAAATGCAGCATACTGTTTGTGGAGCAGCCCAGAGCCATATCCACTGTCAGCGCATTCCGGAAAGCCTTTTCGGTCATAATATCCAGCGGACGGATATTTTTCCTGTATAATTCCATTACCTGCATTCCCGCCTGCTTTGCAAGGCGAATCCTCTCCGAGTAAACCGCAGGGATAGTGCCGTTTCCTCTCAGACCCATTCCCAGCACTTCCGTTAAACAGTTCATGGAATTTGCCGTATACATACCCGAGCAGCTGCCGCAGGTGGGACAAGCCTTGTTTTCATATTCCTCAAATTCCTCACCGCTTATCTTCCCCGCAGTGTAAGCGCCAAACGCCTCAAACATACTTGAAAGGGAAGTCTTGCTGCCCTTTACATGACCTGCCAGCATAGGCCCTCCCGAAACAAATATCGTAGGCACATTCACCCTTGCCGCCGCCATTAAAAGCCCGGGCACATTCTTGTCGCAGTTGGGAATCATAACCAGAGCGTCAAAATGATGAGCCAACGCCATGCATTCCGTGGAATCCGCAATCAGGTCACGGGTAACAAGAGAATATTTCATACCCTCATGCCCCATAGCAATGCCGTCGCAGACAGCGATCGCAGGGAATACCACAGGCGTGCCCCCCGCCATAGCGACTCCTTGCTTTACAGCCGCTGTTATCTTGTCAATGTTCATATGCCCGGGAACTATCTCATTGTAGGAGGAAACTATCCCCACCAAAGGACGTTCCATTTCCTCCTTAGTAAATCCCAGCGCATTGAACAGGGAACGCTGCGAGGCTTTGTCCGCACCCTCGCAGAAGAAATTGCAGTTGTCGTTACATTTTTCACAAGCCATTTTAACTACCTCCAAATTAAATTTATTTAAAAATTTTTTTGCTGTTTTGCTATTTGTCAGCCCGTCAGCCGGACTTTATTTCGGTAAATTTTTCTTCATAGGTCTGAGCCGCATGGTCAAGAGCGGAATGCAGGATTTTTTCGGTGGGAGTTCCCTTCATCTCTTTCGGATAAACCATACCTATGCCGCAGCTTTCCCAGGTCTTGCCAAGATCGCCGCCGTAAAGATAAATGACATCGCCGTAGTAATCCGCCAGACATTTGAAGCTGAATTTTCCCTCCGACAGCTTTTGGATAAACCCCTCTGTCTTACCCGTCTCCCGAAACTGCTCCCCCAGTTCAAATACCCTTCCGTCACCTGTGGAAACGAAAATATAAGGCATATCAAACCCCTCGGGTTCGGGATCGTCGGGGGAATAGACCAGCACCAGATCGGCCTCCGCAGCATGACTTTTCACCTGAACAAAGTCGGATGAGATCATAAAGGAATATTCCACCTCATACTCTTTATCCCCGTCGGTGTCCCAGCCTGTTTCAAATACCCGCTGCATTTCCTTTCCCTCATTTGCGGATGTACTGTCATCACTTCCGCCCTTGCCTGTTTCAGGCGGACTGCCGGTCTCCACGCCCTTTCCGGCTGCAGATGTACCGTCAGCCTCTCCGCCTTTTCCAAAAAGCTTTTTGATATTATCCGAAACTGTCCCGAAAAAGTTTTTGTCACCGCTCATAAAATTCCTCGCTTCCTTTTAAAGCTTCAGCTTCAGAACCGTCTCCCCGTCATTCATATCCCCATTTTCCTCAAATCCGAAGCTGTAATAAAGCGCAAGAGCATTCCTGTTGCTTTCCTTTGTGGACAGGGTGATCTCGTCAGCCCCGTTTTCACGGAAATATTTTATTATCTCCGTCAAAGCCGCCCTGCCAAACCCCTGCCCCTGCAAGCTTTCATCTATCATGAACCGCCAAAGCCAGAAACGGTCGTGAGGGTCGTCGTTTTCCTCATCAAAGGCAAACATTGCAAACCCCACAGCCCTGTCTCCGGAATATATCCCGAACGCCCTTGCAACTCCGGGGTTATACTCCGCTTCACGAAGAGAATCTTCATTTGAGGCAATGTATTCCCTCTGATTTTCGGCAACCTTTAAAGCAATAATTTCTCCACGGTTTTCCTCCGAGATATTTCTTAAAACCACCGCCGTAAAAATCACCCTCTTATTGCAAATTCCGTAAATTTTCCGCCTTGCCTGTAAAATCACAGACTATAGGCTTACAGGCTCATATGTTCACAGACTTACCCGATCATTCACTTGCATTCCCAAGGAACGCCGCACCGATTATCCCCGCATCATTTCCCAGCTTTGCAACCACGATCTCCGTGTTGCTGTCAAGCATTCTCGTGTAAACTTCCTTTTTAACCAGGTCCTTAACAGGCAGCAGCAAAGGATCGCCCTCGTTGCAGACTCCGCCGCCGATACAAAGAATATCCGGCTGGAAAATATTGATAGCATTGGTAATTCCCGCCGCTAAGTATTTGCAGTATTTTTCCACAACCGCAGCCCCCGCCTTGTCCCCCTGCCTCTGCGCCATAAAAGCATGACGTGCGGAATATTTTCCGTCCTCCTTGTAAAGAGCGTTCAGCGCCGAATCCGGATTTGCCTCCGCCGCTTCTTTTGTCATTCTTATAAGCCCCGTAGCCGAGGAGAATACCTCAAAGCAGCCCTTTCGCCCGCAGGTGCACTCGGGACCGTCCACCTCAATAACAATGTGTCCCAGTTCAGCTCCCGCAAGATTAGACCCCGTGAGAATCTTCCCGTTGACGATTATCCCTGCGCCGACCCCTGTGCCCAGAGTAATGCACACCGCATTCTTCGCACCCTTTGCAGCCCCTGCCACAAACTCGCCGTAAGCCGCAGCATTTGCGTCGTTGGCAACATAAACAGGCTTCTTGATGTGCGCCTGAATATACTCCCTTATGGGCACGTCCTTGAACCCCAGATTATTGGAATAGGGGATAGTCCCGTTAACATTGTCCGCAATTCCCGGCGTGCCGATGCCTATCCATTCCACATCATCAACGGAGATCCCTGCGTCGGTGCAGGCGTCAATGCTCACCTTAGCCATATCGTCCGCAATTTCCTTTGCGGGACGGGGACAAAGGGTTTTAGTGGTAGCCTTTCCGATTATCTCGAAATTCTCGTTCACCACTCCCGCCTTGATGTTAGTGCCTCCCAGGTCAATGCCAATGTAGTACTTCATAATAATTTCTCCTTTGTGAATAATTTTGGATTTTATTTGATCGGTCGTTAAACCGTTTTTGACTTTTCATATCGGAGCTCCGCTTTCACCATGTCAATCAGCTGCCCGCATTGAGGGTAAAGCTCTTCAAGATAAAAAATTGTGTGTCCGTCTCTCCGTTCATCTCTCCATATGGGCGTTCTGCGATAAAAATACCGGCAGAAAATTTTATCAATACCAATCGTTTGTACATTCCCGTCGGGAACAGCAAGCTCACAATAGTGATTGTCGCTGTCGTCAAAAACCACAAACCCCAATACCATATTCTTTTTCGAATTTTTATTATTTCCCCTTGTTACCACCCAAGCCTGTTCGTGCCAATAATGCGGCACATACTCGGCAGCCTTTTCAAGCAACCCCGAAAGTGTCATATCATCTTCACATTCAAGGTCTCTTGCATTCGGCGCAGTGCAGTCGTCCCCATAACAAATGCTGTCCCTCGACCCATGAATTATCATAACAATCTCTCCTTTATAAAAAATAAGTGATCTTGCATTGATCTGCAAATTAAAATTTCACGCTTCTTTCTTTAACTCTATGAAGCTGTATATTCCTAAGATTATATACACGGGTAAAATAATATATAATGTCAGATCGGCATATCCGTTTAAACTTGAAAAACAATACGGCAAAGCGCAAACATTGATAAGAAAATGAATAATGACCGGCAGCCACAAGTTACCTGTTTTCTTATATACCATTCCGAAGAATATGCCCATGCCTACAGTCCAGACAACCTTGCTTACAATAACAAGCAATGACTGTCCCAGCACGCCGAATATATGTCCCGCTCCAAAAATCACAGATGATAATATGACCGCAGTCAAAACGCTGTTTTTACTTTTGGCAGACATTTTTTCAATAAGATTAAGCAGTAAACTGCGCACATATAATTCTTCAATAATTGCAACACCGACATAATATATAACGCCTTCAACAAGCACTTTTGCAGCAGACGGCTGACAGTCGAAAGGTGTTAATCCCGCATAAAATGCAATAAACCCGATTATCGCAGCAGCCGCACCGATCATTCCGTATTTTTTCAATCCGTCCGTCAGTCCTGTTTTTGTAAAACCCAATTTCCACTCGGGACACAGCATTCTTAAATACAGGAAAGCTATTATCCCTATTATCAGGAAATTTATCATCAATGAAAAATATACAGGCTCTATATCGGCAGCCTCAATATTGAAAAGGAATACGCTTGGAATGCCCGTTATATCCATAAATGCAATTATCAAAGTCAGAACTGAAATATAAACAAGTTCCCGCTTGTTCAAAACATCATCTCCTAATCCCGGTTTATCTCTAAATTAAAATCTGTCAGTAATTATGAAAAACAGAAAACTATTCCGCCATTCCGCAAATGACCTTGTTGAATCTTTTGCAAACAAGGGCGGGATATTGCGGGCAGCCCCTACCTGCCGAGCCAAACTCTCATTTCTCCAAGCCCCCTGTTCCCCCAGGCATAATAGGGCACAAGAGTTATCCCGCAGGGCGCTTCCGCAGGCTTTTTGTGACTGTACAGACAGTCCTGTTCACCCACTCTCACACCGCCAACTGAAAGCGTCACCGTTCCCCCAAGCAAATCCGGCATAAACTCGCTCACCACTATCTCCGACTCATCGTCCACACGCAGCCCGAGCACACTCCCACCGTTGTCGACCGCTTCCGCACAGTAAACCAAAGGCCCTCTCTCAATAGCCACACACCCCGTGTTCTCCGCAATTTTCACACTCGGATAAACAAATTTCCCCCTGTCGTCAAACCGTATCTCAATAATATCCCCCTCGCAGACCCCCTCAAAATAAGCATACCCGTTTTTGATCTCCGGAGAAATTTCCCCGCCGTTTTTCCCGAATTTCACATATTCGCTCCACTGGGGAATCCTCACCGCCAGAACCTTTCCGCCCCCCATAATTTCATATCTTACCTTAAACCCGTAAGGATATTCCGTCACGCATTTTATCTTCATACCGTTGTCAAAGGACACCTCACCCGCCGCATATAAATGGCAGTAGCAAACCTCCTCCGACTCACCGTAAGCATATTTTCCAATAGAAGAAATCGTCCTCGCAATATTCGGCGGACAGCAGGCGCAGGCATACCAAGCCGACCTCTCGGGCCTCGCATGCCGGTGCGTTGCAGCGCACCCCGAGATACCCGGCAGTACCTCCAGCGGATTTACATAAAAGAATTTCTTTCCGTCCAGCTGCATTCCCCCCAGTACCGTGTTGTAAAAAGCCCTCTCCATAATGTCCGCATATTTTCCCTCGGGGCTTATCTCCAGCATTCTCGCCGCAAACATCATCAGCCCCACCGAAGCACAGCTTTCCGCATACGCCGTGTCGTTCGGCAGATCGTAGTCCACCGAAAACGCCTCGCCGATCCCCGTAGAACCTATTCCCCCCGTAATATACATACGCCTTTTTGTAATGCTCTCCCAAAGCTTCCCGCAAGCCTTAAGCAAACCCTCGTCCCCCGTCACCGAAGCAAGATCTGCCATTCCCGTGTATAAATAAACCGCCCTCACCGCATGACCCACAGCGTCCGCCTGCTCCCTTACAGGCGCATAGCTCTGCTGATAATATCCGTCCTCCGCATTGTTCCCCCAGACCGTCCAGTCCCTCGCCGCCTTTTCGTCCTTGTAAAAATCCCTGTCGCTTCCCCTCTCATCAAGAAAATGCTCCGCCAGTTCCGAACAGTGCCTGTTCCCAGTAGCCCTGTACATTTTCAGAAGCGCCAGCTCCACCTCCGGGTGACCGGGAAACCCCCTGTGCCCATTTACAATAAAATGCTCATAAATATGCTCCGCATTCTTTTCCATAACATCAAGCAAACGTCTTTTCCCCGTAGCCTCAAAGTAAGCCACAGCCGCCTCCATAAAATGCCCCGAACAGTAAAGCTCATGCCCCTCCAGCAAATTCGTCCACCGCTTGTCCCTGTCGGAAATCGTAAACCGTGTGTTCAGATAACCGTCCTTATCCTGCGCAGAAGCTATAAGCTCAATAAGCTCATCCGCCTTTTTCTCCAAATCCTCATCGGGGAAAACCGCCAGCGAAAAAGCCGCCGCCTCTATCCACTTTGCAGCGTCGCTGTCCTGGAAAACCATACCGTAAAAATCCCCCGACGGCTTCTCTCCCCGAAGCACCGCCGCCGCATTCTTAAAATTCTCTATAACGCCGCTTTTTTCAGCCCCCTCTGCCCTGTCATGCAGCACCTCGTATTGATAGGGGATAACAGCCTCTTTCACCAGCCGCTGGTAATTCATAATAAACCCGTCTGTCGGGCGGTAATTTTTTATATTTATTTGTCTTTGACTTTTCATTATTTATTCTCCCTTGAATTTTAATATTTCCCGGATAATTTATCTTACATAATCCCTGCCGAAAACTGTCCTGTACCTTTTTAAATTCACCCCGTCCGCAGCCATCCACCTGTTCAGCGGATAGGCTCTGTCATTGACAGTCTCCGGAGGGTCTCTGTGATATATATCGCAGAATTTTTCCGCATAACATGGGTCTGTGCTGCTTGATAAAACACCGCATATCCCTAAAATGTCCAGCAGACTGTCAACCTCCTGCTTGTTGGATTTGAATATCTTTGCCGCCGTTACCGCCTTTTGAAGCTTTGCCGCCTTGTCCTTTGGTTCAAGGGTGTAAATGCAGTCCAGTATACGCCGAAGAATTTCCTCGTCCTCCGAAGTGTGCGGATATTTTTCCAGCTTTAAAAACTGCTCCAGATCGAATAAAGCATAATCGCCCTGGCTGTGCCGCACTCCGCCCCATTTGTATCTTTCAAAATTAAATTCATTCGGATCGGAAACAGGCTCATATCCGTCGGTATCTTTTCCCCAGGGAAACCAGCCGCATACATCACAGGGAACTTCGTCCTCGGGTATTTTTACCGTCTTGCTTTCCGAGCCTGTGACGATAACTATATCATACCCACCCTGTCTTTCATGCTCCGGAATAGCTATAGCATACCAGTAACTTCCCAGCACCGAGCGGTACTCTAATTTCCTTGTGGACAGACTGTACAAAAAAGCATTTGCAGCGTCCTCGGGAGTGATTTTCTGAACGGCATTTTTCAGTCTTTTCATATATTCTTTGTGAGTTATCGCCTCAGGGTAATCGAACATATAACCCTGCTCTTTTGCAATGGCAAAGTCCTCATCGCTCACCTCATAATTCATTTTCCACCCCTTTGGCGACCAATACGTGGAAAATAAAATATCCTTTCCGTTTTTCACATCATCACCGCCCGAAAATCTTATCCTACTCCCCTAAAAATTCGACCCGTTCCAGCCCCAGTCCTCCGTCAGCATATAGCTCACATAGACCCTCCCCGCAGGAATACCCAGAGCATTCCCGAGAATGCCCGTAATTTCCCCCGTCAGCTCCGATAAACATTCCGAAGAAGCCCCGCCGTAAAGCTGCACCTGCGCAATAGCCGCACTCTCGCTTGTCCCCTTGAAATAAAGCGCACAGTCCCCCTCAACATTCACCATAAGCCAGCTTTCGCTTTTCCCGGGAATTATCGAAATGACTCTCCCCAGCTCCGACTTGATCACCTCCGCCCTGTCTGCGGAAACATTCTCATTGGTCTTAACATTAATAAACGGCATAATAAATTTCTCCTTTTCATTTTTAAATTTGATTTTTATCACTGAATGAAAATTTTAAGATTATCATCCGAATGGCTTTGCGAGCAGTCTATCCTGTAACTGTGGGAGCTTCCGATTTCATCAAGGTCGGAATATTCCCCATAATAGGTCACACGATTTTTCTGCGTGTCACATAAACACCCCTTTCTACTCGTCCATTTTCTCAATTATCTCTCTGACCGCTTTAATAAACTCCGGCATATAATTATAGATTATGTCGGTCAGCATTTCCCAGTTAATGCTTTCATAGTCATGCACCATCCTGTGTCTTAATGCCGAAATTTTTTGCCACGGTTGTTCCGGGTGACTTTCTTTGAAAGTGTTACTTAATTGATATACCTGTTCACCGATATTATATAGGCGGTGTATTAACAGTCCATTGGAAAAATTCATCGGTCAGTAACATTTCTTTGGTTATTTCATGTCTTTGCATTTGAAATTCAAGCTTTTCCCAAGTTGATACAACCTTTTTCAGCCTCTCTTTGTCGCTTTTTCTCATGCTATCCTCACACCCTCACGCATAATATTCCTGTAAAAATCCGAATCCTTGACAACTTCTCTTATCTCAAAAGCGTCAACATTTTTTTTGGTAGAAATTCTGAGCTCCTCACCAAAATCAAGAATATCCGTTAAATTAAACTTCTCTCCCCCCACCACAATAACATCAATATCCGAATTTTCATCTGCGTCGCCCCGTGCATAAGAACCGAATAAAATCGCATGATCCGCATTATATTTTTTCAAAAGCTTTCTTATCTCTTTTTCAATTTCTTCCATTGACATTTTGCCGTCAGCCATAAAAATCACGCCCTTTCTACTCGTCCATTTCGGTGGTTATCTTCCGGACAGCTTCAATAAACTCGGGCATATCCTTTAAAATTATTTCGGCTACAAATTCCCAGTTGGTGTTATCATAATCATGAACAAGCCTGTGCCTGAAGCCTGCAATTTTATTCCAAGGCAGCTCCGGGTGAGCTTCCTTAAATAAATCACTTAACTGATACACTTGTTCACCGATATTATACAACGGCGTATTAACCGCCCATTGCGAATATTCATCGGTCAACAGCATTTCTTTGGTAATATTATGCTGCTGCATTTGCAGTGCCAGCCGTTCCCATTTTTCTATGACTTTTTTCAGACGCTCCTTGTCGCTTGTTTTCATGCGATCCTCACTCCCTCACGCATAATATTCCTGTAAAAATCCGAATCCTTGACAACCTCTCTTATCTCAAAAGCGTCAACATTCTTTTTTGTAGCAATTCTGAGTTCCTCTCCAAAATCGAAAATATCCGTGCCGTTGAATTTCTCTCCCCCCACCACAATAACATCAATATCCGAATTTTCATCTGCTTCCCCTCTCGCATAAGACCCGAACAGTATCGCATGATCCGCATTATATTTTTTCAAAAGCTTTCTTATCTCTTTTTCAATTTCTTCCATTGACATTTTGCCGTCAGCCATAAAAATCACACCCTTTCGTCTGTCACAATATGCTCTATCCCAGAATGTTCACAGCTTAAATAACTTTTAAGAAAACCCGGATAAGCCCTGTGTCTGTTAAGCTCATCAATGGGTATCCAGTGCATATTTTCCTTTACACCGCCGTATGTGTAACTGTTGCTGTGCAGCTCACGAGTGCCCCTCGGCTTCATCAGAAAATAAAAGCTAATTTCGTGACAGTCAAGTCCCGTTAACGGCGGAGTATCTCCATAGAAAAAGTTTTCGTAAATGACCGCCAATCGGTCAATTTCATAACTTACTCCCGTTTCCTCAAAAACCTCCCGTACAACAGCGTCCTCAGCCCTTTCCCCCGCATGAACAGCGCCGCCCACAGGATAGAAATAATCTGCATTCGAATTGCCCGCAAACAATACGCAGCCATCTTCTATAATAATGGCGCAGGCCTTGTATCTGAACCATTTGTTATCCTTTATAAATCCGCAGTCAACATCCATATTTTTCCACTCCGTTAATTAAACTTTCACACCAAAGGTACGCTGAAACTTAGGGGTTTACCGCTGACCTTCAAACTTCCTGATCCCCCACAATATTTTTAAGCCAAACACCCTTTTTAAGGAACACTATCCCCATAGCCACCTTGATAATATCCACCGACTGACAAATGAAATAAACCGCCTTGATATCAAACCCCGTGTACGTTACCAGCAGCAGCGCAGCAGGCACCGAGACCACCCACATAAACACACTGTCAAACAGCAGCGTGATAAACGTCTGCCCGCCCGAGCGCAGCGTAAAATAAGCCGCATTCATAAAAGCATGCAAAGGAATGAACAAAGCAAGGATCCTTATAAAATCCCCCGCCAAAGCCTTTACCCCGTCGGTGGTGTTGTACAGCTCGGGAAACACCCCCGCAAAAGCAGCAACCACAACCCCGACTAACGCCCCCGCCGCAATGCTGAAAGCAATAAGCTTCGTGTCCGTGTCCCTTGCCTTTTTCATATCCCCCGAACCCAGTATCTGTCCCACGATTATCCCCACAGCAGACCCCAGCGCAATGTAAACCACATTGAAAATATTCAGTATCGTCGAGGAAATATTCGTAGCAGCCACAACCTCCAAGCCCCTCCGGGAATAGCACTGATTAAGCTTTGCCATTCCCGACGACCAGAAGAATTCATTCACCGCCAAAGGCAGCCCGCTGACGATTATTTTTTTCACAAGCCCGACAGGCACCGCAAGACTCCTGTAAGCCCCCTTGATGAATTCATTTTTCCCTCTTGAAGCATGGGTGTAAATAACCACCCCGCCGCACTCCGCAAACCGTGCAATAACCGTTGCCAGAGCCGCACCCCTTACCCCCATTTCTGGAAACCCGAAATGCCCGAAAATAAGCACCCAGTCCAGCAGGAGATTTATAAACACCGCCCCCATACCCGCATACATAGGCGGCACAGTGCAGCCCGTTTCCCTTAGGGTCGAAGCGTATATCTGGGACACCGTAAAAGGGATAAGCCCTATAAGCATAATGTTCAGATATTCCTTAGCCGAAGCGAAAATAAGAGCCCTGTCGCCCTCCTGTCCCTCACCTGTGAGATAGGAATTTATAAGCCCGTCCCCGAAAAGGGAAAGAATGGCAGCGCCGCCTATAAGAGCGATCGCCCCGATGATTATTTTGAAGCGGAAAACATGTCTGACGCCCTCATTGCTGCCCTTGCCGCAGAACTGCGCACCGAAGATCCCGGGGCCTGCCAGCAGACCGAAAACGCATAGGTTGTAAACGAACAGAAGCTGGTTTGTCACAGCCGTGCCGGACATTTGTTCCGTGCCGAGCTGACCTACCATTATGTTGTCCAATAGCGCCACAAAATTAGTAATGCCGTTTTGTATCATAATGGGGACAGCCACAGCGAAAACGGTCTTGTAGAATTTCCTGTCGCCGATAAAATTTTTAATGTTCATGAGTAAAAAATCCCAACATAAGAAAACGTATTTTCAGCGTGCACTCTTCACACACTCCACTTGGGTTTCCAAAGGGGGGACCCCTTTGGCGGGTCAGAGGGCAATATGTTTTTTCAAAACAGCCCTTGCGGGGGACGGGGGGCGGAGCCCCCTCTAACAGCCGCCATGCAGAACGCACTGCAAGAGCACCCCAAAATGCGCCGCCCGATTAGGTAAAATGTAAAAACAAAGTAAAGTGAAACAGCGTATCTCACAATTACCAAAAAGGTGATAATCGGGCGGCGCAGCAGCATAGAAATGTGTGACGAACGTCGGTGCAACTTTAGTTGCACATTTTCATTGCTGCCACCCGTAAGGGCGCACACGCCGAGGCTTTTGCCGAGCCGTCACCCCTATTTACTATTATGTTAATCACTGATTGGCTATCGCCTTACTTTGTCCAAATCTGTAAGCGACTTCGCCCTTACGGGCGGCAGCATGAACGCACGGCATTCGCCGCACGTTCTATGCTGCACCGCCGCCCGACGTAGGTTGCCAAGCTGCTGTGACTTTGCAGTATATGACGTTAGTTCACTTGACCCCTTTCTTGCCGTCGGGCGGCGGTTTGCGGGGGGACTTTATGAAGTGCGTTTCTTTGCAGCGGCTGTCAGAGGGGGTTCCACCCCCCGACCCCCGCTGGGGCTCCGCCCCCGTCCCCGCCAAAGGCTCCGCCCTTGGAACCCGAGTGACGTGAGTGAGCTTGAAATGCTTGCCCTATCAGTCTATCCTCGTGAGTACCGACTTGAACTTCCCACGCAGCACATACTCGCCGCACCCCGCAGGCACAAACACACTGTCGCCCTTTTTCAGCGAAAGCGTTTCTCCCCCCGCTGTCAGCTCTGCCTCGCCCTCCAGCAAAAGTATGCTGTTAAAGCTCGTTTCATCGGCTTTGAATTTCGCCTCCGTCTCCACGTCCACCGAGTACACCGTAAAATATTCACACTTCGCCAGCAGCCTCTTCACCGCCCCATTCTCCTCAAACGCTTCCGTCTGCGGATAAGGCGTCGCAGGACGAAGCTCCGTCACCTCCACAGCCTTGTCAATATGCAGCTGTCTGGGCTTTCCGTCCGCCCCCACTCTGCCGTAATCGTAAATACGGTACGTGGTATTTGAATTCTGCTGTATCTCCGCAATAAGGATCCCCTTGCCTATAGCGTGCAGCGTTCCCGCCTCAATAAAGAAAACGTCCCCCTTCTTCACAGGCACCGAATTCGTTACCTCCAGCAGCGTATTATTCTCGATCCTCTCCCTGAATTCCTCCTTGGATATCTCCGACTTGAACCCGTATAAAAGCTCCGCCCCCTCGTCGCAGTCAACGATATACCACATCTCCGTCTTGCCGTATTCCCCCTCGACCCTTTGTGCATATTCGTTGTTCGGGTGAACCTGCACCGACAGATTATCCTTTGCATCAATAAGCTTTATCAGAATCGGGAAATTCTCAAACTTTCCGCAGTTCGTCCCCAGAACCCCTTTCCCGTTTTTCTCAATATATTCCGCCAGAGTCAGCCCCGCAAATTCGCCGCTTGCCACAACGCTCGCCCCGTCCTTGTGACAGCTGAGCTCCCAGCTTTCCGCAATTTTCTCGAAATCGCAGTCCTTTCCGAAATCGTCTCTCAGCCTTGTGCCCCCCCAGAGATAATCCTTGAATGCAGGCTTTAATTTAACAGGATTCATAATATCATTACTCCTTTACAGCTCAAATTTTTCGGAAAACATTTATCCATTTTCATTCTACCACATAAAACCTCTCTTGTCAAGAAATTTCATAAATATGGCACGGAAATCAATATTTATAAAGTATAATTATTTTTCAGCTTATTTTATGGACGCACACATTTTAAAAGTCTGATTTTCTTGCATACTGCTATAACACATCTTTTTCAAAAATTAATTTCCGTGTAAATATGGGAACATTTTCACATCTCTTATTATACCACATTTTCACATATTTGTCAATAGCTTTACGCAAATATTTACAATAAATTTTTAAATAATGCAAAAATTTCGGCTCTCAGAGTGTTACACACCGAAAGCCGAAATTATCAATTGATATATTGCTTTTACACTTTCCGTTAAGGAACGAACCCTACTGTTATTGTTTCGTCGTCGGAATTGCGAATAACAATAGCGTCTACCCCTACATACTCAGTATCTCTTTCATAAACCGTGTATAAACCGATATTCATAGTATATACATTATTTTTATCTGTCGTTATATTATCCACAAACGGACAGTAGTACCTTTCAACTGCCTTTCCCTCGTCATATGCCACACGGGAAGTACATGAACTATCATCATCGTACGATATAATATTTCCGTCAATAAATTCAAATGCTTCGGTAATTTCTTTATCTAAATCAGTACCGTGATTGACTTTACAGCAAAACAATTTTTTCAAGCCCTCAGCATCTTCATTTATAAAACAATCCATAACATTAACGGCGCATTCCTCACCGGGCGAATCGTCCCAGTCCCAGCGTTCTTTTCCTATTTCTTCATAAACATAAACATTTTTTTCACCCTGCACACTGTCCTGCTCCGACCCGTTATCCGGCATATTATCGTATTTATAGTTTCTAAACATGCACATCAGCAATACAAATATCATTGATATAATAAGTCTCCTCATGAGTTTCCTCATAATAAGCTTTCTCATAAAGCTTTTCCCTCTCTTTCGTACCGACAAAACCATACTGTCAAGTCTGTATCATCAAACATAATTATGTTATGATACATGGACTTACTGATTTTACTTGAAGAAGATTTATGTTTTATTAACTGTCTAATAAAATTTCACAGCCCTCGGGCAATACCTCTTTAAGTTTCTCCGCCATATTGACTGCTTCCTCATGGTCTTTAAAATAAAATTCTGTCAGATCAAGAACCTCAAGATTCGGAAAACTTTTGAATAAGTCCATGCCTTCCTGCCAAAATTCCATGCTCTGAAACATATTTACACAAAGCTTCAGATATGTAACATTCTCATACACCTGATCGTTGTACACCCAATTCCAGCTAAGATACATGTAGTACAATTTATCCGATACCTTTGCATTGGGATTAACAACATCTTTGTCTGCATTATAATTGGAAACATAGCATACAAAATAATACGGGTCCGGCTGACTGTCGGAAAGCGTTATCTTGACTCTTTCCCCGGATAATGCAGGTATTTCATTTTCCATGTATTCAATAAGCTCGGAAAAATTTTTCGCAGGAGTAATATTGATGTAATTCAGCATTGTATCATTAACTGTCTGAGAATGAAAAATTACCTCGCTGCCGCTGCCCGATATTTCCCGAATATTTTCAATCAGACCCGTATATTTACCGTCGGTCACGATCCCGGTTTCCGGAATATTCTCATTCTGACGGGTACATCCCGTGAATAATATGCCGATAAACAAAATAATAACAATTGTTCTCTTCATAAAAACACCCTTATGTGATATTGTTAAAGACTATAATATTTCCCTGAATTTCATTATAACATATTGCGGGAATATATTTGTTGACCTTTTGGGATTATTTTATGAATTATTTTTGGTATAAAAATGTTATACATTAAATGTGCACTGAACTAAATTAATTTGCAAATGAATAGCATTCATAAATGACTGCTTGATGAACACTTTAATAAGATTTAATAAACACGCTCTAATTCTGCCGTTTAACGTCAAAATCTTGTACAAATTTTGTTGAATATTTACAAAAGGGGTATGGTGAATTTCAAATATTTGTACAAAATGCAGGAAAGCTATTGCATTATTTCGGCAAATAGTATATAATATAAATATTAAGATAACCGCATATTGTGTATTTTGAATAATGCCGATCATATCGGCACAGGCTTCGGGTAATGCCGATCGAAATGTTTTTAAAAAAATTCCCGGCAATCGGAACGGTTCGGACAGGCGATGAAAAGCCTTTGAGGGCATTTTTGCAGCTTGTTCCGTGCTTTCGGCAAATTCATTTACACAATATGACAAAAATATTAAAGGAGCGTACACTCAAATGAAGGATTATAAGGCAGCAGACATCAGAAATATAGCTGTGGCAGGTCACAGCGGTTCGGGAAAAACCACCCTTGCAGAGGCGCTTATCTATAAAGCAGGCGCTTCCGACCGCCTTGGCAAGACCGCCGACGGCAACACTGTCTGCGACTATGACCCCGAGGAGATAAAGCGCAAAGCCTCCTTGGGCACATCTCTTGCGGCTGTTGAATATAACGGTCTGAAGCTCAATCTCCTGGACGCCCCCGGTCTTTTCGACTTTGAGGCGGATATGCAGGAGGCTGTTTACGCTTCGGATACGGTGCTTATTACCGTTTCGGGAAAATCGGGCGTTAAGGTGGGCACGGAAAAGGCTTACAAGGCTGCGAACCGTCTGTCTAAGGCGAAAATTTTCGTTGTCACAAAGGTGGACGATCCGGACGCTAATTTCTATAACGTTCTTACCGATCTCAAAACCGTGTTCGGGCCTACGGTGTGCCCTGTTATAGTGCCTGTGATAAAGGACAGAAAGGTAGTTTCCTATGTGAACCTTATCGAGATGAAGTGCTATACATACGACGCTAAAGGCGGCGTAACGGAAGTACCCATGCCCGACTCCGAGATCTCCGAGAAAATGGAATACCGTATGGACGGCCTTGTGGAGGCGTTTACAGAGGCGGTCGCCGAGACAGATGACGCTCTTATGGAAAAGCTCTTCGAGGGCGAGGAATTTACCCGTGATGAGCTTGTCAAGGGGCTTCATGACGGTATGAACAAGGGACTTATCACACCCGTTATCTGCTGTTCGGATATTACCATGGGCGGCATTGATATGCTGCTTAAAGAGGTCTGCCTGCTTATGCCCTCCCCTGCGGACTGCACCCCTCCCATTGCCTATAAGGGAGAGGATATTGAGGAAGTGCCCTGCGATACGGCAGCGCCTGTTAACGCTTTCGTGTTCAAGACCGTTGCCGACCCCTTTGTGGGCAAAATGTCCTTTATCAAGGTCATGAGCGGAACGCTTAGATCAAACAGCGAATATAAAAATGCGACTACGGGGGCTGCGGAAAAAATAGGCAAGCTGTATACTCTTGTGGGCAAGAAGCAGACGGAAATTTCCTCCGCCAATGCAGGCGATATCTGCGTTGCCGTGAAGATAAACGCCCAGACCAACGACACCCTTTGCGAAAAGGATATCCTGAGCTTTGAGAAGATAAGCTTCCCCAAACCCTGCTACAAAATGGCGGCAAGGGCAAATCAGGGAGACGAAAGCAAGCTGACAGCGGGTATGGCAAGGCTTTGCGAGGAGGACCCCACTCTGAGCTTTGTTCAGGATGCGGAAACAAGCGAATTTATTCTGGGGGGACTGGGCGAGCAGCACCTGGAGGTAGCCGCAGCAAGGCTTCAGAGCAAGTTCGGCACGGCTATAGAGCTTGTTCCCCGAAAGATAGCCTACAGGGAGACTATCCGCAAAAAGGTCAGCGCAGAGGGCAAGCACAAGAAGCAGTCGGGCGGCCACGGGCAGTACGGTCATGTGCTTATTGACTTTGAGCCCTGCGTTTCGGACACCCTTGTTTTTGAGGAAAAGGTATTCGGCGGAGCTGTGCCCAGGAATTTCTTCCCCGCAGTTGAAAAGGGACTTCAGGACTGCATGAAGAAAGGCGTGCTCGCCGGCTGCCCCGTAACGGGCGTTAAAGCCATTCTCACAGGCGGTTCGTACCATGATGTGGACAGCTCGGAAATGGCTTTCAAGACAGCCGCTTCCCTTGCCTTCAAGGATGGCATGACCAAGGCTGACCCTGCTATCCTCGAGCCTATCGGCACACTTACGGTAACCATTCCCAACGATAACACGGGAGACGTTATCGGCGATCTCAACAAGCGCCGTGGCAGAGTGCTGGGGATGAACCCGTCAGAGGAAAAGGGCATGACGATCATCACAGCGGAGGTTCCCGAGCGTGAAATGCAGTCCTTTACCATGCAGCTGCGGCAGATAACCAGAGGCAGAGGCAGCTTCGGCTTTGAGTTCGTAAGATACGAGCAGCTGCCCGCAAACCTTGTAAGCGAGGTACTGCTGGAGGCAAGCAAGTAAACGGAAGTATACTGAAAACGGCAAAATATTTCTCCGCCCCTGAGGCATGCGGCGTTAAGATACCGCAGGGACGGAGGAAAAACGCATAGATCGGGGCAGTCCGATTTGTAAAATTTTTGTAAACAAAATCCGGCTGCATTGGCAAAATGCCGAAAAATCCCAATAAAATTGGAATTTGTCAAAATAAGACGGATAATTTTGTCATATTTGTCACTCTAAAAATGCTTGACAAAAGGAAAGATTTGTAATAAAATAAATAATGTGAGAATGTTTATGGCGGCAGGGCAGCAAGGCGCTCTTGCGGTTCGGGTGTGAATGTTCACGGTCGGGCTGTGCATTGTGCGCTTGCATATTGCGGATATGCACATTGCAGATATTGCGCTGCAGGTATTGCATCCTTGCCGTATGTTTCCCGCCCGGGGATATTTGCCTGTACGGGCTGTGGGGCGGGTTTGCTGTAAAGCTTGAAAAAGGATGGTACACATAATGAAGAAAAAGATCTTATCGTTATTTCTTGCCGCAGCAGCGGTACTTTCCATGACAGCAGGTGCGCTGGCAGCAGATGAAAAGGAAGCAAGGACGGCGGCTGCCCCCAAGGACGCAGCTACGTTTACCTTCGATACGGACGCTTGCATGAGCTATATCCACCCCTTCGGCAGCGCTTCGGATACGAATCTGAAGTATACTCTGGAGGATAAGGCTGCTGTTTCTGGCAGATGCCTGCGTATCTCCGAGGAGTTTACTCAGGATATAAGCAATCAGTACGGCGGCATTTATTTTCTGGCATCCGATCTGGGACTGGAGAATTTTGCGGGCTATACTATGACCGTTAAGGCAAAGGTTACAACCGCTTCCGCAAAGGCTACCCAGAATATGGTGCTCTTTTCCGACGGCATTTCCTGGGTATCCCAGAACTTTTCCACAGACAATGCAGGCAACTGGATAACTGCTACGGTTTCCGTGCCCGCAGACACCGCCAATGATAAGCTGGGTATCTCCATTCCCATAACGACAGCGTTTACGGGGGATGTGGTCTTCCTTGACGATATCACCATTACCGATAACTACGGCAAGGCGATCGCCAATGTGGGCGATGTGGACACTTCTCTGGCAGAGGCTCCCAACGCAGTTAAAACCGTGCTCACCACTATCCTCTTTGTGGTTCTTATTATTGCGGTAGTAGGCGGTATCGTGCTGGTAGTTATGAAGATGATAAGACGGTACAGGTAATTTAATTAATAATTAATAATTAATAATTATCTGCTTCGCCGAAAATGCTCTTCTGCTTTTTATGTTAAGCGGCTGCCTTTATGAGGCAATTCCAAAGTCAGATGAAATAATTATGAGGATAGAGCTTCAGGCAATCTTGACTGTGTACTTTATCCTCATTTTCTTTTTTATATTTTTATATTCGGTCATAAACCAAAAAACAAACAGCGATTAATAATTTTTAATAATTCATTTGGTCAAGCCTGCCGCCAAATCATTATTAATCATTAATTATTAATTATTAATTACGTAAGGGGCGGTTTGGCAATGGGAAGTAAGGCAAGATATATAGGCTTGTGCATTGCAAGGATACAGGAATATACCCAGTCGGATTTCTTTCATGCGGTGGTAAAAAGAGCGGTGGAGCGGGGCTACAAGGTTCTTGTGTTCAACACCTTCAGCGACCTGTATATGATGGATAATTACGACAAGGGCGAGATAAGGGTGTTCGATCTTATCCCGTATGATGATCTGGACGGGCTGATAATCCTCAGCGAATCGATCAAATGCGACGCTGTCAGGGACAGCATTATAGAAAAGGCAAAGGAAAAGAACGTCCGGGGAAAGAGCATTCCCATTGTAAGCGTGGAGAGAGACATTCCGGGGTGCTATAACATTTCCTACGATTACCGCAGCGCCTTTGAGGAGATAGTGCGCCATGTGATAACAGAGCACGGCTGCAAGGTCATAAACGTGGTGGCGGGCTTTAAGGACAATCCCTTTTCCGATGAGCGGATAGAATGCTGCCGCAGGGTACTGGGAGAATACGGGCTCAGTCTTTCGGATGAGCGCATTCTTTACGGCGATTTCTGGGCAGACCCTACGGCAAGGGCTTTTGACGAGTTTATGAAAACAGGGCTCCCATTGCCCGACGCCTTTATCTGCTGCAACGATTCCATGGCAATTGCGATCTGCGCAAAGCTGAAGGATATCGGCAAGAGAGTCCCCGGAGACGTTATAGTTACGGGCTTTGACGGGATATTTGCGGAGCGCTACCATATCCCCCGCCTTACCACCGCAAAGCAGGACACCGAGCTTGCAGGCACGGCGGCAGTGGATGTTATTGCGGATATTTCCGAAGCTTCAGGCAGCAGCGGCAATATCACAGGGAAAAAGGTCATTGACCATAAGGTGGTCTATTCCCATTCCTGCGGCTGCAAGAAGATCGACTACAGAGAGGCTACAGGGCAGATAACGCCCCTTTTCCAGATGGCGGATTACGACAACGGCTTTGACACCCATATGTATGACTTCAGTGCGGCAGCTGCCGAGGCAAGAACTATGGAGGAGCTTGGCGAAACGGTAATGCGGTTTACATCCTCTTTCGGATATTATTACCTTGGGCTTAGTCTTAATGAAGATTTTATGAATATGAGCGACAGTTATGAAGCTATTATAGGCAAGTCGGAGACTTCTCCCGAGGAACACACCCAAAGAAGGCTTATCCTTTGCGAGTGTTATGACAACCGCCATTTCCCGCCTGTGTATGCGGATAAATTATCCATAAATGAAGAGGTCATGGAAAAGTATAATGCATTCCTGTTCTGGTCGGTGCATTTCCGTGACAAATATATCGGCTACGGGGCAATGGCAATGAGCACGGGGTGCGACGGCTTTACCCCCAACGACGACCTGCGGCATATAGTAAAATACACCCGTCATCTCAGTCAGGTGCTTCATATATCTCATGTGCAGGCGGGGCTTGAAAAGGTCATTTCCAGACTTGAGGAATTGTATGTCAGAGACCATGTTACGGGGCTTTACAACCGCAGGGGCTTCTACACGGATATCGGGAAAAGAATGGTAAGGGCACGGGATACGGGGGAATATCTGATAATCATTTCCATAGATATGGACGGCCTCAAATTCATCAACGACACCTACGGCCATGCCGAGGGAGATGTGGCTATAAAGGCAATATCCGCCGCACTCATATCCATATGGGGGGAAAACGAGGTCTGCTCCCGTTTCGGCGGCGATGAGTTCACTGTGGCAAGCTTTGCCAGGGAGAATCCCGACAAGCAGGGACAGGATATAATCGAAAAGGTAAAACAGTCGCTGGAGCAGTTCAACAGCTGTTCGGGAAAGCCATATCCCGTAGGCAGCAGCTTCGGTATGCACTATGAAAAAATCACAAAGGAAACGGTTCTGGATAACCTTATAAAGGCCGCCGACGACCTTATGTACAAGGAAAAAATAGGGCATAAGGAGAGCAGATGCAGAAGGACTGCAAGAGATAATTAGCAAAATGCAAAAGGCAGGGCTTTCGCCCTGCCTCTTTATTTTTATAAAAGTCTCACAAATTCGTCAAATACCCATTTTCCGTCATTCTCCCTTGCAGTGTACCTGCAAACGCTGTAATAGTCGCAGCCGAAGGAAACAAAGTAAACATAATAGCTGC
>CAZGAZ010000041.1:0-29059 GCA_964523835.1 uncultured Ruminococcus sp.
AAGAGCAGTTCTCGGACTCGGAGCCATCGCTTCGACTCGTAGGATATTAAGTATGGCTGTTCCACCATTGATTTTAGGAGGACTGTCAATGAATCCTGTAAAAAGCGTGAGAACCGCTGCGGCAGTATCGCTGGTATTGCTTGGTTTATGGCTTTTTTTGAATGCGGTTTCCTATATTTTCCAACCGGAGATTTTGGATTACCTTTGCGGCGGTGTCTTAGATTTTGAGGACAGAATTTTTTTGCTTGTGACTGTTTCGGAAATTTTGGAGGCGCTGTTGATTGCTGCCGCTGCCGTGATGTTATACAGCGGCAAGGGACATTATTCTCCTCTTGTTATTTCATCGGTTGCATTTGGAGTATCTCCGGCTGTCAGCAGGCTTCTTAACTTTATTCAAATGAAGTTTACAAGTACATTTGACGGCGTTGAGGGGGTTGCAGCTATTTCCTCTTTTTCAATTGTTATAGACAGACTGGGCTATCTGATAACAGCAGGAGGAGTTACAGTCATTGCGGCTGCGGCGGTAAATGCGTATGCCAAAAACCGGGAGGCGGAAAGAGCATTTCCGACTGATTTCAATGAATCTGTATAATGCAAGGAGGGAATGAGAATGAGTATACCGATAATTGAAACCGAGCGGCTCATACTCCGTCCGCTTGTTCCCGAGGACGCAGAGGCTGTCTTTCAGTGGACGGGGGACGACCGTGTCACGGAATATATGAACTACAGCACCTATTCCTCGGCACAGCAGGTGCGGGAGTGGCTGAAAAACGGAAGCAGCGGCATTTGGGGCTATGTAAGAAAGCAGGACGGCTTGCTTATCGGCAGCGGTGACATACATCTCAGCAAATCGCCCGATGAAGCGGATAACGGCTTTTGGGAATTCGGCTACTGCTTCCGCTTCGACTGCTGGAATAAGGGTTATTGCACCGAAGCCGCAAGGGCAATGATAAAATACGCCTATGAGCAGGGCGCAAGAAAATTTATTGCCCAACACGCCGTAGAAAATCCCGCCTCGGGCAGGGTAATGGAAAAGTGCGGACTGAAATTTTCGGGCTTCGGTTCATATGAGAAGCAGGACGGCAGCAGGGAATACCGCTCTAAGGTCTACAGGGGCTTATGGGAGGATATGGCGGACATATACGGAGATATTGACTGAAACATTCGGCATGAGATCACAAGTTATAATTAATCGAATTATGGAGGAAATTATTCATGAAGAACAAATTTATTTTAACATCTGCATTAGCTCTTGCCCTTATGCTGACGGGCTGCAGCGGAGGCACCACCGAGGAAAACGCACCCGCAGACAATGCGGTTGACACTATTGCTGACACAGCGGCCGACCTTAGTGAAAGCGCAGCGGCGGATACCGAAGAACCCGATGCAGCAACCGAAGAGGAAACCGACTCCTCTAACGGGAGCGATAACAGAAATTTCGGCGAGACCGATAAATTTTACGGCGGCGTTTTTCATGGGAACGGCTATACATTAAAGATCGACGGCGATACATGGGTGGACATCAGCGCCATGATAGACTACGTCAGACAAGCCGCCAACGATTCGGATATCGACTTCGGCATTGACTTTACCGCCGAGCAGTATTCCGACGCCTATGACGGTATGTTCATCTGTCCCGACAGCGAGGGCGCAAACTTCAATATGACCGTGGTCGATATAGGCATGGATCTGAACATAGACGACGAGGGCGCAGAGCTTTACGGAGCGATCATTGAGCAGCAGTATTCCGCAGTGGAGGGCTGCACCTTCTACGGCTGCGAGACCGACAGCGCAGGCGGCTATGACTGCCTGAAAGCAGAACTGGAAATGACAAGCAGTGGTGTTACCCTGCGCATGGTGCAGTATTGCTTCTGGGAAAACCAAAAGCAAATGGTAATAACCTTTACCGCAACCCCCGATGAATATGATGAAATGCTCCCCGAATTTAAAAAGGTGCTGGATTCCGTTTCCTTTGAGGGTTAATGGCAGCTAAACATCTTAACGAAAGGAAGATTTTATGAAAATACTGGTAATAGGCGGCGGCGGCAGAGAACACGCCATAATAATGAAGCTTTCCGAAAGCAGCCGTGTGGAAAAGCTTTACTGCACTCCCGGAAACGGCGGCATTTCCCGTTATGCACAGTGCTATGACACTGCGGCGACCGACATTGACGGCGTTGTTGCCTTAGCCCGTGAACTGGCGGTGGATATGGTGGTCGTAGCCCCCGACGATCCCCTTGTTATGGGAATGGTCGATGCACTGGAGGACGAGGGCATTCCCGCATTCGGTCCCAATAAAGCAGCCGCAATTATCGAGGGCAGCAAGGCATTTTCCAAGGAACTTATGAAAAAATATCACATCCCCACAGCGGAGTATGAGATCTTCGATAACAGCGAGGCGGCAATTGCATATCTAAAGGAGAAAAACAGCTATCCCGCCGTTATAAAGGCAGACGGACTTGCACTGGGCAAGGGTGTTATCATTGCACAAAGCGAAAGCGAAGCAGTGGAAGCCGTCAGATCAATGATAGACGGCAGACAGTTCGGCGAAAGCAGCGCACGGGTAGTTATCGAGGAATACCTCACAGGCCCCGAGGTCTCCGTCCTCAGCTTCACCGACGGCAAGACCCTTGTCCCTATGATATCTTCCATGGATCACAAGCGTGCCCTTGACGGCGACAAAGGCCTTAACACAGGCGGTATGGGCACAATAGCCCCCAACCCCTGCTACACCGAGGAAATCGCAAAGGAATGCATGGAAAAGATATTCCTCCCCACCATGAACGCCATGAACACCGAGGGGCGCACATTCAAGGGCTGCCTTTATTTCGGCCTTATGATAACCCCCAAGGGGCCAAAGGTGATAGAGTACAACTGCCGTTTCGGCGATCCCGAGACCCAGGTAGTCCTGCCTCTGCTGGAGGGCGATCTGTGCGAAATTTTCGAGGCAGTCTGCAAGGGCACATTATCCGAAACGCCCATTAAATGGAAAACAGGTGCCTGCGCCTGCGTTATCATGGCAAGCGGCGGCTATCCGCAGTCCTACCCCAAGGGTCTGCCCATAAGCGGACTTGACGATATGGGACAGACCGAGGGTGCATTCGTCTACCACGCAGGCACAGTCTATAAGGACGGCAAATTCCTCACAAACGGCGGCCGTGTCCTTGGTGTTACCGGTGTTACCTCCGCAGGGGACACCCTTGAATCCGCCCTTGACAAGGCGTATAAGGCAGTTGGCAATATCTCCTTTGAGAATGCCCATTACAGAAAAGATATAGGCAAAAGGGCGCTGAATAGTTAACTCACTATGGCAAAAGGCTGTAATAATTGCATTCTGCAAATGGATTACATTGCCTTTTGCCCATTTGCATTTGCACCCTGTAACTTTATTATATCATAACATTGCGCAAATGTCAATAGCTTTATTCATATTATTTTGCATTTTGCAAATTTCGGCTTGTTGCACAAATTTATTTGTAAAGCTTTGTGCAAATTGCAGAATGCAATTGCACGGAAAATTATCCGAAAACGGTAGGAGTGTGAGAATATGCCCGAAACGGAGATTATCATAAGAGGCGGCATAAGAGCATATCTTGCCGACCTTATTTTCCCCTCCCGCTGCCCGTTCTGCGATGAGTTTATCCCATATGACTGCCTGTGCTGCGAGGACTGCTTCAACGAGACCCTCTGGGCGGACGAAAACATCTGCCCCCGCTGCGGCAAAAGCATTATGAAGGGCTGCCTTTGCGAAAGCTGCGAAAGCAGCGAAAGCGGCGTGAAATACGACCTGTGCGTGCCCGCAGCCTATTATTCGGGCGGGGTCAAGGACTCTGTCTACAAGCTGAAATTCCGAAGCGAGACCTCCGCCATTGACCTCTACGGCAGAATTATCGCCAAACGCCTTGAAATAATGGGCATTCTTCACGAGATAGACCTTGCCGTGCCTGTCCCTATGGCAAAAAAGAACCTGCGCATAAGAGGCTATAATCAGGCGGAGCTGCTGGCAAAGGCGATCACCAAGGGCACGGACATTCCCGTAAACACCGGGCTTATCATCCGCAAAAACGTCACCCGTTCCCAGCACGACCTTTCCGCCGAGGAACGGCATGAGGCCGTGACGACCCAGTATTTCCCCCTTGACACCGACATTGCAAAGGGCAAAACCGTCCTTTTGGCGGATGATGTCCTTACCACAGGCTCAACTCTGAATTATTGCGCAGGGCTTTTAAAAGAACAGCTGGGAGCAAAGAAAGTTATCTGCGCTGTGGCAGCAACCGTTTAGAGTTCGCAGACCGAATGCAGGAAATCTGTGAACGGTAAAGCATTGTCTGCATACCCGATGACCCATAAAAAATTTTATTTTTTTATAAATATTATGAAAATTTTCTTGCAATTTTCGGGAGAGTGTGATATAATTAAGTTGATATGTTATATGCAAAGATAACGAAAACATTAAATATATTATGAGGTGTTTTCCTATTTCAAAACGAAAATATAATATGAAAGGAATTCGGGCAGATGAAATTAATTAACAAAAGGCGCATACTTTCGGGGATAACGGCGGCTGTAATGATTTTTTCCATGACAGCCTGCGGAGGGGATAAGGAAGAGCCTCCCAAGGAAATTTCCGAGGTGCAGAGCACCGAAAAGGTCACAGAAATTTCAGAGACCGCCGAGGCAACGGATGCGGATATTTTCGGCGAAAATTACGACCCGTTGGACGATTCCTACGACCCGTACGGAGGCGGGGGAGCAAGTACGGCAGCGGCAGTCTCGGCAGTGCTCGAGAACAGGGAAGAGGACGAGTCGGACGAACCTGAGAGCACAAAAGCCCCCTCGGAAACAAAGTCCGCCGAAACCAAAAAAGCAGCCGAAAATAAGACCGCCGAGAAAAAGACAACTCCCAAGGCACCCAAGGCACCCAAGGCGACCGAGGCAGCAAAAACAGAGGCTGTAACAGCCGCACCCGAGAATAAGCCTGCCCAGACAACACAGACAACTGCAAATGAGCCTGCTCAGACCACCGCAAAGAAAACCTCCGAAGAAAAGGCTTCCGATGACGTGGAGCTGATAATCGGCAGCGCTAACGGCTGGAATGACGGCATAAACGATTTTTCCCAGATAGACGGGACAGTAAAAAATAACGGCAAGGGCGTTGTAAACGGCTGGACGGCTAAAATATCCGTAGGCAGCAATGCAACCGTTGACCAGTCGTGGAACTGCGGAATAGACCTGAAGGATGGTGTTCTCACTGTGACTCCCGTGGAATATAACGGCAATATTGACCCGGGCAGCGAAGCGACCTTCGGGATGATCTTAAAAAATCCCGGGAAGATAGACGCTGACAAATCCGAGCTTACCTGCTCGGTAGGTACATACGCAGCCACAGGCGGCAACTGGAATAATAACAACAATAACAGCACAGGCGACGGCACTCCGCCTCCTGCGCCCGTTTACACAAAGGACGTTCCCGAGCCTACCACCGACGACTGGCTTTCCGTCAAGGGCAACAAGATCGTCGACAAGGACGGCAGGGAGGTCTGGCTCACAGGTATAAACTGGTTCGGCTACAACACAGGCACAAACACCTTTGACGGGCTTTGGGCGTGCGACCTTAACACGTCTCTTGCGGCAATTGCCGACCACGGCTTTAACCTGCTGCGTATCCCCATTTCCGCAGAGCTGGTGAATAACTGGGCGTCGGGGAATTATCCCAACGCCAACTTCAATCAGGCTACAAACTCCTATCTTGTGGGCATGAACAGTCTGGAGATTTTTGACTATATTATCGGTCAGTGCCGTGCCAACGGTATCAAGATAATGATGGATATCCACAGCGCAAAGACCGATTCTATGGGGCATATGAAAAATGTGTGGTATGAGGGGAATGTTACAGAGCAGGATTTTCTTGACGCACTTTCATGGCTTGCCCAGCGTTATAAGAATGACGATACCATAATTGCCTACGACCTTAAAAACGAGCCTCACGGCAAGGCAAACGAGACCCCCCGTGCAAAGTGGGACGGCAGCAAGGATGCCGACAACTGGAAATATATTGCGGAAAAGGCTGCAAATGCGGTGCTTTCCAAAAATCCCAATGTGCTTGTAATGGTTGAGGGTATCGAGATATACCCCAGAGATATAAAGTCCAACGGCGACTTCTCCTCCACAAACCCCGGGGACTACTACAGCACCTGGTGGGGCGGCAACCTGCGGGGCGTAAAGGACAATCCCGTAAATTTGGGCAAATATCAGAATAAGCTTGTATATTCTCCCCATGACTACGGCCCTGCGGTATATCAGCAGGAGTGGTTCAAGGGTGACTATGACTACAATTCCCTTAAAAAGGACGCATGGAACGACAACTGGCTCTACATTCACGACAACGGCACAGCCCCCCTGCTTATCGGTGAATGGGGCGGCTATATGACCCAGCCCAATCTTAAATGGATGACCTATCTCAGACAGCTTATCAAGGAGAAAAAGCTGAACCACACCTTCTGGTGCTTCAACGCCAACTCGGGAGACACGGGCGGACTTGTAAAGGACGATTTTGTCACCTGGGACAAGGAAAAATACGAATTTGTCAAGGAAGTTCTCTGGCAGGAGGATGGCAAGTTCGTAGGTCTCGACCATGAGATACCCTTAGGTTCAAACGGCAAGGCGCTGGGCAAATAGAGGCTAGAGGGTTAAGAAGCAAGAGGCAAGATTAATAAAATTGCACTGTTCAATTTTTGGCGTTATAACGGGGCGGTTTCGGCTGCCCTGTTTTTCGTTTATGCTTACCGTTTGTTTTGTGTTGATTGTGAAAAAATCTGAAAGAGGGAGGCGGCAATATGTCTAAATACAAAACAGACAGCGAATTAAAATGGCTTGCAATGCAGAAAGCACCGTCAAATATATATTTATATCCAATAGTTAATATAGCAATGAGATTATCTGTATGCAAATCGGACGACAGAGTTACCGTAAAAAAATACATAACGCCCGGATATGAGAATGGAAAACTGTCCACTTTGGTTATTGAACCAAGGGAGTGCAGCGATATTCTCCCATGCATTGTATTTTACCATGGCGGAGGATTTTTGCTGAAAGCGTCAAGGGCACATTACAGAATAGCAAAATGGTATGCAGAAATGGCAAAATGCAAGGTGGTTTTTACAGATTACAGATTATTGCCGAAAAATAAATATCCTGTTGCTGTTGAAGATTGCTACTGCACTTATGAGTGGGTACAAAGCAGTGCCGATATGTTAAAGATTAATAAGGATAAAATAATTTTGGCAGGCGACAGCGCAGGAGGAAATCTTGCAGCTGCGGTTACGCTGATGTTATGGGACAGAATCCGGGTCTCACCCTTGGGTGCAATGCTTATTTATCCTGTAACAGACAGGCGTATGATAACAGACTCAATGATGAAATTCACGGATACACCTGTTTGGGATTCAAAGCTGACAAAAATGTTTTGGAAAGCGTATTTGGGAAATAAAGAACATGAACATATCCGGTATGCATCGCCTATAGAAGCAGATTCATTGGAACATTTTCCGACTGTATATATGGAAGTGGCAGAGTTTGACTGCCTTCGTGACGAGGGGATCGCTTTTGCGGAAAGATTACGGGCAGAAGGCGTTTCTACCGAGCTTCACGAAATAAAAGGTGCGTGTCACGGCTTTGAAGCGGCGCTTGAAAGCAGGATTATAAAAGAATCCATGCAGAGAAGGATTCGTTGGATCAGGTCGGTTTTTTATGGTCATTGAATCAAGGTATTTCGGTTTCATTATGTATAACTGCTGTTCCGGTACTTTGACAAGTAATTTGAAAAAGAGTATTGACAGCCTTAATCCGAAAAGGAAGTTTAATGCGATAAAGAATTTATGGTGCGGCATAGGAAATTTACAGATATTTTTAAAAATATATAGAATATATCAAAAAAGCCCTTGCAAGAACGGGAAAAAAATGTTATAATAAAATGATAAGGTTATTCTGCTTTCGGCAGTCAGGATCACAGCGAATCTTACCCGATAAGCAATAATTTGTCAGACAATTTTGTATGCAAGAACCAAAGGAGTTAATATAGTGGAATTATTTCGGAAAATAATGCTTGCGGTCGGTATCGCTTCCTTTTGTATATGCGGACTGTATCTGAACGGAATGGGCGGCGCTGCCATGACCTTTTACGAAAAATATGCACATCTGGGGATATGTCTGCTGCTGTCCACTTTGCTTTTCGGCGGTGCGCTGGCTGCGGCGTTTTCAAGAAAGGGCATTATGAATATTATATCCCTGCTGCTTAATGCTGCGGCAACGGTTTTGTGGATATATCCGGTGGCATGTCTGAACGGCGTGCCCAATTCGGTAGTTGCAAAGACGGATATGGAGGTGCTGACGGGGCGGATATACCCTGCGGTCATTATCACGATCTCCCTCGGACTGGCGGTTTTTGCGGATTTCTTCTCCTATGACCGTGTAACAAAAAGGGCGGAAAGGAAGGAGCGTAAAGAAGCGCTTAAAAACCGTCCTCTTAATGAAGATGAGAAGATCATATAGCTAAGGGAATTTTATGAAAGGAATGAACGTCAATGAGCGTTACCATAAAGGACGTGGCAAGGGCTGCGGGTGTGTCGGTGGCGACTGTTTCAAGAGTGCTGAACAACAGTGCGGCAGTTTCCGACGAGACGGCGGCTGCGGTAAACGACACCATAAGGGAACTGGGCTACAGCCCCAACTTTCTGGGGCGCAACCTAAGAAAGTGCGAAACAAACAACATTCTTGCCATAATCCCCTCCACGGAACAAAGCTTTTACAGCGAGATAATCAAGGGAATGCAGGAGGAGGCAAACCCCGATTATGATATTCTCATCTCCACCAGCTACAGCTATCTGGGCACGGAAATGCGTTTGCTGGAAATGCTCTATAACCGCACAGTTGACGCTGCGGTATTGCTTGGCACACAGCTTGACGCCGCAGCACTGGACGAGCTTTCGGAAAAATACAGCATTGCCCTTTGCTGCGAGCGTGTGGAGGGGGCAAGGGTGCTGAGTGTTGCCATTAACGACGAAGCGGCAGGATATGACGCTGTGTGTGCATTCCTCAAAAAGGGACGGCGGCGGATAGGGCTTGTCACCACCGGTGCCGACGGCAATGCCGCCCTTACCTCTGTTGACCGTGAAAAGGGCTACCGCAGGGCGCTTGCGGAGTTCGGTATCAAGGTGAACGAGGAATATATTTTCCGTGGCAATTACGATTACGAGCAGGGGCTTGCGGCATTTGACTATTTTTATTCCCTTCCCAAGCCGCCCGATGCCGTTTTCTGCGTTTCCGACCTGCTGGCGGCAGGAGTGATAAGGCGTGCCGGGGAAAGGGGCGTTAAGGTGGGCAGCGGGCTTTGGGTATGCGGCTTTGACAATATTTCCCTTAGCCGTATGTACATACCCGGCATTACAACCGTTGCCCAACCCGGCTACGAAATGGGGCGCACGGTCATCAGGCGGCTGGTGGAAAATATGCGTTCGGGGCTTCATTCCTGCGAGAGTGTTATTCTGGAGCATGAGCTTATAATCAGGCAGTCGGGAGGATAAGAAGTCCACGACAGGCAGAGCAGGCTTTTGGCGTCAAACTTTTGACAAGTTGAAAGGAACTTGATAGATATGATTTATACGGTAACATTCAATCCTGCGGTGGATTACGCTTTGCGGGTGGGAGAAGTAAAAAGAGGACAGGTGAACAGGACAGTTTCGGACGAGGTCTCATTCGGAGGCAAGGGGATAAACGTTTCCACGGTGCTGAAAACTCTGGGAGTTGAAAGCACGGCCTTAGGCTTTGCCGCAGGCTTTACGGGAGAGGCGCTGGAAAAGGGCTTGAAGAAAAACGGCATTAACGCCGAGTTTATCCGCCTTGACGAGGGAATGACGAGGATATGCATTAAGCTGTACGAGGAGGCGGACGGGGCGGAAACCGAAATAAACCCCGCAGGTCCTGTTATCCCGAAAGAAAAGATAGACGAGCTTACAGGCAGGCTCAAAGCCTTGGGGGAGGGGGATACACTTGTTCTGGCGGGCAGCGTGCCCGGGTCTGTATCGGGGGATATTTACAAGGATATCTGCGGGAGTCTTGCGGGAAGCGGCGTGCGGATCGCAGCGGACGCCTCGGGGGAACTGCTTACGGGAATACTCCCATACCGTCCCTTTATCGTAAAGCCCAACCACGCCGAGGCAGGGGAGATATGCGGCATACGGGTGACTACCGAAGATCATGCCAAGGAATGCGCTGTCGCCCTGCGGGAAATGGGTGCGCAGAACGCCATAGTTTCCATGGCGGAAAAGGGTGCGGCGTTGGCGGCAGCAGACGGCAATGTTTATTTTATCGCAGCCCCCAAGGGAACCCCGGTGAATTCGGTAGGGGCGGGGGATTCCATGCTGGCGGGTTTTCTTGCGGGCTTTATGGCAACCGGGGACTACAGGCAGTCTCTTTTGCGTGGGATAGCCGCAGGCAGCGCCACAGCCTTTTCCAAAGGGCTGGCAGGCAGGGAGGATTACGAGAGGATATTAAAGGAGATCTCCCAATGAGGATAGATGCGGAATTTGAAAGGGTCTCTGTATCGCAGTTTGCGGAGGATATGCAAAGGCTTTTCCCCAATGAGGATACGGTGGAGGCTTACGGCAAAATAAAGCTGCCCGAAAGGGCGACTGCGGGGTCGGCGGGATATGATTTTTTTACTCCCATACCCATAAAGCTTGCCCCGGGTGAAACGGCGGTTATCCCCACGGGAATACGGGTGAAGATACCCGATGAATGGTTTCTCATGTGCTGCCCCCGAAGCGGGTTGGGCTTTAAATACCGCCTGCGGCTGGACAACACGGTGGGGATAATTGACAGCGACTATTATTTTGCGGAAAACGAGGGGCATATTATGATAAAGCTTACCAATGAAAGCCTTGAGAATAAGACCCTCGCTATTGAAGCAGGCAGCGCCTTTGCACAAGGGATATTTCTCCCTTACGGCGTATGCATGGGAGATAATGCCCATAAGCTCCGAACAGGCGGCTTCGGAAGTACGGGAGCATAAAATTCAGAGCAGGCGGCAAGATATAAAAATAACAAGGGCAATCTGCACTCTTGCTTCTTGCCTCTTAAAATATCTTGCTTCTTATTGCAAGGGTGATTTACAATGCGAAACATAAAGGCTGTCCTTGCTTATAAGGGCACGAATTACCATGGATTTCAGCGGCAGAACAATGCCGTGTCCATCCAGGGAATACTGGAGGACAGGCTGTCAAGGCTCTGCAATGAGGAAATAAAGGTGAACGGCTGCTCCCGCACGGACACGGGGGTGCACGCTGCGGAGTATGTTATTTCCTTTAAAACAGGCTCCGCCATTCCCTGCGAAAATATTGTCAGGGGCATGAACAGCCTGCTGCCCGAGGATATAGGGGTGATGAAGTGCGAGGAGGTATCTCCCGATTTTCACGCCCGCTACAGCTGCAAGGGCAAGGAATATGTTTACAGGATACTGAGCCGCCCCGTACCGTGTCCTTTTATGAGCGGCTTGTGTTTTCATTATCCTTACAAGGCGGATCATGAGCTTATGAACAGGGCTGCGGGATATTTTAAGGGGACATTTGATTTTCGGGCTTTCTGCGGTGCGCTCGGGGCAAAGGAAAATTCCGTGCGGACGGTTTTTGACAGCAGGGTTGAGCGGCAGGGGGATATTATCACATTCACCGTATCCGGGGACGGCTTTTTGTACAACATGGTGCGGATAATGGCGGGCACGCTTATATACGTGAACGAGGGTAAGCTTGCCCCCGAGGATATACCGGGAATTATAGAGAGCCGTGACAGGGAAAGGGCGGGTGTTACCGCAAAGCCCTGGGGGCTGTATCTGAACAGGGTTTTTTATTGAAAAAACGGAGGAAAGCATATGAAAAAAAATATATTCATTTTGGCTGTTTCGGCAGTTATGCTTGCTTTGCAAGGCACATTGGCGTATGCAGATAAAATAAATCCCGAGGTCGGCGATGGAGTATATGACGGATATAATTTGACAAGCAAGATGATTGACGAGTTTTATACATGCGGAAATGAAATATGCTGGGATTATCTCAAGGATGAAAATAACGTATACTATTTAGAATCGTTTGACATTATAAAGAGTGACATATTGCACGGTAAAATAAAAGTACCCGATAGAATTAACAATAAAACAATGGAATATATTCGAGGTTCATGCAATTTGCGGGAGTTTGATTTAAATCCCGAAAATCCGTACATGAAATGTGTTGATAATGTAATTTTCAGCAAGGACGGGACAAAGCTTATGTCATATGCGAGGTATGACGAACGTACTGAGTACATTATTCCCGAAAAAACCGAAACGATAGGTGCAGCTGCATTTTTTGATTGTAATAATCTTAACAGCGTTGTTATTCCCGATTCCGTCAATAATATAGGAAACGGAGCTTTTTCTTGTTCATATAATATTGAAGTATATGACTTTTCTGATAATGTTACTGTCATTCCTGCGAATGCTTTTTCATCTAATCGCAAGCTTAAAATGTTTATAATAAAAAAAGAATCAAAACTTAAGGAGATAAAAGCAGAAGCGTTTGATGGATGTCCGATGTTATCCGAACTTTATCTGCCGTCATTTGATATTAAGATTGACAGGTGGGCTTTTGGACACGGTACAACGCCAAAGACAAAATTAAAAAGCTATGTGCAAACAGAAGTTACCGCCGATGAAAATACACTGAATTGGAAAGAAGTTCAAAAAGCGTCATATTATGAAATATACCAAAAATTAGGCAGCGGAGAGTATAAGCTGCTTAATACTACAAAAGGCACATCATGCAGATTTGGGACGCTTAAATCTGGCAGTGAATATACCTTTGCGGTGAAGCCTGTAGCGGTGATACCTGCAGCGAATTTCGACAAGGAAACCGAGGTGAGGAGATTCCCCGAAACCTTTACCATTGAGGGCACTATGTCGGAGGATATTGTAATTTCGGGATAATGAATTTGACGGAGCTGCACATTCAAAAAGGCAGTAAAAAAGAAAGGAGCGGGAAGTTTGAAACATAGAGAGAATAACCCCTAAGTTTCAAAGTATCTTTGGTGCGAGCAATAAATCAGCGGGAGGTAAAAATATGGCGGTTACGGATATTTCCGAGCTTAGAAAAAAGAGAAAAGCCAAGCAGACGAAAAATCTGCTTATAAAGGTGTTCATTGTGCTGCTGATAACGGGAGTTGTGGTGGTGGCTGTGGCGACCCACGAAAGGTGGTACCCATATCTTAAAAACGCCATGACACAGATACCCGAAAACATAGCCGACAGGGATGCGGCGGTGCTGGCTGAGGGACGTTTCCCCATAAGGGTCGAGGGCGGTATGGGCTATCAGCTGATGAATATGGACGGAAGTCTGGCGCTGCTGGACGATTCCAAATTTCATGTTTACGGCGCTGACGGCAAGATAATGAACGAATCCCAGCATACCTTTGCCAACCCCATTCTATGCGTCAGCGGCAGCAAGGCGCTGATCTACGACGAGGGCGGCAGGGAATTCCGACTGGAAAGCAAGTATAAAACAATTTATTCCAATACGGCGGATGATGTTATCTACCTTGCTGAGCTGTCCAGATCGGATTATGCTGCAGTGGTCACAAAATCGGACAAGTTCCTTGCGCAGCTGAAGGTCTATGACGGCAGCGGCAGCCAGTTTTTTACATACTACAGCTATGACAGCAGGATAATAAACGTTACCTTTACCCAAGGCAGCAGCGGATGTATCGTTACAACTTTAAAGGCGGAAAACGGCAGGCTTATGTCGGAGATGATACGCTTTGATTTTAAAGACACCGAGCCTGAATGGGTCAGCGACGCTGTGCCCACTCTTGCTATGAATGTTCATTTTGCGGACGACGGCGGCATTGTTATGATAGGGGACACTATGACAGCCTGCTTTAATCCTGACGGAAGCTTAAAGGGACGGTATATTTATGAAGATCCGCTGATCTACTATGATTATACCGATAAGATCACCGCTCTGCTTACGGAGAATACCGACATAAGGCGGACGGAGCTTATAACCTTTTCCGGCTCGGACTGCACCCTGCCCATAGCCACAAGAGCAGAGGAAAACGCTCAGAAGGTATTTGCCGACGGCAGCAGCGCATATATTTTAAGCGGCAACAGGATCGACGTTTACTCTGCTGACGGACTGCGCACGGGGGAAGTCACGCTGGAGGACGAATATGACAACTTCTGCAAAAATGACAAATACATTTATTTGCTGGGGTATGACAGTATCAACAGAATTGATTACAACAGCTGATGATAATTAATAATTAATGATTAATAATTAATAATGAACAGCTATTTTGCTGTGCTCTTGTGCTGATGTAAATTTTTATTTAAATTTTTATGAATTTTATGTGCGGGCTGTAGGAAAAAATTCTTGCTTCCAATAGGTGGTGTATTATTGTTAAATGATTTCATTGATTTATGATATTGCAGTCGTTCTGATATTTATTTTCTGCATCCGGCGTGGATACAAAAAAGGAGTGCTGCGGACGGTTCTGGGACTTGTTTGCATAGTGCTTTCCTATCTCATAGCCTCCGCTGTTTCCTCTTATCCCGTATGCAGCGGGATATATGAGAAATATTTGCGGGAAACGGTTTATGAGCGTATAGAAGCTTCTGTGCAGAATGCAAAGGAGGAGACTGCAAAGAAAATAAAACAACAGGCAGAGGACGCTGCCGATGATTTTATTGACAAAAATTTCGGGGGATCTCCCGAAGCAAAGGACTTTGCGGACAGGTTATTCGAGGAGGGAAGCCGGTTCATAGAAGAGGCTATCCCGCAGGTCGGTCCTGAAATTTACGGTTTTTTTGATAATCATAAGGAAACACTCTTGACTAATCCCGAAATTAGTGATAAAATAGAAAGTGTGGCTGATTTTTACAGCAAGAAGGCTGCCGTGGAAATAAATGAAAGGCTGCCTCTGGGGATAACCGTAAAAGAGGAAACACTCAAATATCTGATAACAAACGGCGATGCGGCGGACGCTTTTATGTATGAGCTTTTCGGAGCCGATACTGCTAACGCTGACGGCGGCAGAAAGGGCGTTGCGGAGTATATAGAAAGACAGGCGGCCGCTCCGGTATTTATTCGGCTTATAGGCGTTATACTGTGGACTGTGGGGTTTGCAGTGTCGGGATTTATTCTGCGGATTGTCGTAAGGATTATTCTGACGGTAAGGGTAATAAGCCCTGTGCGTGCCTGTGATTCGGCGCTGGGGGGGATTCTGGGGGCTGCTGTGGGTATTGCGGTAATAGGGGCGATCGGCGTGCTGGTTATCCTTGCGGTGCAGCTGACGGGGGGTATGACCTATATGAATGAGGATATAATCGGGGGGACGCTTATTTTCGGGAAAATATACAAGTTTATTTTATCAAGAGTTTCATTGTCCGCTTAAAGGAATTTTTCCTTGAAATATACGGCGGACAGAAAGGATGGAAAACATATATGCTGTGCAGCAGGTGTAAGAAGCGTGAGGCTGTGGTTTTTATAAATTCAATGCAGGGGGGACTTAGCAAAAGGGAATCCCTTTGTCTTGTGTGCGCAAGGGAAATGGATGTGCCGCAGATAAAGGAATATATGGAGCAGATGGGCATAACGGACGACAACATCGAAGAGGTTGCGGACGCTATGACAGGCATTGCCGACAACTTTGACATGGATATGTTCAAGCCCGGAGGCACTAACTCCATTCCGCAGATATTCAACAATATCTGGGGAGTTTTCGGAGGCGCAAAGGAAAGGGCAGCCTCGGAATCCCAAAGCAGGAAGAGCGAGGGCGAGATGGGCGAGGGCAGCGACAGGCGGGAAAATTCCGCCTTTGAGCGCAGGGAAAGAATACGTGCCAATGACAATCAGAAAAAAGCCCAGAGCAAGCGCAAATTCCTTTCCGCTTTCTGCACCGACCTTACAGGCAGGGCAAGAGACGGAAAGCTGGATATGATTGTGGGGCGGGAAAAGGAAATTTCCCGTGCGGTGCAGATACTCTGCCGCCGTCAGAAGAACAATCCCTGCCTTATTGGCGAGCCCGGAGTGGGAAAGACTGCCATTGCCGAGGGACTGGCGCAGAAAATAGTCAAGGGGGAAGTGCCCTTTCAGCTCAGCACCAAGGAGGTTTTCCTGTTGGACTTTACCGCTCTGGTGGCAGGGACCCAGTTCAGGGGTCAGTTTGAAAGCCGCATGAAAGGTCTTATCGACGAGGTAAAGCACGAGGGTAACATTATCCTGTTCATTGATGAGATACACAATATGGTGGGCGCAGGGGACAGCGAGGGTTCGTCTATGAATGCCGCCAATATCTTAAAGCCTGCCCTCAGCCGTGGGGAAGTGCAGGTGGTGGGGGCTACAACTTTCAAGGAGTACAGGAAATATATTGAAAAGGACAGCGCTCTGGAAAGGCGTTTCCAGCCTGTGACGGTAAACGAGCCTACTGTGGAGGATACGGTTGAGGTATTGAAGGGAATCAAGCAGTATTACGAGGATCACCATATGGTGAAGATAAGCGATGAAATGCTGGGACTTTGCGCCAAACTTTCCGAGAGGTATATAAACGACCGCTATCTGCCCGACAAGGCCATTGACCTGCTGGATGAGGCCTGCGCATACAGGAGCATACACAGCAAGGAGCTGGAGGGGAAGCTGATAAAGAAAAAGGAAATATCGGGTCTGGAGGGCGAGATAAAGGAAATAGAGGACGCTGCCGCTCCCGATTTTGAAAAGCTTGCCGAAAAGAAATCGCTGCTTCTGAGAAGCCGTGAGGAGCTGGAGACGGCGGAGAAAAAGTGCGCTGTGATAAATGTTGAGGAATCGGATATTGCTAAGGTTATAGAGCTTTGGACGGGCATTCCCGCCAACAAGATAGAGGAAAGTGAATTCGGAAAGCTTGCACGGATAGAGGACGTTATGAAAAAGCGTATCATCGGGCAGGATAAGGCTGTGGAGGCTGTCGGCAAGGCCATACGCCGCACACGGGTGCAGCTGAGCAAGCGCAGGAGACCCGCTTCGTTCATCTTTGTGGGACCTACGGGCGTGGGAAAAACAGAGCTTGTAAAGGTAATAAACGACGAGCTGGCAAGCGGCACGGACACTCTTATCCGCCTTGATATGACGGAATATATGGAAAAGCATGCTGTGTCAAGACTTATTGGCTCGCCTCCGGGATATGTGGGCTATGATGAAGCAGGGCAGCTGACGGAAAAGGTCCGCCGTCATCCCTATTCGGTGATACTTTTTGACGAGATAGAAAAGGCGCACCCGGACATTATGAATCTGCTGCTGCAAATTCTTGACGAGGGCAAGGTGAACGACGCTCAGGGGCGTTCGGTGAATTTCGAGAACACCATAATCTGTATGACCTCCAACGCAGGATCGTCGGATAAGACCACGGGACTGGGCTTTAACAAGACCGAGGGTGATATTTCCAGAGAAAAGGCAATGAAGGCTCTGACGGACTTTTTACGCCCCGAATTTATCAGCAGAATAGACGAGATAGTGGTGTTTGAGCCGCTTTCCAAGGAAAGCTATGCTGCTGTTGCGGGACTTATGCTGAATGAAATGAAAGAGCCCTTGCAGGAAAAGGGTATAACGCTTAAATATGACAAGCGTGTTCTGACGGCGCTGGCGGAAAAGTCCTACGGGAAAAAGTACGGCGCAAGGGATATCCGCAGCGTTATAAGGACGGACATTGAGGATAAGATCGCCGAAACTATTGTGGAACACAGCGGAAAGGGCATTGATACGATCAAGATCACTGCTCTTAAGGATGGATTAAAGGTAGAAGCGATAAACGGCTGACGTGCTTACAAAAGAGAATTACGCAGGATATTATGCAGCATATCAGGGCGGCTTATGGCAGCAATAAAACTCCATAGCCGCCCGTTTTTTGATTGCAGGATCGCAGCGTGTGCGGAGCTGTAATGAAAATACCCGGAACTGAGGAATGATCATATGAAAAATATTATTAAACGGCATCCTTTTAAATTCAGTCTGCTATTGTATACACTGATCTTTATTGCGGCATATATTCTTTATGCAGGCAGCAGTCCCTATATGTACAGCGAGGAATCCGATATAGTCGATCAGTTTCTTCCTGCGATCATAGAGCTGAGGAGATTCTATCTTGATCTGCTGGACGGACGCTTTTCCATTATCAATTATAAGACGCTTTTCGGAACGGAGATCCTTTTTGCGGGAGGTATGCCTCTTAATCCCTTTAATCTGATCCTTGTTTTTTTAAGCGAGGAGAATATCGCTTTTTATTTTAAGATATATTATACGGTTTCCATGTATCTTGCGGGTATCGCTTTTATGGCTATGTGCAGGGAATTTAAAATGCACCCCGGAGTCTCTGCCTCAGCAGCGCTGCTTTACGTGTTTGCACCGTATACATATGCATGGGCTATATGCTATGCCGGCCCCTTTACTATTGTCACCGCTCCGCTGATGATAGCGGGAATGGAACGCATATTCCACAAAAAGAGAGGGACTTTGCTTTTTGTGACCTCAGCTGTCTGCGTGCTTACAGGCGGATTTTATATGTACTTTTATCAGGTGCTGGTCACTGTGATCTACGCATTTATTAAACTGTTTTTTATAAAGGAGGACGGCTTTTTCAAAAGGCTCTGGTATTACGGCAGCAGGGGCGCACTGGCTGCTTTGGGCGGACTTGTTCTTACTGCCGGGTCTGCGCTTCCTCAACTGGCGGCAATTTTGTCAAGCGGGAGGGTCAGTGCGGTAAAGGAAAGCGTTTTAAAGCAGGCTGTGACCCTTGATATGGAGTCCTTGTCAATGGTTTTTACCAGAAACACTGAGGAATACTTCCTGGGCACTGTTATTGCTCCGCTGGTGATTGTTTATTTTATTATGAAAAAAGCTCCTGCCATAAATAAAATAATTCTGGGGCTGTGTTCGCTGGGGATAGTTTTTCCCCTTTTTTCCGCAGTGCTTTGTGCGTTCACTTATGTTGAACACCGCTGGGTCTTTGGTTTTACCATTGCAGGCGCTTATGCGGCGGGATATGCGGCGGAAAATATACGCAGTGCAGACTTGTCCGACAGAATATGGGCTGCGGGGGGACTTATCATATATATGCTGAGTATGGATTATATGATGGCACGGGCAGCGACTCCTGCGTTTATCGTATATATTATCCTTATGAATATACCGCCCCTGAGAAAGCAGCTTGACCGTTTTCTTGACGTTATAAACGAAAAGCAGCAGTATATACTTGAGGTTATAGCTTATCTGCTTCTGATAATGTTTACTGTGGTCTTAGCGGTTATTTACAGTTCTCCGGAATCTGTTGCTGTTATGGTTGAGATATATGCGATCATTACGATAAGCTTTATCGAGAGGGAAAAATGCAGGGCAAAATATATGCTTTCCTTTATGTCGGCGGCGGCAATGTGTGTTTCTATTGTAAAGGTAATACCTATGGTACAGACGCTGCATAAGGAAAATCTCCATAATTTTGAGCATCTTGAAGTCCTTAATGAGATACAGGAAAATGATAATGCTCTGGGTGATGAGATAGTGCGCTTTGAATCAAATGATGATTTCCAGCAGTACAATGTAAGCTATACTCATAATATCGCTTTGCCGGATATATTCACAAATCTTATCCCTTCCACGTATATCAATATGATAAGTGAGGCGGAGTTTGATTTTAATGTATACGGTTCGGTGAATATTGTGCACGGCTTTGAGCACCGTCTGCCTTATATGTCGGTCTGGGGGATAGATTATATTCACACAGAGCCTGATTTAAAAATGAGAGAATATTTAAGAAATGTTCCCGGAACCTTTGATTATTTCAGAACCTTTACTTCGGACGAAAGAGAAAATATTGTCTACAAAAATAACTTTTCTCTTCCGTTCGGATTTACCTATGACAGCGTAATATCCAATGAAGAGCGCTGCCTTAAAAACGGAGCGGATTACGGTATAAATATGATGTACGGTGCTGCTGTCAACGAGAATGATCTGCACGGTGATAACGTTTTACCGCCTGTCAGCTTTGAGGTTCCCTGCGACATTACTTCCGAGCTGTATAAATACGACGGGTATGGTGACATTACCTATACCAAATATACCATTACACCTGCCGAACCGATAACCGACAGCGAGGTTTATATCACCATTAACGGTCTTGACCCTTACAGTAATGATTACGGCACTTTCGCTGTCAGACCCGATGGAGATGCGTCAAGTAAATTAACAGGAGAATTCGGAGGGAAGATAATTGACAGAACATATCACTGGTTTGTCGCCCGAAATAATTACACTGTGTGCATTTCTACGGTAGACAGACTGGAATATCTGGAGATCATTGCTTCCTGCGATTTTGACGATATGAGGCTGACGGCTTTTCCCGTTTCGGATTATACAAAGCAGTATGAAAAGCTTTCGGAATATACCCTGGAGAATGTTGTTCTGGGAGATGATGAGATCACGGGAAATATTACCCTGCCCGATGACAGGATGCTTTGCCTTCAGCTTGTATACAGCAGCGGCTGGCAGGCATATGACAACGGCAAAAAGGCAGATATCGTCTGCATAAACGATTGCATGACAGGCATAAGGCTGTCTGAGGGCGAGCATAATATAAGGCTTGTTTACCATGTTCCCGGGCTGCGGGAGGGGATGGCGGTGTCCTGCGCTGCGGTGGTCATTCTCATCGCTGCGGCGGTCGTTTACCGAAAAAGAGCGGTGAATAAATCGGCGGATTAAGTGAACTTGGTGATCTTTGTAATCTTGGTGAACTTTTGATACGGCAAGAAAACGGAGGCAAGATGGCGTATGCATTCATCTTGCCTTTTCGTATTGGAAAAACTTTTGACAATCAGTTATTAGGTACATTTACCTGTGCAGAATCCCGCTGCGGAATGCCTGTGATAAATGTCGTTTTTTTGCAATACTAAGCTAAGGTTTTATGGTAAAATAAAATTGCGGTATGATCTTTTTCAGCGAAAACAGATATTTGAAATGTCAACAAGTGTTAACAAAAAATTAAAAAAACAGAGCTGTTACACATCCGGAAAAATATAGGTGTATAATTAAAAGACAACGCTGCAAAAAAATCGAAAGCGGGGAATGAAAATGAGCGAAAAGGAAAAAAGCAGGACAAGGATATTTGCCAACAATGCCTATGCGGTAAAAACCGTGTGGGAGATAAGCAGAAGCAGGGTCATACATACGGCGGTCAATGCGGCTATGGGCTATGCGGAATGGATATTTATGAGCATTTTCTTTTTACGGTATGTGATGAATGCCATTGAAACCAAGGCGCCTTTTGAAACGATTATGAAATTTATAGGCATATGCTTTGCGGTGTTCTGCCTGCGGGCTGTGTATAACAGCTTTGTACCCACGGTGGTCGTGCCTCTGACGGATAACAAAATTTACCGCTGCCTTTACCGCAAGCTTTACGCCAAGGCAAGGAATGTGGAGCTGCGCTGCTTTGAAGAGCCTGATTTTTACAACCGCTACACCATGGCGCTGGACGGAGCGGCGGAGAAAATGACAAATTCGGTGAACATTTTCTTTGATGTTATCTTCGGGATAATTGCGGCTGCTGCGGCGTTTTCGTCTATGTTTATGATAGATAAATATTCTGTGCTTTTCGTGATTTTCCCCATAATCGGGAATTTCTTTTTCGGGGGACTTATGAATAAGATATGGAGCGGTCGGTATACGGACAATGTGAAAAACAGCCGCAAAGAAGAGTATGTGAACAGGGTAATGCACCTGGCGGAATTTGCCAAGGAGATACGTTACTCCAATATCCACAAGGTGATGATGAAGCGGTATAATGAGGCGATAGAGGGGAATGTGGAGATCGCCGAAAAATATTCCAAAAGGGCGATGGTTTACAGCTGGGCGCAGAATGTTACCACATTTGCGCTGGTGTTTGAGGGGATAATGATCTATGCAGCCTATCGGACGATCGTTTCAAAGACTATGGGACTGGCTGAGCTTGCGATAATGTTTACGGCTATGTCCACCTCTTCATGGATTCTTATTGGGCTGTTCGGTCATTTTTCGGATGCCTTGAAAAACGGACAGTTTCTGGAATATTTCCGCACCTTTATGGAGTATGAGGAAAAGATACCCGAGGACGGGGACGGCATAATTCCCGAAAGCAAGGTGCACTCGATCGAATTCAGGAATGTTTCCTTTGAATACAAGGAAAACGAGCCTGTTATAAACGGTCTGTCCTTTAAGATTGAGGGGGACAAGGTCTGCGCACTGGTGGGGCACAACGGTGCGGGAAAATCCACGATTATAAAGCTGCTTTTCAGGCTTTACGACCCCACGTCGGGGGAAATTCTCGTCAACGGGACAAACATAAGGGAATATAATCTGAAGGCATACAGAAAACTGTTTTCGGCGGCTTTTCAGGATTATAAGATACTTGCTTTGTCGGTGAAAGACAATGTGCTTATGGGGGGAGACTTTGAAAACGGGGAGGATGTGGCAAGGCATTCTCTTAAATGCTCGGGAGTGTGGGACAAGGTGGAAAGTCTGCCTCATGGTATGGACACGATAATGACACGGGAATTTGACAATGAGGGGGCTGTTCTTTCGGGGGGAGAACAGCAGAAGATAGTTGTGGCAAGGGCGTTTGCGCAGAAAGCCTCGGTAAAGGTGTTTGATGAGCCGTCCTCCGCTCTTGACCCTATTGCGGAGTATGAGCTTTACAAGGGGATAATGGACGAAAGCAAGGGGCATATTACTCTGTTTATTTCCCACAGGCTTTCCTCGGTAAAGGACGCAGATGTGGTGTTTATGCTGGAAAACGGTGCGGTCATTGAACAGGGGACTCACCGTGAGCTTATAAAGCAGGCGGGGAAATATGCGGAGATGTTTAACAAGCAGGCCCGGAATTACCTTGCGGACGAGGGCTATAAAGAGGAGGCGGCGGTATGAAAAAGGACAGTGTTAAAAAAGACAGCGTTAAAAAGGTAATAGCGGACAATCTGTTTTTATTCGGGCTTTGCTTTAAGGCTGCCCCCGCTTGCATGATAATGCTGATAGGGGAGCATATACGGAACGAGATCGTGATATTTCTGGAGTTTACCTTTGGACTTAATTATGTTCTGGAGTGTGCGGAATTCGGCAGACCCTTTAAGGAAGCTGCATTATTTCTTGTCTGCTTGCTTGCGTTTGTTATGGCGGGGCTTTGGTACAGTTCATTTTTGTATCAGAAAATACAAATGAAAAGTCAGCCGAAAATAAAGCAGGCGATCAAGGAAATGATGTATAAAAAGGCAAGGGAGATCGACCTGGAATGCTATGACAACCCCGAATTTTACAACGATTATGTGCTGTCGGTGTCGGAGGCGGAAAATCAGGTGGACAGAATGTTCGGGCTGATATGGAATCTGTTCACGGGGTTGACGTCGGTGGTGCTGTCGGGAGCGTTCTTTATAGGAAGCGATCCTGTTTCGTTTATATTTGTGGCGGTGTCTTTTGCGGCTGCACTTTGGTCGGGAAAGGCTCTCAACAAGCTGAATTTCAGGATAAGGAATGAGAAAAATCCCCATGAGCGAAAGCTGGGGTATGTGAACAGGGTGTTTTATCTTAATGATTACGCCAAGGAAATGCGGCTTAATACGGAGGCTTCCGAGCTTATTTTAAAGGATTTCGACCAGGTGAACGACGAGGTACTGGCGATAGACAAAAGGAATGCGGGCAAGCGTTTTCTGATGCAGTTTATGAAGGATTATGTCTGCAATGATTTTCTTATTGATGTGGTTTACATGATATATCTTGTTTACAGTGCGGCGGTGCTGCACAGAATTTCCTACAGCAATGTGGCGGTCATGAGGGGCACTGCAAACCGTATGAAAAACAATCTGCGGCGGTTTTCGGACACATATCCCAAAATGCAGGAGATAAGCTTATATGTGGATAAAATGCAGAATTTCCTTAGTATTGAACCGAAGATAGTAAGCGAAGAAAACCGAAAAGTTCCCGAAAATCCAAGAGAGATAGAGCTTAAAAATGTGTCCTTCGGGTACAATGAAAAGGACGGATATATCCTTAAAAACATCAACATGAAGATAGACCCCAGAAGCAAAATTGCGATAGTCGGCTACAACGGCGCAGGAAAGACCACGCTTATAAAGCTGATAATGCGTTTGTATGATGTAAGCGAGGGGGAGATTCTGCTGGACGGTGTGAACATAAAGGAATATAACGTGGAAGAATACCGCAGGAAAATAGGGACTGTTTTTCAGGATTTTAAGATATTTGCGGCGACGGTAAAGGAAAACGTGCTGCTGGATCACGGGGAAAAGGCGAATGATGACGAGGTTTTCTATGCCCTTGAAAAAAGCGGATTTTCCGAGCGGCTGCAAACGCTGCCCGGAGGACTTTGCGCTCACCTTACCACGGAATTTGAGGAGGACGGAGTGAACCTTTCGGGAGGCGAGGGGCAGAAGCTGGCGGTTGCAAGGGTGTTTTACAAGCAGGCTAATCTCATCATACTTGACGAACCGTCCTCCGCTCTTGACCCCATTGCGGAGTATCATCTCAACCATGCAATGCTGACGGCGGCGGACAGCAAATCGGTGGTGTTTATATCCCACCGCCTTTCCACCACAAGGATAGCCGACAGGATATATATGCTTGAAAACGGCAGGATAATTGAAGAGGGCAGCCACGAGGCGCTGCTGAAAAAGGGCGGGAAATACGCCGAAATGTGGAAGGTACAGGCGGGGCAGTATATTATATAATTATATAAAAAATACAGGTCTTTCCCTTTTGAATTGGGAAAGACCCGTTTTTTTTATTTCACATCAAAAATTTCGCTGCCCATACGGATTGCCGTTACATCATCAAGGTCGATAGTTTCGGGAAGCATTATCGAAAGGTGGCATTCCCAGGGCTCTTCGGCGGAATTCAGCGCAGGAAGATGTTCGCCGCCTTTAAGGATAGAGGGTGTACGGTAATCGGTATTAAGGACAATGCTGCTGCCGTCGGAGAAGAACAGCTCACTTGTACTGTAGGGATTGAAGAAGCGCATTTCATCGGGACGCTGTCCGTGTATTTTAAGGCTCACTGTCATTTCCGTGAGAACTATTTCGTCAACGGTAAAGGTAGTGTCATACATGGGCATAATGCCGTTTTCGTCCACGTTTTGGGGATATGTCTTGAATATGGAATCTCTGCCCGGCGTCAGGGTTATCTTTTCGCATTCACGGGGTGTGAAGTATAAATTTCCGTTCCATGTACCCGGCATGGAATCTACGGTCTCCGATTCTATCCAGAGAGAATTACCTGCTCCCTTTCTCAGTGAATGCTTTGATGTGGTTATATTGCCAAGGAGCAGGCAAAGAGTAGACTCGCCGCTTTCAAGCAGACCTTTTTCCTTTTCCGCATAAACTGCCACGGTTATCATATTATCCGTCGGGTCGTCGTCGTCCATTACATAGATACTTGACGGAACGATCTGAAAGGCAGATTCACCCATGTTTTCGCCGTTTTCCATAATGTCATAATGAGAGGTGGCGCTTATGTGCCCAAAATGTATACGCTGTCTGTCGGTTTCCTGCAAACCTGTTTCCGGGTCAATGGCGGGAGTTCCGTCGGTCATTTTAACGTCATATTCCGAACAGTCGAAGATACCTCCGTCGGTTCTGATAAGGTCGATAAAAAATATATTTACACTGCCGTCGGAATACACCGTTTGAGGGCGCACCTCCAGTCCTTTAAATTCATTGTACATTTCAACGGTGCGTATCTGCGCCATGGCTGTTTCGGCTTTTTCCGTGCATATACCCAGCCAGGCGGCCGCCATTTCAAGGATATTTCTGTCGGTTGCTGCGGCTGTGACGGTGCACATCATAAATGCCGCCGCCGTTATACCTGCCGCCCACACATTCCTGCGCCTGCGCTTTATGCGGCGGGCTTTTGATCTGATATTTTCTGTCTGTGTATCAAGGCTTGTGCCTGCTGCGCTTTGAGAAATTTCGTCAAAATATTTTTTGTAAATGCTCATAAAATTACCGCCTTTCGGATTTAAGTTTCGGTGAGAAATTTTTTCAGCGTCTCTCTGCCCCTTTGCAGCCTTGTGGTGACTGCTGTGACCGTAAGCCCCAGGATACCTGCTATTTCACGGGCAGAAAATCCCTCGTAATAATGGAGCAGTATGACCGCTCGATAATCGGGTTTAAGGCTTTCCAGAGCGGCTTTAAGCTCCTGCCGTTCTTCCTCGGATATGCCCGTTTCTTCGGGGATATTTTCGGGCATTTCCGCTCTGTTTTTATGTCGGGGGGATTTAAGGTGATTTTTGCAAAGGTTTGCTGTTACACGGATAAGCCATGCTCTTGTCTGCGAGTCGTCCTCGGGCAGCTTATGCCGCAGATACAGCTTTATAAAGGCTTCCTCGGTAATATCCTCGCTGTCGGCGGAGTTTCCGGTATAGCTCATGGCAAGCCTGTAGACAGCGGGGCGGTGGAGTTTGAGTGCCTTTTCAAGGTCGCTTTCTGTCATTAAAGTTTCCTCCTTTTTGGACGTCCTGTATATAAAACAACTCAGAGAGGCATTTTGTCACTGCTAGAGATAAGATTTTTTAGAGGCTAGAAGCTAGAATTATGTATTCGTTTGTTATTTTTCAAGAATATCAAAAAAAATTCCCTGCACATTTTTTATTTTATGTGAGGGAAAATATTGCTTATTTTATTTTATAATATTTCCGGGGAAATGTCAATTACAAGTCCTGCTTTATAAAATTATTTACCGATTTTTTGCAGGCGGCAAGGGTGAGCAGGGCATAACAGATAATGCCTATGACCAGAACCGTTATCCGCTGGGGGAGGAAATTTCTGTCGGTGTTATCGAGAATGTCACGGAAAAAGGGGACAACATGGCACATGGCTTCAACTATGAAAATATATGTAAATGTGATTATTCCCGAAACCAGAAAAGGTTTGCCGATTTTAAGAATGTTTTTGTAAAATGATGTGAAAAAGGTGAGGTTAAAAAGCCCCAGCATTATTAGGGCAAGCCCCAAAAATGCGGCGTTTGCCTCCATGCCTGCGGCATTTGCGGGAATATTGAGGGCAGGCTTAATAAGGATGACGGGAATGCAGATGATAACCCCGATAAGCTGGAAGATAACGGCGTATATGATGCGTGCCTTTACTGCGTCGGCTTTGCTTACGGGCAGCAGACAGGTGTAGTAGATATCGTGATTTTCCCGCCCTGTAAGGCAGGTGAAAAATATCCCGAGCCCCGTATAGAAAAATGCGGTATAATACGGATACGAGGGGATAAGCAGCATTGCGGCAAATGTAAGAAATATTGCCGACGTGGGGTGGAGGGCAAGCTTGAATTCTTTGTATATGAGATCTTTCATAAATTTATCCTTTCTTTTTCAGGTTAACGCATTATTGAGTTACCGGGCAGCGGAACACCAAACGCCTCTTTTTTACATAGCGCCTACTTTTTCAAGGTGTATCATTATCGTTTCAAGGTCGGCAGGGGAGAGCTCGCCCGGGAGCTTATCGGCGTTTTCCGAGAGAGCTATGGCGGTGTACCCTGTTTTGGCGGGCTTGCAGCCTATGAGCAGGGCTTTATCGGCGGACCCGTATTCGGCTTCGGTAAGCTTTACGGCTTTGTAACGGTCGGTAAAGGCGCTGAGAGTGTCCTGATCGGCGATTTTGCCGCCTCGTATGTAGATGATTCCGTCGGCGGATCTCTCCAGATCGGAGGTTATATGGGTGGAGAATAAAATTGTCGTGCCCTCACGGGATAATTCTATGAAAATATCCAGAAGCTCATCACGGGAAATGGGGTCGAGTCCGCTTGTAGGCTCGTCCAGTATAAGCAGCTTTGCATGGTGGGACAGGGCAAGGGTAAGGGAATATTTTATTTTCATGCCCTCGGAAAGCTGTGACTGAGTTTTGTTTTCGTCAAGGGAAAATTTTTCCATATAGCTTTTGAAAAGGCTGTCGTCCCAATTTTCATAAAAGCGGCGGGTCACGGCGGTGACGGCTTTTATGGTTTTATTGGGATAAAAGAACGAACCTCCCGAAACATAGCCGATTTCCTGTTTTATTTCCCGCTCATGTTCGTTAAAATTTTTCCCGAAAAACACCGCCTCGCCGCTGTCGGGATGAACAAGGCCGAGAATTGATTTCAAGGTGGTGGATTTTCCTGCGCCGTTCCTGCCGATAAAGCCTGTAACAGAGCCTTCGGGCACGGTAAATGAAACATTGTCAAGGGTGAATGAGGGGTATTTTTTGCACAGATTTTTTACTTCAAGAACGTTCATATACGGTCTCCCTTCCCTATTCCTTGGGCTGCACTGCAATGTCCGGCAGAGCTCATATTATCAAGCCGCTGTAATGCGGTAATGTATAAAATTTTATACCTTTCAAATTTATTATACCAGAGGAGGCAGGGGAGCGCAAGCAAGTTCGGGTGACATTTTTGCGGGAAAATGTTAAGGGATGTTTACAGCTGTGTTCACTGAATAAAAAGTGCAAAATGAGTTCGCCGTGAATACCTGTTACTGTTCATAAGGATATTTTTTCTCTCTCCATTTTATTTCCTCCATTTGCAAATTAAGGCACTCATCATATGATGAATGCCCCGAGATTATTTTTGATAATACGGATATTTCAAAGGCAGTCGGATTGTTATTATGATTACCGGAAAATATCCGCTCTGAAAACAGTATTGCAGCACTTTATTTCGATGACATGAGGATCCCATCGGCACTCCAGTATCATATGCTTTTCCATATTGCTGTCGGTGAAGAAAAGATACCGGTTTCCCCAGTCCTCACATGAATCGCTGTACATGCTCCAATTGCCATATTCAAAATCCGGATTTTCAAAATTAAATTTCTCTTTTATTTCCTGCGGATATGTTTCGTGCAGCTTATCTAAAGGCGTTGCTTTGATAATATGGATAATTATCCATGCGTATTTGTCGTTATATGATATTATCTCGTCAAATTTGCAGTGAAC
>CAZGAZ010000042.1:0-28493 GCA_964523835.1 uncultured Ruminococcus sp.
CCTATTTCACCGAAGCTGACAAGCTTTTCGTTCACGGGAATGTCCATAAGGCTGCTGTACAGAGCAAGCGCCGCAGGCAAGTCCGCCGCAGGCTCGTCCAAGCGGAAGCCTCCCACAATATTCACAAACACGTCCAGCGTGCCGTAAAAAAGCCCCACCCGCTTTTCCAGCACCGCAATGATTATGGCAAGGCGGGCAAAGTCAAAGCCTGTTGAGGTGCGGCGGGGAGCGGAATATCCGCTTTTGGTGACCAGCGCCTGGACTTCCGCTAAAATGGGACGTGTGCCCTCCATAATGCAGCCCACGCAGCTTCCCGAAACTCCCGCAGGTCTTCCCGACAGGAACATCAGCGAGGGATTTTCTATTTGCAGGAGTCCCTTGTCCTGCATTTCAAAAACGCCTATCTCATTGGTAGAGCCGAAGCGGTTTTTTACCGCCCGCAGCAGCCTGTAGCTCTGGTGGCGGTCGCCCTCGAAGAAAAGCACGGTGTCCACAATATGCTCCATCACCTTGGGGCCTGCAATAGCGCCGTCCTTGTTAACGTGACCTACCAGAAATATTGGCGTCTCCAGATCTTTCGCCAAATGCATGAACATATTTGTGCATTCTCTTACCTGGGCAATGCTTCCCGAGGTGGAGGAAACGCTTTTAATGCTCATGGTCTGTATGGAGTCGATTATTACTATCTCCGGGCGGGATTCCATAACCGTGGCGCACACGGATTCTGCGTCGGTAACGCTGAGCAGATAGAGATTTCCCGTATTTACCCCCAGCCGCTCCGCCCTGAGCTTCACCTGTCTTGGGCTTTCCTCTCCGGAAACATAGAGAATGGAGTGCTCCTTTCCGAAGTAGCTGCAGATCTGCAAAAGCAGGGTGGATTTGCCAATGCCGGGCTCGCCTCCCAGAAGCACCAGCGAGCCTTTTACAAGCCCCCCTCCCAGCACACGGTCAAGCTCGCCCGTTCCTGTGGAATAGCGTATCTCGTCCTCTGCGGTAATCTCGTCAAGGGTCTTTATTCTGTCCGAACAGCTCAGGGCGTTGAGCTCTGCGCCTGTTGCCCTTGCGGCCTTGCCCGTGGCTTTGGCGGCGGGGGAGACGTCTATCACATCTTCCTCGAATGTGTTCCATTCCTTGCAGGAGGGACACCGCCCGTTCCATTTTGAGGATTCGTAGCCGCAGGAGGAGCATATGTATACTGTTTTCAGTTTTGGGGACATAAGTTAAGATCATTCCTTTCGGAGGATTTTAGCAGGCAGGAGGCAAGCGCTGTTAATACCAAATCTGAAAATTATCAAACCGCCAGCCGTCCTCGGTTTTTACCATGTGATAATTGACCTCTTCAAACCAAATGAAATAGGGATTATCTTCATGTCCGTGAATAATGAAATTCTTAAAAAGAACCTCATTATTATCCGAATAAACCGGCATGAGAAAACTGCCCTGATATGAAATATCCCCGCCTTTATCACTCGACGCAGCCTGAAGATTGCCGTTTTCATCAATATACCTGTAACGCTGAGCTGTTGAATAAGCATAATCGTATGTATATCCGAGGCATATCTCCGAAAGGAACTCGTCTACCGTGTGTTCGTCGGCATATTCCTGTGACATATATATTGATGAGCCGAAATATTTCTTTGTAATTTCATAAGCTGCGTCAACAGCATTGTGCTGTTCCTCGGTCAGAAAATCATCATCCGAACGGCGTATTACAAACTTCTGCTCAAGCCTTCCGCCGTCCGAATTAAAAGCTGCTGTGTAAATTCCTGTTTCACATTCATTAAACGGAAACACTTCATTGGCAATTTCATAATCCGAGTTTGTGCCGGGGTCAATTGTGAAATCAATATCATAAACAAAGCTTCCGTCCGAAAATGTAATGGGGGTAAGGACGCCCTTGTCATATTTGAATATCTCTGCGGAATTTATCCGCTGCACTTCCTCGGTAAAATTGCTGAAGGTGCATACAAGGCTTCCTGAGTGACGCCAGATTGCGGGATAATAGGTGCTTGCGTCAGCTGTCCGGCACTCCCAATTCCCGGGGCGATCGGGGTAGAAATACATATTTGTAAAAAATGCTATACCTTCCTCGGGTCGTCCGTCCGACCAGGGTGAATTGTCAAGATAATACCTTACAGCGCAGGTCGGTGCGGCACGCATAATAATATCGGCATCCTTGGAGGAATAGGCCTCGGTTTTTATGCTGAGAGTTTTTATATTTGAATTTTGGATAACATCTGCCGCAGCTTCTGCGTTTATGCTTTTGTTTATCAAAACAAGAGATGTAATGTTCGGACATTCGGCAATAAAGCTAAGATCCGATTCATCTCTGTAATTTTTAAAGGAAAGATTATGTATGCTTTCCAAATCGGCAATAAAGCTCATATCTTCATTGCCGCTGTAATTTTCAAAATTAAGCCAAAGATATTCGTATTCCGGAAGGGAGGTCAGGTCTCCGCCCCTGTAGTCGTCAAGGGTGATGGAGATTATATTCATTTCGCTGAAATCGGTGTTTCCGCTGTAGCCCTCAAGGGTAACCCGGTTGAAGGGGGATTTTTGCAGAAAGCTCAGATCGCTGTCGCCTGCATTTTCAACTGTAACGAAGTACACTTTTTTGAGATATTCTTCATCAATACCCGCAAGAGGTTCTTTGCCGTCCGTAAAATCATTCATATCAATGCAGAGTGTGCTGCCCTCAAGCTTATATCCCTGCTCTTCAAAGTAATCCTCCGCCGGTTTGGCTTTTGCCGCTGCGGTTTCTGTAAATTCTGCGGTCGTTTCAGCCGTTTGCTCGGAGATTTCGGCGGCTGTATTTTCCGTTTGGGTGCTTGATGTTTCCGTTTGGGCGGCTGCGGTCTCCGTTTCGCCGTCCGTGACGTTTGCCTCGCTGCAAGCGGATAATGCCAGCGTTAAGAGTATCGCTAAGGTCGTTCTTTTAATGTTCATATTACCTGCTCCTTTTATAAAATTCACTTTCCTGTATAAGAGAAATTTTTCGGATAAATTCCGGTATTCCTTATATTACCGAATTATTCCATTATAAAATTATAGCATATTTCCGGAGCATTTACCATAACAGAGAAATTACAAATCATTACAAAGTAAATACAAAAAAATCACAAGTATTTTAATGCAATGACAAATCAATTACAAACTGTTACAAAATTACTGCACAGATCAATTTCCCGAAAGAAATATCGTTATGTTAAAAAAATTATTGCGCCGAAAAACGGCGGAATCTGCTGCAAGCTTCATCAATGACCCATTTCCCGATACATCATCTCAACAATTTTTCGCTTGATTTTCTTGAGCATATTGCCCCATTAAATAATTATACCATATTTCCCCTTATTTTTCAATGCGCATAATCGGTAAATTTAACAAAATAAATGCAGCTTTTTTAGGCAATCCAACAATATTCTATTGTAATAAAACAACATTCGGTTACAATTATTGACAAACCGGTTCTAATGTGATAGAATGAATTTGCCGACAGGGAAAATACCTGTAAATCGGAAAATTAAACATTAAAAAACAGAAAGGATAAGTAACGTATATGAAAGGCAAATTCAAAAGGATTACCAGGATTACCAAGATTACGGCAGCGGTTACAGCTTGTATTTTAATGGCGGCGCTGTCCGGCTGCGGAGGAAAAGAGGAGGCAGGGCCAAAGGCAGAGTATGTTTACAGGGCTGCTCCAAAGGAAATTTCCGAGGAGATAAAGGGCGATATTACAGGCTTTTGCAGCACCCTCAGCGCAGGCAAGGTCTGCTTTTTGTCAAGCTATCCCAATGAGGAGGAAGAGTATTACGAATATTACATTAACACGGTAAACGTTGACGGCAGCGGATTTTCTGCTTTTTGGGCAGGAGAGGGGAGAATGACAGACCCCTGCTGCACGGCTGAGGGAAAGCTTTGCTGGTTTGCCGAGGAATACGAAGGCGAACAGTCCCGTTTCCTTATCAAGACCGCCGATACGGGCGGCGGGAATATTACCGAAACGGACGTATCCTCGGAGATCGACGACTCGTTTTATGCGGCGTATTTCGGAATCGACCGCAGCGGAAATTATATTATCGGCAACTGGAACGGCATTACGGTTATAGGCAGTGATTTTAAATTCAAGTTCGATATCAGGAATGCGGGAGACGTCAGCGACATTGTTTTCGACAAGGCGGGAAACGCTTATATTTACGGCTACGGGGACGGCGGAATGACCCTGTGTGCGATAGATACCGAGACCGGGGAAACAGGCAAGGAGACCTTGCTGCCCGCAGGCGATTACGGTTCGCTTATTACTCCGGGAAATGACAGCGATTTTCTTATTTGCAGCGGCAGCGTTGTTTACAGCTATAATATCGGCGGCGAGGCAGAGGAAATATTCGGGCTGGTAGAGTCGGGGGTCAGCGCTATTGAGGTAAGCACTTTTTTTTACGGCAGCGAGGGGTATATTTTTGCAGGGCAGTCCTATCCCTACAATGCCCCGAAAATTTCTCTTGTAACAAAGCAGCCTGCTCCCGAAAATGACCGAAAGGAAATAATTCTTGCGGGGAACGAATACTCCGTAAGCGCTTACATAGAAAACGAGGCTGTGAAGTTCAATAATTTAAGCGACGATTATTTTATCACCGTGAAAAAATACGGTTACGCAGATTACGACCGTATGAATATGGATATAATTTCGGGGAATATTCCCGACATACTTATTTCCGGCAGTGGGACGCCCATTAACAACTACATATCCAAGGGAATGTTTGCGGATCTGTACGAGTTTATCGACAGTGATCCCGACTTTAGCCGTGAGGATTTTATCCCCTCGCTTCTTGCAGCCTGCGAGACTGACGGCAAGCTTTACAGATTTACCGACAGCTTCAGGATATACACCCTGCTCGGAAAGGAAAAAATATTCGGAAATGAAATGCTCACCTTTGACAGGCTTTGTGAAATTGTCAGCAAATATCCCGATAATACCGAGGTTTTCCCGGGGTGTACCAAGTATGATCTTTTGTATGCGGCAATGGATTTCGGATATATCGACTATGAAAACGCAGAATACGGCTTTGATTCGGAGCAGTTTATAAAGCTTCTGGAATATTCCGACAAGCTTTCGGATAATATCGATCTGGACGATTATTTCAACGATGAATTCTGGAGCAGGTTTGAGACCATGTATTCCGATGAAAGCGCACTGCTTATGACGGCATATCTGTCTGATTTCACCGACCTGTACAGGTTTGAGAGGGCACAGTTCGCCGACCCTGTTTCGGCTGTGGGATTTCCACGCCAAAGCGGCTCGGGAACAGCGTTTATGCTCCAGACGGGAATTTCCGTATCGGCAAAGGCGGATGAAAAAACAAGAGAGGGAGCGTGGCAGTTTGTGAAGAGACTTCTTGCGCCCGATTATCAGAACTGTGTTAGTGAGTTCCCTGTGAGAAACGATTCCCTGAAAAAGCTTGCCGAACGGGATATGGAGCATGACCCGAAACGGGTCAACTACGGCATTGTGACAATGGGGACGATGTCGCTTTCCTCCGCTGTATCGGATATAGGCGAGCCGAATGAAGAGGACGTGCAGAGGGTAATGGATATTATCGCTTCCGCCGACTGTATCCTCCGTGAAGATATGACGGTAAATGACATTATTGCCGAGGAAGCGGCAGAGTTTTATAACGGCAGCAAAACCGCCGAGGAGACGGCAGAGCTTGTCCGGATGAGGATACGCCTTTATCTGACGGAGCAGGCGTGAATGGCGTGAATAAAATATCAGAGCCTAAAGGGGGAGCGGCTCTGATTATGCTTTTCCAGCGGAGGATAAACTTTCACACAAGATTATTTTTAACCGCAAACACCGCAAGCTGAGTGCGGTCTTTAAGTTCCAGCTTTTCAAGCAGACGGGAAATGCTGTTCCGCACCGTTCCCTCCGCAAGAAAAAGCCTCCCTGCTATCTCCTTGTTATCGCAGCCGTCGCAGATAAGAGCCATAAGCTCACGCTCTCTTTCGGTAAGCTCAAAGCTTGCGGCAGAGGGCTGGGAGGGGGTCATGGTCTGTCTTATGGAGGAAAACACGCTTGCCCCGAACACGTTTATTCCGCTGTGCACTGCTTTTATGGCGCCGATTATTTTTTCGTGCTCCATTTCCTTGAGTATGTAACCGTCCGCTCCGCATGAGACCGCTTTCTGCACTGTCTCGCTGTCGTCGAATGTGGTAAGGACAAGCACCTTTATCTGCGGGAAATGCGCCTTTATCTGCCTTGTGCCGTACTCTCCGTCATACTGCGGCATACGCATATCCATAAGCACAACGTCCGGAGAATTTTTTATGCACATCTCAAAGGCTTCCTTTCCGTTTGAAGCCTGTCCCACAACCTTTATTTCCTCGTCCGCCGCAAGGGTCACCTCAAGCCCCATCCGCAGTATCTGTATGTCGTCGGCTATTATTACCTTTATCATTTTTTCACCTTCCTTGACGTTCCTTAACGGGTATTTTTATTATTGCGGTAAAGCCTATACCCTCTCCCGATCTGAACGCTGCCGTACCGCCCAGATTTTCTGTACGTTCGGTTATCCCACGCAGGCCGTCATGTGCGGTTATTTCGGCGCATCCTCTGCCGTTGTCGAACACGTAAAGCTCCAATGAAGTCCCGAGAAATTTTATTATAACGTCTATCCTGTCCGCCCCGGAATATCTTACCGAATTTGTGATAAGCTCACGGAAGCTGCTGTATATATTCTGCACGCAGAATGAGTAGCTTTCGTCCTCCGCACCCTGAACGCAGACCTGTATGTTTATATCCCTTACGGCGTTTGTGACCGTCCTTACGGCGGCGGTGACGGTGGTCATAAAGCTATCCTCCCGCAGGTCGTTTATTGAGCACCTCAGCTGGGTAAGTCCTCCTCTTGCAAGGGATTCGGTTTTTTCCGCAAATTCAAGCAGTTCCGCCTTTTCCGGAGAATCCGCTGTATTTGCAAGGCGGGCTTTTGAAAGCTTGGCAAGAGAGCTTATTATGGTAAAGGTATGCCCTGCGGTGTCGTGAACCTCCTGGGCGATACGGTTGCGCTCTTTCTCCAGCACAAGCTTCTGCCTTGCCAGAGCAAGCTCGTCCGTTTTTTCGATAAGCTGATAATAGCGGGATATGTCCGAAACTATCAGAAGCTGCGCCACCGAAACTCCCTTGTCGTTGCAGCAATGATAATGCCTTATCCCGTAAACAGTGCCGTTCTTTTTTATTTCGGCATAGTCAAAGCTTTTATCCACAGCGCTGCCTGCAAGTTCGGAAATATATCCCATAAGAGAAGTGAGATCGGTTTTTTCGGATATGTCAAGCTGTCTCCTTGCCGCAGTGCTGAGATAGGTTATCCTGCCTCTGTGATTGAAGATAACAACGCCCTCTTCAATGGTATTGAATGCGTCTTCAAAGGCGACGTCGTTCACATTCAGAAAGCCGTATCTGTATGTTGCCAGCAGTATCAGTATCCCCGAAAGCGCAAAGGATATCGGCGTAAGCGCAAGGTCAATGCTGATAATACCGCCCAGAGTAAGCAGATTTATTGTCAGCGGTATGGCAGTAGCCAGAGTGAGCAAAACCGCCTGCCCCCGTGAACGCTCCTTTATCTCAAAGCATTTTTTGCAGACAAGGGCAATTCCTATAAGCATAACAGTATATGTGTACACCTGCATTATGTAGAACAAAGGGCCGTGAACTACAGTCTCCGGAGAAAAATCGGTGTAATAAAGCCCGTGCAGGGGATTTGTGACGGCGCACAGAAAAACAAGTGCGGAAAACGTCAGAGTCCCCGTTACAAGCGGCTTTGAAAGCTCCCTGTCCATATAGCTTACCGCAAACAGCAGCCAGCAGCTGCCTAAAAAGCATATACCGAGATTTCCCACGGCGTAGCTGATAAGAAACTGCTTTTCGCTTTCCGACATTATTATCATAAGCTGTGAAATTATCCACAGAAGCTGCGAAAACACACATCCCACAAAGCTGAATGTTACCTTGCTGCGGCTGCCCTTGACCAGTAGCCAGAGAACAGCCGAGAATACCGTAAAAAGCGCCGCCAGAAGCATACCGGTTATCACAGGCAGCAATTCCGTTTTCATATTTTCGGTTCCTTTCTATGTTATTTTTTCTCGGAGTCCTCCAGCCTGACAGGCTCCTTCGGGTAACTGAGTCCGAAATATTGCCCTCTGTCCGTATTCTCATAGCGTATGTTGTCTGCGTAAAAAACCGTTCCGTCCTCATAAAAAAGCAGAAGAGCGACAGTATAATGTTCGTAACGCTCATCGGAAAAACTGACAAGCCTTTTTCCCGGTGAGGATAAGGATATATCCGACTGAACAAAATATGTATCGGCAATATGTCTGTACTCCGGACTGTCGGTTGAGGTCTCCGCAAGATGTATTTCATAATATCGGTCATAACTTGCAAATGTAAGAAAACCTACGTCGTTTTTATCATAGTCGATCAAAATATGATTTGTCTTATATTCGGGCAAATTAAATATGCCGTCGCAAATAATGTTACTTTTTTTATAAGCTATTTTTTCGTCTGCCCTTGCCGACATATGCGCTGCACTTGCTTTTTTAAACATTTTTTCAATTTCATAAGAATGTTCGTGAAGAAGCAGCGGTACCGATACAGCGCAGCACAGGACTGCGCAAATCACAGTGAATTTCTTTGTGCTCATCTTTTGGATGAACGGTACTTTTTTTCTGAGCAGGCAAAGTATGTGAAAAGTAATGCACACGGGAATAACAGGAACTTCCATGACCATAGCGTACAATGCACATGCTATACCCAGCCAAAAGCCGTCAACTCCGTTAACAGGATTAAAAAAGAAATAACCGCCGAAAGTCGCTACGTGCAGCCCGATTAAAGGCACAAGAGCATATGGGATAAATGTGAGGATAAACAAAACCTTTTTTATTTTGGCATTCATAAAATCTGCCCCTTTCCTATTTTAGCACATATTTCGGAAAAAATCAACTACCATTTCCAATCTTCAAAAAATCTTCCCGCTTTTTCCTTAAGTTCCCTGCCCTTTTTTACGAAATATTCATTTGCGGAGGATACCGCTATAAGAATAAATCCGACGATCAGCAGATACACCCACCAGTCTATCATGGCGAAGAAATCCCTGAAGGTGTAGACCGTAAGTCCCGTAAGGGCTATTGACGAAACGGCGAACCAGCGCTTTTTCTTTGAGATAAAGGAGTAAAGCAGTATCAGCGCAGACACGGCCAGAACGATAAGGGTGTTGAAAAGATTCTGATGAGAAAGTGCGTCTGTTATAAGGCAGACAAAGGCTATTCCGTAAACTGCCGACGAGAAATTTTCTGCAAGCTTTGGTCTTTTTACCCATATTTTTGAAAATGCAAAGCCGAAAGAGGAGATTATGCCAAGGGTTATTTTCCTTGAAAAGAGAACGTCGCTTACGATAAGGAACGGCCTGAATATCAGGGCAAGTGTGAACAGTCCGCAGGCAGCGGTAAGCGCAAAGCTGTTGGCATCGTCACTGTGTTCTTTCCGCACAAGATTTGCGGCAAAGGCGGCAAGTATTGCAAGCACGGCAAAGGTTGTGACCTTTTCATTTTCGGAGATAACCATGGGCAGTGCAAGCAGCATTCCCGTGCAGCAGGTATCAAGGCGGAAGCATTCGTTTTCACGGTCAAGAAGCTTTCTGCCGTAAAATATTCTTGAAGCCGCCAGGGAGACAATCGCAAATATTACCGCAAATATAAGCGAGACATTAAGCTCTGTACGGAGAGAAACGTTTTCCGCAATACTGCGGACTGCCGCCGCAGTCCCTGCCATAGTAAGCAGCGACGGGAGATTGTTTTTACACCTGCTAAGCATCGCAGTCAGCATAATGCTTGCACCGAGAAGTATCAGGAGCATAACTGTAAGGTCGCTTGACGTGCCTAAGAATATCAGTATAGCCGATGTGAGCGCAAATGAGAAGAATGTTCTGTCCGTTTTCTTTCCTATGAACATTATTGCAGCCGCTGTGACCGCAAGCACGGCTGCGCTTGCTGCCGCCATAGTACCGAACGAATCGGAAAAATTCCAGTAAACGAATGTATTAACCATTCCCGTTACAGGCAGGGGCAGCAGGATTTTAAACAGACCCGAAAGTCTGCCGTCCTTCTCTGCGGCTTTTATCAGCATTAGTGCACCGAGTATTGCAAAGCCCAGTATGCCGCAAAGATTATATTCAAGGGCGCACGCCAATGCGGAAAATGCCAGTCCTGCGGGGAGGAAAATATCCGAGAACAGTGTGCGGACAGGCTTTGCAAAATGATGTATCAGTGAGAGCGCAAGCATTATGCACACAAGAATAAATTCGGGTACTGTAAAGCTTGCGTCCGCAATAACGCAGTACAGATTGCACGCCGTAAGGCAGGAGATAATGCACTCCGCCGCTTTAAGCAGACTGTTTTCATGGCGTATCCCTCTTACAGCCGTGTAACCTATATACAGCAGGGCAATGAGGAAGCAGTATATGTCCCAGTCACCGAACCGGTCTGCGGTAAACATTGCAGCCGACCAGGCAGCCAATATGACCGATACTATGCTGACGGCATTTGTTACCTTCATCCATTCTTCGGGCATTTTCATAAAGGCGAAATATTCTGCGGCATAATACAGGGCCGCCAACGCCGAGAATATCAAAAGAAATAATCCCGCCGAATCAACTGTTTTATAAATTATGCACAATGAAAAGATCATACCCGTAAGCTGCGAGGCTAATGCCCAGTGTGTTTTTGAGTATTCGCCGTGCCTTAGGAATGCCATTGCGGCAATGCCGGCAGAATATGCAATATAAATTGCTGCACTTGCATAAAAAGGATATGGCCAATGCCATAATGTGAAAACCACGCCGAAAATTCCCGTAATATACGAAAATGTTTTCAGGGAGGATTCCCATTTTTCGGGCTTGTTCAGCTTAAGCGTATGCACGAAATTAAGATATGCGACTGTGAAAATTGTCAGGTAAAGCATAAAACTAAGCTCGTTTTCGGCAAGGTTTAAAAGCAGAGCAAAAATGAATGATATTCCCGTAAGCTGTGAAATGACCGACCAGTGCCGTTTGGAGTATTCGTTATGTCCACGAAATGCCATTGCGGTGATACCTATGGAATATGCGATATAAATTGCTGCGCTTGCATAGAAATGATATGTCCATTCATAAAAGTCAAGCATTTGACATAATGTGTAAGCCATGCCGAAAATTCCAGTAATATACGAAAATGCTTTCAGGGAGGATTCCCATTTTTCGGGCTTGTTCAGTTTGAACGTGTGCACGAAATTAAGATATGCGACTGTGAAAATTGTCAGGTAAAGCATAAAATGGGGCTTGTTTTCGGCAAGGTTTAAAAGCAGAGCAAAAATGAATGATATTCCCGTAAGCTGTGAAATGACCGACCAGTGCCGTTTGGAGTATTCGTTATGTCCACGAAATGCCATTGCGGTGATACCTATGGAATATGCGATATAAATTGCTGCGCTTGCATAGAAATGATATGTCCATTCATAAAAGTCAAGCATTTGACATAATGTGTAAGCCATGCCGAAAATTCCAGTAATATACGAAAATGCTTTCAGGGAGGATTCCCATTTTTCGGGCTTGTTCAGCTTAAGCGTGTGCACGAAATTAAGATATGCGGCAGCAAAAACCGTCAGGCAAAGCATAAAGCTTGGCTCGCTGTCGGCAAGTTCCGCAAGAGTAAGCAGGGAAAAAAGCGTGCCGATAAGCTGTGAAATTACCGACCAGCGAACCTTTGAATACTCGCTGTGACCACGGTAAGCCGCTGCCGTGATAAATACGGCTTGCAGGATATAAAGTGCGGAAACGGTATAGCAGGCAGGGTCATGGCTGCCGAAATTATCAATAAAAGTAAACAGTGAAGTGAATATGCTTATCAGACCGAGGACAGCCGACGATATACCCGCAGCAGGCTTCCATTCCTCCGGAAGCCGTGACGGCAGCGTATAAAACGCATTTACAAGTACCAGCAGCATTGCAGTAAAGTACAGTGCGGCAGCAGCGCTGCTTGCCGAAAGCTCCGCCGCAAGCATTACGGAAAATGCAAGTCCCGTAAACATTGATGCAAAGGCAGAGGGAGCGTTTTTATACAGGCGGTGTCCGCAGGCTGCCATTATGCCTGCCGCAAAGGAGGAAATAATATATATTCCCGCTACGCAAAAGCATATGCCGTTCCATTCTCCGAAATTTTCCGCAAGTGCATGAAACGACGATATTATCCCGAAAGCATTGAGAATAAATGCGGACATTTTTACGGGTATGTTCCAGCCCTCGGGTATCTTTATATCAAAGGTGAACATTCCCAGTGAGAACAGCACTGCAAAGAGTGCGGCGGAAAGGGCGAATACCTCGCTGCTTACAGACAGCTTATGCATAATTATCAGTGCAAAAAGCGCTCCCGACCCCAGGGACGATACGGCGGCAAGGCGTGTTTTATAAATGCGGTGTCCTCTGAAGCCCATAACGGCCGCCGCAGCGCTGCGGATAACAAATACAGCGGCTGCCGCATAAAATGCGCTGCTGTTTCCGAAGGCTGCGCTTATGCCGCCGAGCAGGGCAATGATGTTCAGTGCGGGCGACGCTATGCGCAAAGGCCTTTCCCATGCGGGGGATTTTTTTACGTCAAGGGCGTACATAAAAATATTTATCACTGCTGTGAGTATTGCTGCAAAAAGCGCAAATGTGCTCATATTGTCGGAAAGCTGAACAAGCGCAAGAATGCCCGAAAAAGCTCCGCTGAATACGGAAATATAAGCGGCGGCGGGAACTCTGAAAATGCGCAGACCGTTTGCGGATAAAAGGCTTACGATAAGCAGCGCCGAGGCATAAAGCAGACAGCTGCCCCTTCCCGTCACGGAAAAATACGTGCCCATAAGTCCGAAAAATCCCGCAGTTATAAGGGTTATGGACGAAAAGAAGGTGCCGAGTATGTAAAATGCAAATGAAGTGCGTTCAAGCTTCAGTTTTTTTCCGGTAAAAGCGCTGATACCGAAAAACAATGCCGAAACCGCTCCGATAACGCAGGTGCGTGCCGTCCTGTCAAGAGACGCCCACACCGCCGTTGAAAAGACAAGTCCTGCAAGAACAACGAAAATTATGCCTATCATCATAAGCACCGACATTGCGGCGGCACGTTTTTTCTCGGGTGTATAAGCGTTCTTTACGGGTTCTGCCGGGGCAGGCTTTGCGTCACGGTAAACCGTTTTGGGAACGCTGTCGTCGGGGCGTTTTTCGTTTGTTGCGTCAGTCGTATTTTCCGCATACGTATAATCCTGCGGCTTCCGATATGTGTAAACGGGCGGTGTGTACAGGTTTTTGTCCGTTTCGGTTCTGTTATAGGTTACAGCAGGCTTTGGTGCAGTTGCTTCGGTTACTGAAGCGACTTCGGTTCCCGAAGCGGCTTTCGTTGCTGAAGCGGCCGCCGTTGTTGGAGCGGCTTTCGTTTCTGAAGCTGCTGCCGCTGCTGCCGTTGCTGCCGCAGGGGCATCTCCCTTTGAGACAGTATTATTGGCTGCTTCGGCTCTTACGGAATCACCGCCGTGTACCCTGCTGAATTCGTGACTGTCCGCAAAAACAGGTCCGGAGACCCTTTGACTGTCCGGAGGGTACTGCGCCGCATTGTTTTCCACTCTGAGATCATAATATTCGGAAGTGCTTATTCTTCCGCTGCGGCAAAGGGCGTTAACAAAGCTTCTGAGCTTTTCGTTCTCCTTTGACCTTGTTATGCACAGAGGAATAAGAACGATCGGTGATAATACCCAGGCAAATATAAAAATAATATACATAGCGGTCCCTCCTTTTGATTTACAGTTATATTATAACATTTAATGTATTTTAAGGCAATATGCCGTTTGTAACTGCGTAAGTGACATTTGTCACTTTTTTGTGATGTTATATGAACTTTTGGTTGAAAAAATGTTAAATTTTATTGCTTCATTTCTGTAACATCGCAGAAAAAGACCGCAGCCTCTTTTGGAGACCGCAGTCTTTTCCTCGGGGCTGTATTTTAAACCCCGGACCGAAATAAAAGCTTTGCGATGTGTTAAGGCATTGAAGCGCTGTAACCGTTAAAGCCATGTTCCTTTATAAATTCGGGATAGTTGAAAACGCAGTTGTCCATATCAACATTCCCGGATATGCCGTTGATCCTGCCTGTACAGCTATATTGGTGCATACCCCAGAATGATACGTTTTTAGGCACGGCATCTTTGAAATTAGCCACCCAAATATGATATTTGTTCTGAAGCTCACGGCTGAGATTAGTGGCAAAAAAGCTGTCGTAGCTGTAAAGCCCGGGCAGATAACCCGATTTTTCCAGTTTCATAAGGAATGCGCCTGCAATGGCTGTACAGGTGTCCCGGCTTAAGGGCTGCTGCTTTTTATCCTCAATGTCAAAATAAAGAGGCATATCAAATTTTTTGCCTTTGATGCACCGGATAAATGCGTCCGCCTCGTGAACCGCATCCTCGGCGCTGGTGGCATAGCTGTACCAATATGCGCCAATATGCAGCCCCGCTTTCAGTGCGCCTGCATAGTTTGCCTCAAACTGCGTGTCCTTCTGAGTGGTGACACGTCCGTAACCTGCACGGATTATTACGCCCTCCACGCCGTCATTGGCGACCTTTTTCCAGTCGGTAACGTTGTTGTGATGAGATACATCTATTACTTTCATTTTTTCACACTGCTTCTTTAAGGAGCAATGCTTCCTCCTTTCATGTAGATTCAGGGTATATTTACCGAACCGACCGAAATCAGATTGGATAAAGGGTTCAAAGGTATGTTCGTATTGTTATGGAAGATCTGCCCGTAAGGCTGACTCAGACCGTCGCACCTGAGCAGACAATTGGATTTTAATGTGTGGAGATAGTTAGCATCAACAGACATACCCGCTGCAATGAGGACATTTACATTGACATTGCTTATGCTATTGGCATTGCACAGCTCGGTTGACAGGGGAACGGTATTTCTTTCGGTGTCTGTGCCTTTCATGAAATCGAGGCAGATATCGTATGTAAATGTCAGTTCCTTAAATTCGGTAACGGGAGCCTTGGTGCTTACAGCTTCGCCTCTCTTATCCTTTGAAAGAGTTATACTGTTATGGTGAAATCCGTCTATGTTAGATACATTGTGCTTTGTTACCGAGGGGGCATATTCGCCGTTTTTATACAGCACCATTGAATTAAATATCAGCTCTTCTTTATTGTTGTCATAATTTATCTCCTTCCAGACTGCTGTGCCCGCAAAAAAGATAAGGCCCGGGTATTGGCTTGTAAGCACCGCCAAAGGGTTATTGTTCGTTAAAAAGACCTCAAGACACGGACTGTAAAGGGGCTTATGATAGTTCACAATGCTTTCCCCGTTTGTTCCCTGTTCGTTATGCTTATCATTATCGTTGATATCTATCCAGAAGAACTCCGGAAGAGCGGCAACGATAACATCATTGGGGCTGCTGCTCAGGTTTTTAAGCTGCGCATCAAAGATCTCCGCTGTTTTATCAAGAAGATAATTCAGCCACTTTATCTGACGGCAAAGCTTGAAATTATGCAGCTCATTGTAGTATTCATCATCGGGGCGTGTACCCTTGGTGAGACGGACATTGTTTATCTCATCGGTATCTTCCTTGCCCTCGCCGTTCAGAAACGCTGCTTCCAGACCGTTTCTCCATGATACAGCGTTTCTATTATTCGTAAAGGGCATAAAAATTATATTTGCCATTTTTGGTTTACCTCACTTTTATTTTAAATTGCGGCAGCGTGAAAGCTTTTGGCAAGCCTTTTGGCAAGCCTCACGGACTGCCGCTTCTATCAATTGTATATTCCTGCGCTTGACATGATTTTGTCAAACAGGATCGCTGTGTTGGGCGCACCCGCAAGACCCGTAATATGCGCCAGAATAGGCGACAGCTCCGGGTCGGCAGCGGCAAGCCTTATAAGCTCGCTGCCGCTTATTTCCGTCCCTGAGAGAGTGCTCTGCCCATGTTCCATGGCAAGGCGTGCTGTAACCTGACAGGCAAGCCTTTCGCACTCGGCGATCACACGCCGTTCCTCGGCAAGGTGATTCGCCACGCAGTTACAGGCTTTTTCCAGCTCTCCCATTAAAAATCGGTTGGCGGCAGCCTTTCGCTCTTTACGCCCAAGGTTCTCGTTTCCGGGTTCCGGTGCGCCGCAAAGTATCTTGCCTCTTATCACCGCAAGCTGTCCCGTAATAGGGAAGCGGTATTTTTCCGAGGCGCTTTCGAGCCTTTCAACAAATTCGGCGCATTCGGCCTGAAGCTGCGGGGAATTTTCTCTCAGCTTATTTACAAGTCCGGTCATTTCGCCCAAAATTCCGTCAAAGGTCTCTATAATGGGGATCAGTATCATTTCCGTGAATCGCTGCCGCTGGGGGCAAGCTTCTCCTTTCCTCGGTTTAATTCAGTGATAAAAATCTTCGGGAAGTTTGGCTGCCGTCTCCCTCGATGACAACGTCCAGGTCCTGCTCCTTTATCTTGACGGTAAGGTACATCAGATTGCCCTTTTGGGCATACTCGTTCATTTTGCCCGTAGAGGGTTCTACAAACACTCCCTTGTCCCTTTCACTGACACGGTTAAATTCAAAGAACATAGCTGCGCCTATCTCGGAAGCCGCCTTTGTTTTTGCCTCGTCATTTTCAAAGGGATCAAGTTCACTGCCTGCGAATTCCCCCGTAAGAGCGGTTGTAAGAGTTTCGATAAACTTGTCCCTTACGCCCAGGAGCTTGACGATATCAATATCCACAGTTTCCAGGTAAGTTTTCATATAGTCCGAAACATTTTTTGTTATGATGTCTGCGGAGCCCAGAAAACTTTTGATCACATCATTGTTGATGTCGGCAGTATCTTTTTCGGGTTTTTCAAATTCGTTTATGTCGAATGCCATACTGTTCCGGAGAGAATTGGATTGAGAAGACGTGTCTATAAGGTCGTTCTGAGCCGCTGCCTCATTTATGATATTATCCGCATTGATGTTTGCTGTGATATTTTCGGGCAGGATATCTGCGGCAGCAGATGCGGTATTCACAATGTCGGATACTTGCTGTACCTTTTTTTCCGCTTCATCCGCCTTACGGTCGCCCTCCTTTTTCTTCCGTGCGATATATCCCGTGACAAAACAGCTTCCCAGCAGCGTTGGCAGCTTTCCCGATATTATCCCGGGGATAGCCTTTTTAAGGCGGTTTTTGCTGAGGACTGCCGAGGAAACACGGTTTACGCAGACAGGCACCTTTACCTCTGCCTCCTGAATGGTATAGTGGGGCACGGGAATCCCTCTTAAAAAAGGGTCGGCGTGATAGCTCTGGCTGAGCACCACAGAGTTTGAATCTGCTATTTTTCTTGCCTCGGATATATCCGAAACAATTTCCCCGATGAATTCACTTAATTTAACCATGGCTTGTTCACTTACTCCTTAACGTTTTTTGTTTTTTCACGGATTGGCATCGGGTGTTGGCTTTGCTTCTGTTGCTTTAGACGCTTCAGCGCTTTCCTCAAGCTTCTGAACAGGCTGCCCTATAGGCTTGGTATTGATGTTTTCCTCAAGAATATCAAGTATCCTCGACATACCTGCGGGAATATCGTCCTGGACAGCGTGGACCTTGATATTAAGGGAATAATCCTTTTGTACCTTTTCGCTGTTGGTGGTGGACTTCTGGTTGGAAATAGAGGCGTTAAGGGTCGTATTGGCCTTAAAGCCCCAGCCCTTGTAGCCAAAGGTCGAGCTGCTCTTTACGTCGCTGTTGGAAATGTCCTTGCTTGCGGAGTTGGAAACAGAGTTGATCTTTACGTTGAACTCGATATCGGTGTTGTCTATCTTGATGAAGGGAATGGGCATCATGGTCAGAATGGGCACTTCGATCTTCATCTTCTGGAAAAGTGCGGGAGCGGTTTCGCCTGCGTTTACCACTTTAAGCTTAAACTCAGCGCCGCTGCCTTTGTTTTCGCTGCTGTCGTCAACTGTAACAGTTGCATCGGACTTTGTATCATCGGGAAGCTTGTCCAAAAGAGTAATGCCGCTGATCTTGCCGCTGCTGAGAGTAAATTCTGCTTTATATGTTTTATTGTCTATTTGCAGCGTAAGATTGTCTGCATTTGCATAGCCATCGCCGCCGTTTATAACGGTAATGAAATACTGCGTTTCTGTGGCGGTGCGGGCGGGAGCAACCTCCTTGTCGTAGGAAAATGCCACGCATATGGGATCGCCTACGCCGATCTCCCTGCCTGTTTTCTCATCGATCTGCCCGGGTTTAAAGCCGACGCTTTTTACAAAGTTCACGGTAGTCTGAGCGGATTCCTTCTGGGCGTTTACAACAGCGTTGAGTGCGCCTCCGATAATTGAACCGAAATTAATGGACGATACTTCGTCTGCGGGATTATACATATTTTTTCCTCCTTAGTTTTTCATATTTGGGCTTTACGGAAAACACCTTACCGGCGTTTCCTTATCTGGGATAATTTTACCTCTGCATTGGAATCTCCTCCTTTTTCCTTTTGTGGTAATTACCGGTAATTTACCATAGTCACATTATACAACATTATATTGCATTTTCCGTGCTGCGGTCTGTGTTAAAAAAATAAAAAAAGCCGATTTTACTGCGGGAAATGCGTAAAATCGGCCGATGACAGGTTATTTACTTAAATAAAAATATGAATTTTTTGTAAAATCAAAATTTTTTTTGAAAAAACACTTGACAAATGAAAAATAATGTTGTATTATATTGCATTTTTATTTACAGACCTAAGCTGCCAAGCCTGCTGCGCTGTGTTTCACGGGAGGTCTTTGTGTATATTCTGGTGGTTTCAATGGAGCTGTGACCCAAAATATCGGCAAGCTCGGCGATATCGTGAAATCTGTCCATATAGGCACGTGCGAACATATGGCGAAAATTGTGGGGGTATACCTCGGATTTATCTATTCCCGCCTCTGCCGCACAGCGTTTGAGGCCTCTCCAGATAACGGAATTATCCAAAGGAGCGGTTTTGCTTTTGTTGGTAAATATGACACCAGAGGTTATCCCGACAGTGCGGCAGTAGCTTAGCAGCTCCGAGGCAATTTCATCGGGAATAAGGATCGTCCGCTGTTTTGATTTAAAATAAATTTCCGCTGCACATTCCCTTGCCGCTTCATATGTAATGAATTGAAGCTCCCCGACTCTCAGACCCATACTGCCGAGACATCTCATTATAAGATACCATTTTATATCGCCTTTTGAAAGAATGTATTCTGTCATTTTCCTGTAATCCTCCACTGTCAGCTCCACGGGAGCGAAAAATCTGCGCTGGCATTTCAGCAGTCCTAAGCATAATTCGGGTCGGTCAAGCCATTTCCAAAATCTGTTAAGAGATATAAGCCGGGAATTTACGGTGGATATGCTGTATTTTTCACGAATATGCTCCTTATACGCCATAACCGAGGCAATATCGGCGTCGGCAAAGCCCGTATGACGGTAAAAAAGCTCCACATCCCGAACATATTTGGACACGGTGCGGCGGCTCAGCTCGCTTTTTACAAGATAGCTTTCGTAAAGGGCAAGCTTCTCCTTTATTCTGTTTTCTGACATTTTTTGTTACTCCTTTTAATTTATTCTGAATTTTCGAGAAACTCAGGCAAAAATATGTTGAAGCGGTTCAGCAAAAATTTTTTCTGTTTCACGACCCGAATGTGATCAAAATATTCTGCGAAAAATCCTGCTTATATTTCTTTTTGGCGAAAGATTTTTCTGTACATCCGGAATGAGACCGTATTATATTGATGTACCGAAAAGCTGCGGAATTTAACTGTAAAAAGGACTGTAAAAAATAACCCAAAAGCAAAAGACTGCAATCTCTGAAAAAGGAGACAGCAGTCTTTTTTGCGGTATAACAGAAAAATATTTTCCGAAATGGATATGTGGATCAGGGCGCTTCATTATTGTAAGCAACGAATAAAGCAGCCTCATAAAAAATCGGCATATCGGCTGCCTATACCTGACCCATTAAATTATACGCCCTATTTCGTCAAAAATAAACAGATATCCGACAAACGGTATAAAAAAAGGAATAAAATATAGTTGTTCTACGTGTTTGCTGCATTATATTTCACAAAGTCCGTTAACACAATGCCCGAAGAATCGGCGTAAAACAAACGGTATCTCTCAAAAAAGCCGTCAGCCGTTATACAAAAACGTTTGTTCTTATATTAATAAACAGCATTGACCCGTATCGGACAAAATCGGTCCGATACGGGTCAATGCTATGATATTTGATAAAATGATTTTCTGTATTCTGTCGGACTTTTCCCGAAATTCTTTTTAAAAAGCTCGGCATAGTAGCTTGCCCCGGAAAATCCGCAGGCAAGGCATATTTCAAGTACGGTCATATCTGTGCTTTTCATCAGTTCAATGCTCTTCTGAAGACGATAATCATTCAAATATTCAATGGGCGTTTTGTAAAGGTATTTGAGAAATAATCCGCCGCAGCTGCGCTTTGAAACATACCCCGCTTTTGCAATATCCGCAAGCAAAATTTTTTCGGAATAATGCTCGTGAATAAATGACAGCATTACTTTCAGTTCGGAAAGCCGTTCGTTTTCACGCACTTTTTTTGAGCTTATGTCAATGTGTCCGGATACTTCGCTCCATATCAGGCATACAGTGCCAAGGGCAGTAAGCGGGGCTGCCTGGGACTCCGATTTTTTCGCAAAGCTATGTATAAGCCCGATTATATTTGCCTGCCACGGAACGCTGCTTTTTAAATGAATGTAATCCTGTGAACCCGCTATGGCAGGCAGAACAAACATCTGTTCAAACTGTTTTACCGAACAAAGCGCCGCAGGGTGGAACAGCAGTACATAATATTCGCACTCGGCCATATCCTCCGCAATTGCCGAATGCAGACGTCTGGAATTGACAAATATCCCCTCGCCCTCGCCGAAGGTTACAAGCTGTCCGTTGACGTTGTAGGTGATTTTCCCCGAGAGGGGCACAATAAATTCAAAGTCGTCATGCCAGTGACTTTTCATTGTAAAATTCGGGTAGGACGAAAACCGTCCCCTATGAAAATAAAATGAAAGATCGGCATAAGTGTACTTTATTTTTTCACTGCGGTCATTGTTCAGATCAATAAAATTGACGCATTTCTTTTTCATACTTTTCCACTCCGCTAATTAGTCTTTCACACCAAAGGTACGCTGAAACTTAAGGCATTTCCTGCAGCTTTCAAACCTTCACCCTGCGCTTTTGTTATATAATTTTGCGAAATCCTTGTTGAATTCATCATATCTTTGCGATATAATTATATCACAGCTGCTGCATATGTGTCAAGAGTTTCAAGACAGTCCGGAAAATTTACATATCCTCAAAAAAGCTCTCGATAGGCTTGTGCAGTATCCGGGACAGTCCCCACAGTTCAATATCCGAAACCGTTCTTGTCTGCTCCTCTATGCGGCAGACCGAGCCACGGCAGATGTAAACGGCTATTGTTTCCAGCTTGTCGGAAAGCTGCTGCTGGCTCATTTTCTGTTCCGTGCGGAATTTCTTCACCTGTTTTCCCACCATATTCATTTTTTCACCGTCAATGATCCTTGCCATAATAATCGGCCTCCTTTAAAGATTTTTTTGTAAAAAGTCTTGACATAGGACAATTATTATGATATACTAAAAAACGAGCTTTTATGTCCTGTTACAGGACATATGGGATATTTTTTGAAAGAGGGGTATTATTATGCCGTCTGTAATAAGCGTAAAAAATGTCACAAAGGAATTTAAGGTACTTAACCGCCGTGAGGGATTAAAGGGAAGCATTAAGGACTTATTTTCGAGAGATTACAAGATTGTCCGTGCCGTGGATAATATCAGTATGGACATTGAGCAGGGTGAAATAATCGGTTATCTCGGACCGAACGGCGCAGGGAAGTCCACCACCATAAAAATGATGACAGGCGTGCTTGAGCCCACTTCGGGGGAGATTTTGGTAGACAATAACGTCCCTTATCTTAACAGGACTGAAAATGCGCAGAATATAGGCGTGGTATTCGGTCAGCGTTCTCAGCTGTGGTGGGCGCTGCCGCTTATAGAATCCTTTAATATACTTAAAGATATTTATCGTATAGGCGACAGCGAATATAACAATATGCTGGAAATGTACCGCTCTGTTGCGGATATAGAGCCTCTGCTGCATAAGCCTGTCCGTCAGATGTCGCTGGGACAGCGGACGCTGAGCGATATTCTGGCAGCGTTTCTTCATGACCCTAAAATCGTTTTTCTGGACGAACCGACTATCGGGCTGGACGTTTCAATGAAATCGAAAATACGCAGTCTTATCCACGCTCTGAATAAGGAGAAAAACACTACTGTAATTCTCACCACTCATGATATGGGAGACGTTGACGCACTGTGCCGCAGGATAGTTATAATTGACAGCGGAAAAATGCTGTACGATAATGATATCGGGCATTTGAAAGGCTTTTTCGGTTCTTACCGCACACTGAAAATACGTGTTGACGGCGATCCTTCAAAGGACGTGGAGGCCGTTCGAAAAAAGCTTTCGGGCTTGCCTGTTTCCACCGATGATGAATGGATATCCATTCTTGTTGACGAGGAAAAGACTACGGTAATGGACGTGCTGGATAAATTAAGAAACACATTCAATATACGGGATATGCGGCTTGAGGAGATATCCACCGAGGATGTCATTAAAAAGATATACGAGGAGGGAGTTTAAGTGAGTATAAAAAAATATCTTGCGCTGACCCGTGCAGGAATTATTGAGTCCTTGCATTTCAGGCTTGGCACTTTGGTTATGACGATAGGAAATTTGCTGTACCTGATCGTTGTATATTTCCTTTGGAAGTCTATTTTTGCCTCGTCGGAAACGGACGTTGTAAACGGAATGACATTCACGGATACTCTTATTTATCTGGTGCTTGCAACGGCGCTGTTCGGGTTTATGGAAATGTACACGGTCTGGGAAATGGGTCGGAATATCCAATCGGGAAAGATCGTTCTCGACCTGCTTAAACCGATGGAATACCGCAGCTATTTGTTCTGGTCATATTCGGGCAGCTTTGTGACGAATTTCTTTTTTACAGTCCTGCCCACGTTTATCGTTGTAGGCATTGTTACCCACGGAGCGATACCGATTGGGATAAATCTGCTGTTTTTTGCTGTATCGGTAATTTTTGGGGTAATTATAAATTACAGCATTGATTTTATTGTGGGAACAATATGCCTTTACACCGAATCAATATGGGGTATAAACATAATGAAGCAGGTCATTGTTCTGCTTTTGTCGGGAGCGACCGTGCCTGTGGCATTTTTCCCCGAACCGCTGAAAACTGTCGTGTATTATCTGCCGTTCCAGTCGATATACAATGCGCCTCTTACGCTTTTGCTGACCAAATCGCCGTCGCCCGAAGCAGTCCTCAGAACCGTTGGCGCACAAATTATCTGGTGCATAGTAATGACGGCGGTCGGAAAGCTTTTCTGGAAAATATCGCTGCGGCAGATCACTGTGAACGGAGGTTAAAATTATTATAGGGAATCAACTGCGATTCTATGAATTTTTGGTGTACAAAATCAAGTAAAGGAGCTCGGAAAAATGCAGAAAAAAGGATTTGGTTTTTATCTGAAAATATACTGCAAAATTCTTGCGCAGGATCTTAAAAGTAAAATGAGCTACCGTGCCGATTTTTTTATTTCGGTCATAGGTATGATCTTTACCAACCTTGCGGGATTTGCAGGCTTTTGGATATTATTTCGTAATTTTTCATCCATTAACGGCTGGGGATACTATGAGATACTGTTTCTGTACGGCTTTTCACTGGTTTCTCTCACGCCCGTGCAGTGCTTTTTCGACAACAACTGGAGTCTTCGGATGTACGTATATTCGGGAGATTTTATAAAGTATTGTTTCCGCCCCATAAATTTATTTTTCTATTATCAGTCGGAGGTTTTTGACATCAAAGGACTGGGACAGCTGGCTTTCGGCATCGGAACGCTGATATATTCATGGGTAAAGCTCGGTCTGGATTTTACACTGCTTATGCTGCTCAAAATGATCGTGTTTCTGATCACTGCATCACTGGTTATGATCGCCTTGCAGAATGCGGCGGCAGCGACTTGCTTTTGGATAAACAACTCGTTTTATGTACTTGATCTGGTAACAAGATTCAAGGACTATGCCAAATATCCCGTGACGATATTCACCCCCGTTTTCAGATTTATTTTTACGTTCATCATGCCCATAGCGTTTATTGCATATTATCCGAGCCTTGTGATACTTCGTCCGGAGGAAGTTCCGTTATTGTCATGGCTCTCGCCGCTTTTCGGCTGTTTGTTCTTTTTTCTGAGTTACAGGTTCTGGATGTACGGTGCAATGAAATACAGCGGTACGGGTTCATAAATTGTCTGTAAATATAAGAGCGGATGCCAATAACCGAAAGAACGTGATTGATGTATTTTTAATAAAATACGTTTTTTATTGCAGGGGAGTCATTCCCTCAAATCTTTTAAAGATTTTCATATAATATTTCTCATCGGGAAATCCGCAGGAATACGCCGCTTCCTTTATGCTTATATTATTCGCCGACACGACGAGAGATTTTTTGGGCAATACCGAATAAAAAAACACTTGAAAAATAGAAGGAATATGATAAAATAGAAGTATGAAAAAACAAATGACATTATCGCAGATAAGCGATGAATTGGCGCAAGCCAAAACAAGGAAAAAAGAATTTTTGGAAGAAATGGAACGAATAATGCCAATAGACGAGTGGGTAGAGATGATAAGACCGTGCTATTACAAAGGAGAGCGCGGCAATAAGCCCTATGATCTCGAACTGATGGTACGGATATTTCTTCTGCAAAATTTTTATGATCTGTCCGATATGGAAGCCATGAATGAAGTAATTGACAGCAGAACATTTTCGGATTTTTGCGGAGTAGATTCACCAAATCAGGTGCCAAACGGAGATACTATAGGCAATTTCAGAAATATACTGATCAATAACGGGATTCAGGAAAAAATATTTCTTCAGGTAGTTGAAAAACTCAGTAAGAAAGGGTTGATACTAAAGCGTGGGACAATAGTAGATTCCACACTGATTGCTGCACCCTCGTCAACAAAAAACAAGGAGAAAAAGCGTGACCCGGACGCTCATTCTGTAAAGAAAGGCAATCAGTGGCACTTCGGATATAAAGCGCATATCGGTGTTGATAAGGACAGCGGCTTAGTACACCATGTCAAAGCTACATCGGCAAATGTACACGATGTAACAGTAACGTCTGAGCTTATGCACGGAGAAGAAAACGAGGCTTACGGCGACAGCGGGTATATCGGAGCAGATAAGCGTGAAGACGCAATTGTCAGAAACAAACAAGGCAAAAAGATAAAATACAAAATCAACAGAAGACCGTCTCAGATAAAAGATCTGTCAAAAAGCGGTCAGTATCGGGCGAAAAAAGCTGAGCATAAAAAGTCATCTGTCAGAACAAAAGTGGAACACGTTTTCGCAGTTGTTAAGAGAATATTCGGATATCGAAAAACCCGTTACCGAGGGCTGCGAAAACAGACTGCCAAATTGAATATTATGTTTGCATTGGCAAATCTGTATCCGGCTGACAGAAAATCTCTGTCGGTCTGATTCTGTATGCCTGCAATCAGATAAATGGGGGGATTCTCGGCTTTTTCTCATTAGTCGTCTATTCGGGATGTTTTTGCTGCTTTAACCGGAAAATTGCTTGGTATTGCCTTAATTTCTCCGTTTGTATCTATATCTGCCAATCTATAAAGCATATTTTCATATTGATATGAATTATATTTGACTTTGCAAACAGAGGTGTACATATAATCGGGATTTTTGGAATATTGAAAATTTTGCATTGATTCAACATGTATTTCTTTTTCCGCTTTAAGCTCATCATTCTCCTTTTGAGAATGTTCAAGCTTTACCATTAGATCGGAAACAGATTTTTCTAAACGCTTTTTTGAGTTGGTTTCATCTTCGAGCATACCTTTAAAAGTGGAGATGCGTGTTTCTCTCTCCGAAATTATTATTTTAAGTTCCGCAGTATTCTTTTCGTAATCTTTTTTTTGCGACCTCAGTTCATGATTTTGATTTTCCAGTTCCGCAAAACCGGTTGTCTGTTTCATAAAATTTGTAATATTCTTTATGAGTATGGCATTATCTGCATCGGTTTGCGATGACTTAAAATATAAATCGATCTTATCTTTAAACGGACTGTCAGATAATACCTCGCAAGCTGCCCAAGTGGCATCTGTGCCGTTTTCAATAGATTTGGATATGTTATCTTTTACTGCTTCAACTATCTTATTGGAAAGATAATTAAGCGTTGTAGAAATAAACTCACTGGACCTATTCTGCATAATGATTTTTTCTATGTCCTGCTCAGTCAGTTTCTTTACCTGAACATTAGTGCGAAAAGGCAATTTACTGTATTCTCTGGAATTATCCAAAAAACATTTCTTGATCGCTCTGTGAGTTACTGCACCGCACCATTCGACAACTTCCTCATTGGTCAGTCCTTTTATATCAATTAATAAATCAGTCATTTTGATTTCTCCAATTTTAAATGAAAATTCTTTAACATCTCGGATTTGCCTGATATAAAACAAGATCATTACTCTCCCACTCGTTTAACAGCTTGTCGTCCGGCTCAAATAAAAGCGCAAAAATATTCTCCCTCTCCGATACGCCGTCTAAAGCCTTTTTCACAAGGTCAATGCGGTCTAAAAAATCGTTATTGTCATTCGGATATTGAGTGCTTATAATTATCCCCAAACGGTTCGGCAGATTTATCTGTGATGAAGTCATAGCCTCCACCGGGTAACTGTCCATACCTCCGTCCTCGTCCGCCAAAAAAGCATTTGCAAGCTTGCCGTCCATTCGGTCATTGGAGTATGCCAGCGGCGTGTACTCCGTGTCCGTAATGTAACAGGTTATCATATCACGGGTAATTTTAAAATGCTTCATAAGCAGGGGCGAGCATTTTATTATCTTCCGCACCGCAAGCCTCAGCTCACTGGATAACTTGTAATCGGGAGCAACGGAAAAGAACCTCGCAAAGCGGGGTTCCGTAAGCATAAGTATTATAAAAATGACAGCCGAAACAAAAGTCTTGAAGTTTTTGCGTGCTATCTCCAGTATGCCAAGATTATACAGCCGCCTGCCGTCCTCCCGAAGCGTGCAGAGCACCGCCGTAATAAACAAACAAGCGTAATCCTCCAATCCCTCATACATATTCACATTCAGGTCGGGATGTACCATAATCCTCAGCACGCCGCTTATCCGCTTGTATTCCTTTTCGGAAACAAACTTCCCGGGAGCATTCCCGTCTGCGATCTCCAGCCATTTTTCGCACTGCTTTTTAACGTAAATTCCCACATACCCCTCTGTGTCGGCAACGCATTTTTGCGCATACTTGTACGCCCTTGTTTCGGTTATCATTTTATCACCTACCTTGATTTTGGGTATGAAAAAACCGCCTTGTTTAAGGGCGGTTAATAATATTCAGTGGATAAATTTGCAAAATAAGCTGCCAAACATTAAATTTTTTCAAGTTCTTCCTCAAAACAGTCGAACAAAGGATAAATACCTCCATATCCATCATCTCGTTTTCCTTTTACATCACTCTCCACAATATAAATATTTTTTCCGTCATGCGTAGAAACATCTACTACAGTGCATATTAAGTCTTTGGATATAATTCTAACTTTATCGTTCAATTCAAACACTACTATCAATCCTCTCTATGTGCTGTTATCAAACGTGATGGGCTATCTTCATCTGCTTTCTCCCACACAGTTCTAAACCGTTTTTGTTTTGTTACGCCTAATTTCATAAAAATACTAAAAGATGTTTTGTCAGCACCATTTCTTATGTCTACAGCCTTTGAAATGTCGAATTGCGAATTTATATCATTCTGCAATTTCTCACCATCTTTCTCGGTATAACCAACATTAAAAAATTCTTTAGAATGTTTTCCCTCGGGATTTAAACAAAATTTGTATATCTTATCAGGGTGAATATAATTTTCACTATTTCCTATTATACCACTTTTTTCAGATTTGTCAAGCACTGAATTATTAAAATATTTTTTATCAACCACATAAACGCCCTTACCCTTTTCGCCTTTCCCCACATAAAGCGTAGCACCTAAGCCCCCGCCGTCAGCAGAGGTAAATTGCCCATTGTTCGGATCATGATACGGATTGAACCTAAATTCCCTTCAAGGTGGAACATCAAGCAACGCCGCCCTCAACCTGTACCCGTCCAAAACGGCTTTGTTGTACCTTGCAATGTAATCCGCATTTACCTCATTGCAATCAATTTTTTGCGGTTCGACAGAGGGGTTAAACCTCATCTCCACAAGTTCCTCACCCTCTGCCCTCATTTCAATGCTCGTCCCCGCATAACAGGGTGAAAACCTGTCGTCAATAA
>CAZGAZ010000043.1:0-28235 GCA_964523835.1 uncultured Ruminococcus sp.
GCCGCCTCGTCTGCCCCGCAAGCCTCCGCCTCTATACCCCTGCCCTTAAGCGACTTTGCAAGCTCCCCCGCCGTCGTCTTAACAACGTTGACCCGCAGAAAATTCACAGGCTCTTTAAGGGAATATTCGAGCAGCTCCCTGCATTTTTCCTCCCCGTACCCCTCGCAAATACGCTTGATAAGCTCTGACGGGCAGGAATACTCCACCGCCATTTTATCAAACCTGTCCCCCTTTACGGGCGGTATCGCCTTTCCGCCCCGAATGACCGACCTAAGGCACGCATTCACCAGCCCCGCCGCCGAGGACTTTTTCATCGCCCTCACCAGATTGACCGACTCATTCACCGCCGCACTGTCGGGCACCGAGTCCATATATAACAGCTGATACGCCCCCACCGTCAGCGCATTCCTGACAGGCACATCAAGCTTGTCGATCGGCCTTGACAAATGCGCACCGAGTAAATGCTCCAGCGTTATCTTCCTTTCGCAGACCCCGTAAAACAGCCGTGCAGCCAAAGCCCTGTCCCGCTCGTCAAGCCCGCTTCGGGAAAGCTCCGCCTCCAGCGCAATATTCGAGTAAGCGCCTTTCTCCGCCCTCTCCAGCAAGCGGCAGGCAACAAGCCTTGCAGACTGCATATCCACACCCTCTCTGACCAATTAATAATTAATAGTTAAATAATTAATAATGAATTGATAATTTACATTTCTTTTAAACCGTTTACTTGTGATATTCCTTTCAGATATTCACCCAAATCACCATGCATTTTCGCAGCCTCGCTCATTATTATTATTAATTCTTAATTATTAATTTTTTCATCGTCTTCTGTTCCTCAGAGCAAGCAGCCGAAGCAGACTTATCAGCGCCGACACCAGCGCAGCCACATAGGTAAGCGCCGCCGCAATAAGCACCTTTCTCGCACCGTCCAGCTCATCTCCCTCCAGAATGTAGCTGTCTCTCAGAATGGTCAAAGCCCTGCCCGAAGCGTTGAACTCCACAGGCAGTGTCACCGCCTGAAAAATAACCACAGCGCAGAACACAATTATTCCCAGATCAATCAGCGCATCCAAGGAAAACATTATCCCCAGCAGCACCAAAGGCGTTGTCAGCTTCGCCCCTATCTGCGTCACAGGGATTATAGCGCTGCGCAGCTTAATAGGCGCATATCCCACACCGTACTGTACAGCATGACCCGCCTCGTGAGCTGCAACCCCCACAGCCGCCACCGTAGAGCTGTCGTAAACCCCGTCCGAAAGCCTTATCACATTTGCCGTAGGGTCATAATGATCCGTCAGCGTCCCCGAGACCCTCTCTATCCGAACATTGTTCAGACCGTTTTGGTCAAGGATAGCCCTTGCAGCGTCAGCCCCCGTGATCCCCCTGCTGTTTAAAACCTTGCTGTATTTCTTGAAATTAAGCTGCACCAGCCCCTGTGCAATGAGGCTGAAAGCTATTGATAAAAGCAAAAGTCCTAACATATTCAAATATCCTTTCCATTAGTCAAATTTTAGTTGTTATTTTATTGCAATAAACATATTTTATCTCACAATGCCGCAGCGCCAAGCAAATAACTTTTACAATTTTTTCGCAAATGACTGCGGACATTGCAGCTTCCCGCAAAAATGCCCGTATCACCCAAGTCCCCGCTGTCCGATCACCCGAACAGCCTGTTCCCCCGCAGGAAATCGGCGGTTTTCATTCTTTTTCCGCCCTCCGCCTGAACCTCCGTAAACGTTATCCCGAAGCCGTCACCGCAGATCATTGTAAACCGTTCCTTGTCGCAGACCTCTCCGGGCGCACCTTCATGCCGCACCCCGTCAAGCTCGCTCCTGTAAACCTTCAGCCGCTTCCCCCCTATAACCGCTGTTGCGCAAGGCCACGAGGATAACCCCCTTATCTGACAGTGCACCTCCTCGGCAGACTTCGTAAAATCGATCGGACACATATCCTTACTCAGCATAGGCGCATACGTCGCCTCCTCCTCATTCTGAGGAATAGCCTTGACATTGCCCTCATAAACCGCCTTCACCGTCTCAAGCAGCAGCCCCGCCCCCAACTCCGAAAGCCTGTCATGCAGCTCGTCTGCCGTCTCATTCTCCCCTATCCGCACAGAGCTTCTGAGCAGCATATCCCCCGTGTCCATACCCTCCGCCAGAACCATAGACGTTACCCCCGTCTCCTTTTCCCCCTTTAAAATGCTCCATTGAATAGGCCCCGCCCCCCTGTACTTGGGCAAAAGGGACGCATGAATATTTATGCAGAAATGCTTCGGAATATCCAGAACCTCCCTCGGCAGCAGCTTTCCGTAAGCCACAACCACAATAAGGTCGGGAGCTATTTCCCGCAGCACCCTCACCGCCTCCGCAGCCTGCTCGCCCTTTTTAAGGCTGTCCGGCTGATAAACCGCTATCCCCCGGGACATCGCATATTCCTTCACAGGCGTAGGCACTAACTTGTATCCCCGCCCCTTAGGCTTGTCGGGCTGTGAAAAAACCGCCGGAACATTCTCTCCGCTCTCCACCAGCGCCCTTAAACAAGGCACAGCAAACTCGGGCGTCCCCATAAAAACTATATTCAAAGCACATTACTCCTTTTAGAGACTAGAGGTTAGAGGCCGGAGGCTAGAAGCCTGAAACAGTAAACCACATATTTTCAAACCGCCGTCAAATCCTCTTCTCATTAATATTCTATGCAATCCGAACTCATCTAAACAACCGACAGTCAACACTTACAAAAAACTCACGCACCAACCGAAATCATTATTAAATTATTAATTATTAATTTTTTATCCTCTTCCCTGCCACACGCTTAGGAGGCGGATTCTCCTCCTCGGGGTCAATAAATTCCTCCACAATATCCACAAAAAGCTGCCCGTCCAGATGAGCGTTTTCATGGGAAACGCACTGCGCACCCAGTCCCTCCAGCACCATTTCAAAAGGCTCGCCGTTCCTGTCCACCGCCTTTAACGTAAGCTTCTTCGGCCTTGTCACATACCCCCATACATCCGGACATGAAAGGCACCCCTCTTTCACCCTCTGCTTGCCTCCGGTATTGCATATCTCGGGATTTACCGCCTCTATCCTCTTGTCCTCCAGATGAATAACAAAAATCCTCCTGCAAATGCCCACCTGAGGCGCAGCAAGCCCCACACCGTCCGCCCTGTCAAGGGTCTCATGCATATCGTCCAGCAGCGCCGCCAGCTTCCCGTCAAACTTCTCCACCGGGCGGCACTTTTTCCGCAAAATGGGATCGCCCTCCACAAAAATATTCCTAAGCGCCATTTCTTACATATCCTTTCATATAGCCTTTATATTTAAACGCCCCGCCAATTTTCACACAAATATGCCTAATAACAGGGTCGGAAACCTCTGACCTCTTACATCTGACCTCTGACCTCTAAAAATTATCCCCGTTAATATCCATAAAAACGGTTATCCCCCGAAGCTCCGGCAGCTTTGCCGTCTCCCGCCGCACCCCGCCGATAAACTCACGGAAAACCGCATTATTCCGGCATTTCAAAATTATCCTGTGGCGGTACTTTCCCCCTATCTTTTCAAATTCGCATTTGGACGGACCCAATATCCTTATGGGCATTTTTTCCTTTACCGCAGGGATTTTTTCCCTTAAAGCCGCCGCAAAAGCCGCCGCCGCATCTCCCACCTTTTTGTCCTGGGTCCCCGAAAAGCCCACGCAGCAGATATCGCAGAAGGGCGGATATATCATTGCCCTGCGCATAGCCGTCTCCTGCTCATAAAAGCTGTCGTAATCCTGCGCCGCCGCTAAATTTATCACATAATGGTCGGGCACAAAGGTCTGAATGTAAGCCCGTCCCCCGCCGCCGCTTCGTCCACTTCTGCCCACCACCTGGGTTATAAGGGAAAATGTCCTCTCAAAGCTTCGATAATCCCCCGAAAACAGCGTCTTGTCCGCATTCAGAACGCCCACCAGCGTTACCTTGGGAAAATCCAGACCCTTGGCTATCATCTGCGTGCCCACCATAATGTCGTATTCGCCGTTGCCGAAAGCGGTAAACCGCTTGTCGTAAGCATATCTCGAATAAGTGGTGTCAGCGTCCATCCGCAGTATCCTTGCGTCGGGCAAAAACTCCGCAATTTCCTCCTCCAGGCGCTGCGTCCCCATACCTGTCGACCTCAGCCCCCCTCCGCATTTGCCGCACCGCCCCGTAAAATCCTCGCTGTAGCCGCAGTAGTGGCAGATAAGCCTGCCGTTTATCCTGTGGTAAGTCATAGGAATTTCGCAGTTCGGGCAGCTTACAGGCTGCCTGCACTCCATGCAGGAAACATAAGTATGATACCCCCTGCGGTTAAGCAGCAGCAGCGACTGTTCACCCTTTTGCAGATTGCTTTTCAGCTCACGGATAAGCTCCCCGCTGAATATCTTTCCGCTGCCCGCCATGTCGATTATTTTGACCTCCGGAAGCGAGGGCGCAGCCCCCTCATCGGGCGAATATCGCTCACTCAAACGAAAAAGCTTTATCCTCCCGCTTGCCGCACCGTAAAAGCTTTCTATGGAGGGCGTTGCCGAAGCCATCAGCAGCACCGCCTTGTGATATAAACACCGCCTTGCCGCAGCGTCCCTTGCATGATACCTGGGATTCTGCCCCGATTTGTAGGAGCGTTCCCCCTCTTCATCCATTATAATAAGCCCGATATTTTCCATAGGCGCAAAAACAGCGCTGCGAGTGCCTACAACAATACGGCACTGCCCCGACTTTACCCGCTTGTACTCATTGGAGCGCATGGAAAGGGACAGCCCGCTGTGCATTACCGCCACCGTCTCACCGAAAAGCCGCCTGAAACGGTTCACCGTCTGAGGCGTAAGCGCAATTTCGGGAATAAGCAGCAGCACTCCCCGCCCCTGCTTCAAAGTCCGCTCCATAAGCTTTGCAAACACAAGGGTCTTTCCGCTGCCCGTAACGCCGTATAACAGCGCCGACGACGGCTTCCCCCCATCGCAAAGCGCCGCAATCCCCTCATAAGCCTCTTTCTGCGCAGAGCTTAAAACAATATCGGAAATATCGTCCATATCCCCTATTTCGGGGACTTTCAGCGTTTCCTCACGGAAAATTTCCGCCGCCCCCGACTTCACAAGCCCCATTATCACCGAGGACGAACACCCGCAAAGGTACGTCAGCTCCTTGACCGAAGCGCAGCCCTCCCGCAAAAGCACCTCTGCCGCCTTCCCCTGCTTCGGGGTAAGCTTCATATCCTCACTGTACCTTTCCGTCAGCCGCACCATAGTCACCGTGTCGTCCCCCACACGCCGCTTCGCCACGTCCGTTTCCTCAAGGAAACCCGCCGCCCGAAGCTCCTCGGCAGCCTTAGGGTCGGAAGCAATCAGCATATCAATGCACCCCTCCGCCTCGGCAGCCGAAGCATAAAGCCCCAGAGCCGCCGCCGACACCCGGCCTTTTTTCGGCTTTTTCCCCGTCAGCTTGTATCTTGCCGTAAAGCTTATTCCCAGCCCCGGGGGGATGAGTGCTCCCAAAGCCTCGTAATAAGTGCAGAATGTGGTGTCCCTGAGCCAGCATAACAGCGAAAGCTGCTCATCTCCCAGAATAGGCTCTCTGTCGGCAGCAGCAGCTATCTCCTTCAGCTGCAGTCCCACATCATGGGGATTTTCCCAGGGATCCTCCACCGAATTTTCAACGGGATTTTCCCCCGAATTTTCCTCATTCCGAGAACCCCCGTCATCGGACGGATTTTCCACATTCGGAACATTCCCGGATATCCTCACCACTATCCCCACCCGACGGCGGTTTCCCCTGCCGAAAGGAACTATCACCCTCATACCCGGAAGAAGCCCGGAGTCATCGGGCGCAGTGTAGCTGTACAGCCCATCAAAAGCGTAGCTCGTACCGCTTACGCCAACCAGGACGGTCATCTCAGATCTGGCTTTCCGTGGATTTTCCCGGACGAACCACAGGATCCTCGGCAATGGAGAATTTTCTTGCCGCAAACTCCTCAACAGCAGTCTTTACAGGCTTTTCCTCCAGGATCTGATTCTGCATACTAAGCTCGTCGGCGATCTCCCTCGCCCTCTTGGCAACGCCTATAACCACCGAATAATAACTCTCGCCGTGAACAGCGATCTGAGACATAGCAGGTCTTAACATAAACAAAAACTCCTTTACAAAAACATTTTCAAAATTATTCAAATGCCGTCACAATATGCCGCAAAGCAGTCCACCAAACCACATAGCAGGGCATTGCCTTTGCAATGCGCAAATCGTATAAACAGCACTTCACAAACATTTATAAATCCCCCGAACCCCGTAACACAGCCATTTCAAAGCATCTCCCATAAAAATATGCCTCTTAAAACGACAGTGCCGTTCATATCCCCCGACAAAACCCTGCGGCAGTCAGCTGCCAACGACCCTGTCAATAACCTCCCTATTCCGTTTAACAGCCATTTTCTCCCCCCGAATGATCGCCACAAAATCCCCCACAGCCTTGTCAAGATCGTCATTCACCACAGCATAGCCGTATTTGTAAGCCTCTTTGATCTCTCTCTCCGCCTGGCTTATGCGCTCGGCAATGACCTCCCCGCTCTCCGTCCCCCGCTTCTCCAGCCTCTCCCGCAGCGTCCCGAGAGAGGGCGGCAGAATAAATATAAACACCGCCTCCGGGCACTTCTCCATAACCTTCAAAGCCCCCTGGACCTCAATTTCCAGCAGCACATCCTTGCCGCTTGCCAGCATATCGTCCACAGCCTTTTTCGGCGTGCCGTAAAGGTTTCCGCAGTATTCCGCATACTCCAGCATACCGCCCCCACCGGCAATCTCCATAAACCTTTCCCTCGTCATAAACCGGTAATTCACCCCGTCCTTTTCTCCCTCCCTCGGCGCACGGGTGGTGGCGGAAACCGAATAATAAAAATCCGTTTGTTTGGCCGCCTCACCCAGAAGCGTCCCCTTTCCGCACCCCGACGGCGCACTCACCACTATCAGAAGTCCTTTGCTCATAAAAAATTACCACCTTTTAGAAAATAGAGGTCAGATGTAAGAGGTAAGAACAACCTCTTTGTCAACCAATATATAGCATAGCGCATTCACATCAACTTCACCGAATTACGGAAAATTCCGGCTCTCACCCCGATACAGCGAAATATCAATCATCCTCCGTCCTCCCCGTCAGCGACTCGGGAGACAAAGCTGAAAGCACCACATGATCGCTGTCCATAACCACCACCGCCTTGGTTTTCCTGCCGTAAGTGGCGTCAATGAGCATACCCCTGTCCCTTGCGTCGGTGATTATCCGCTTGATCGGCGCAGATTCGGGGCTTACCACCGCCACCACCCTGTCCGAATTCACAGCATTGCCGTAACCAATGGGAATAAGCTTCATAAAAAGCCCCCTATTCTATATTCTGGATCTGCTCACGTATCTTTTCGATCTCCGATTTCAGATCCACCACCAGCCTCGTGATCTCTATGTCAAGCGCCTTGGAGCCTATTGTGTTGGCTTCCCTGTTGAATTCCTGAATAAGAAAATCCAGCTTGCGCCCCACCGCATTATCCTGCCGCAGCATTCCCGAAAGCTGCTCAATGTGGCTTTTGAGCCGCACCGTCTCCTCCGCCACAGCAGTCTTGTCGGCAAATATGGCAGCCTCGGTTATCACCCGCTGCTCATCAATGTCCTTCCCCTCCAGAAGCTCCTGCAAACGTGCATATAACTTGTCACGGTACTTTTCCGCCGATTTCGGCGAAAGCTTCTCTATCTCTGCAACCATGCCGCTTATAAGCACCAACCGCCCCTCCACGTCCAGCCGCATTTTCTCCCCCTCGGCCTCACGCATTCTCACGAACTTCTCCGTCGCCTCCGTGCATACAGCCTTGACATCCTCCCAAAGCTCATCCTCCTGCACAGCCGTTTTGCGCACCGTAAAAATATCCGGCAGCCGCATAAGCGACGAAAGTGACAGATCATCCGTTATCCAAAGCTCATCCTTAATACTCCTCAGAGCGTTAACATAGCCCTCCGCCGTCTTTCGGTTGATCTCAATGAGCGTATCCGCCGCCTCCACCGATACCACCGATACGGACACCTCGACCTTGCCCCTGGAAATATATTCACCCAGAAACCCTTTCAGCTTCTCCTCCAGAAAGCCCATCGAACGGGGAACTCTCGCCGAAAATTCGTAATACCTGTGATTCACCGAGCGGATCTCCACCGTAATATTCCTGCCATTCAGCAGCTTTTCCGCCCGCCCGAAGCCCGTCATGCTTTTTATCATTCTAAATCAGCGCCCTTCCAAAATTAGGCAAACCCGCTTGATATCGGGTTTTATTCATTCCGGCACAGCAAACTCCCGGCATTTTTGATCCTCATCAGCCTTTGTTTTGCCATAACCTGTTATATTATACCATATCTTCACCAATAAATCAAGGGGAGTCGGCATATTGTTAATAAAAACATTACAATTAGTTTACATAAACTCTTATAACATTGTCCTGTCAAGTTTCAACACCCATTGTACAGCCAATATCATCATAAAAACCCGACTCCGACCGTCTGCCCGCACGCAATCACCCAATCCCGAACCGGCTGCCTGCATGCAATAACCCCCGAACCCCACCGCCAGAATCTGCACCGCAATAATAACCGGCAGCCCGATCATAAACCGTTTGTGCAGCGTCTTGTGCCGTATTTTCCGCATAGTCACATACATTCCGAAAGCCCCGCCCAGCAGCGCCGCAGCAAACAGCTTCCATTCGGGTATCCGCCTTGCGCCCTTTTTCCTCGAAAAGCTTTTGTCAAGCAGGGTCATAATAACTGCCACAGCATTTGCCGCCCCCGCCCATATAAGGAAGATCTCCGTAAGCATCCTGTTATCCGTATCTATCGCCCCTTCCCATACATATTTTCGGTTCACACCGTCCACACCGTCACACCGTCCACACCGTTCCGCCGTAACATCCGTAATCCCCAATACATAGGCATTTCAATCACTCTGCCAACATTCCCCGGGAGACGCCGCTCAAAGCATTTCCTTAAAAATATGCCGCTTGTTGACCGACCGTTTGACAATACTTACCCCTCCTCAGACGGAGATTTTTTTCAGCGGTTCCCGTCTATTCAATTATAGCACAACCCTAAGCATTTGTCAATAGCATTTTGCAATTTTCTTTTGCAGGCAATTATTTTCTACATATTGCACAACGAAACGCACTCCCATTTGTACATAATTTCACTATGCAATTTCCTGCCGCAGTCCACTTTCCGTGCAGCCCGAACACATTCATCAAACATCAAAAAATCCCCGGAAACGCCTGTACATTGCGCCTCCGGGGCTATTCCACCAAATCTGGACCGCTGCCGAAGCAGCCTGCCTTTCAAACGGCGATCCACCCTCAAAGCAGTAAACCGCCGCCTCAACATCATCGCAGCATCACACCCAAAGCCCTTATAAAAAAGCCTTTGACCCTTACATTCCCGCCTCCAGCACAGTATTTTTGTCACGGCTCTCCTGCTGCTTCTTATATTTAAGGCGCAAATTATCGGTTATCAGCGCAATAAATTCGCTGTTGGTAGGCTTGCCCTTGCCCACGCTGACAGTGTAGCCGAAAAGGTTCTGAATGGTGTCCAGATCGCCTCTGTCCCAGGCGGTCTCAATGGCGTGGCGAATGGCTCTTTCCACACGTGAGGCAGTGGTGTTGAAGCGCTTTGCCACCGTGGGATAAAGAAGCTTTGTCACACTCTCCAGCATTTCGCTGTCGTCAAAGCTGATGAGAATAGCTTCACGCAAATAATGATACCCCTTAATATGCGCAGGAATACCGATCTGATGAATAATGTCAGTGACGATCATCTCCATATCCTCTCTGCGGCTGGGATTTTCGGGCACGGAGTCCATCTCCATAGCGCTGTGCACTATTCTTGCCAGCGTGTCAGCGTCCACAGGCTTCAGGCAAAAGTAAGCATTGTCAAAGGACATGATCTGCCTCTCCAGGAAATTATTTCTGTATGCCGACATCACAATAAAGAAGGTCTTATGTACGAATCCGCTGCACCGTCTTATCAGCTCCGCCGCATCAATTCCGGGGATAATCCCGTCAATGATCACCACATCCGGTTCCTCCGAGCGGACTATCTCCACCATATCCTTGCCGTCGCCGCCTCTTGTCACCGCAAAAAATCCTCTGCCCCGCAGCGCATTTGCAAGCATACAACCGAATTCCTTGCTCTCGTCACCGATAATAACCTTGATTTTCTCGTTCATTTTTCAGTCGTCCTTTCAAATATCTTTTTGCGCAGAGAAAATATTCTGAAAATTCATTTATCGGGATATTTTTGCAGCAATTTTTTGCAATTCCCAATTAAAAATTATTCAAAAATATTTTTCCTGCAATAAGCTTCCGCTGTATTTCATATTACCACCAAATCCAACATAAATCAATAGCTTTCAGCCGCATTTTACCGATAACTTTTCTAAATTATTTTTCATAAAACCATCTGTATCACGCATTATCAAGAATTTTTGAAAATATTCGGCAGCATTGACCATTTTTATTTTTATAAAATACGGTCAACCGCAGAATAAGTAATGCCTCGACAATCAAACGTAAAAGGCAAAATAATTTTTGCATTTTGGCAAATCGAATTATGCAGAATTATAAATATGCGTGAAACTGCAAAATGCCCGAATGCCCTGTAATATTGCTTTTTGCACAGCCGTGATATATACCGATGATTTTGTAAAAATTGCGACATCGGAATGACATTTATATCAGCACTGTCGAAATACAGCCATTTTCTTGCAGCGGCATAACGTGCAATAAAAGCAAACAAGCGCACCGGTGACGACAAGTGTCACCTCCACTTGGGTTTCCAAAGGGGGTTACCCCCTTTGGCGGGGTCTGGGGCAGCGCCCCAGCGGGGGACGGGGGGCAATATGTTTTGCAAAAACATATTGCCCTCTGACCCACCAAAGGGCAAAGCCCTTTGGAAACCCAAGTGAAGTGCGTGCTCTTGAAGTGCGTTCTATACGGCGGCTGTCAGAAGGGCGCTGCCCCCCTGCTCACTGCATGGCTCTCAACATCTCCAACTCAGCCGTCACACTCACCGCCACCGCAGGGTCGGGCAGGAAAAGCGAATCATATCTGAAAAATGCAACCCCCGCAGAATATGCGTTCGCAGTCTGCTGCTGACGTGCAAGAATGTCCGTATGCTCCTGCCACTCGTACCTGCCGCTGCCCGCATATTTATCCTCCAGCCCCGATTTATAGGCGGCAAGCCCTATCACAAGCTTGATATCGTCACGCTTTATAAGCCCAGCCCACTCGTCACAGGCAGCCGCAAAGGGCAGTGAATCATTCTCAAAGCCGTAATATATCTGAGGACAGATATAATCGCAGCACCCCGCCTCACTAAGCCATTTTTCCACGTCCGCATACATCTGGTCACGGTCGTTTGCCACATTTCCCGAGGGCGATATCCCGAAAACCGCCTTTGGATTTGCGGAATGCACTGCCTTGTAAATGCTCTTCACCATATCCGTAACGATCTCACGCCGCCAGTCCGCCAGCATAAGCGTGCTGCCCGAGCTTTCGTAAGCCGTCCTGTCAAAGGCTTCGTCGGTCGTGGGATAAAAATAATCGTCGATCTGCACCCCGTCCACATTGTATCCCGTTACAATTTCGCTGATACCGCTGCAAATAAGCGACACAGCCTCCCTGTAAGCAGGACTCAGATACCACCTGCCCGAATGGTTCACAATTATCGTGCCCCTGGCAGATTCCGAGGCATACCATTGCCCTATGAGATATTCCTCGGATACCCCCTCCATCTGCGAGTCGGTCATAAGCCGCATGGGATTCACCCATGCGTGTATGGAAAGCCCTCTGTCATGGGCTTCCTTTACCGCTATCTCCAGCGGGTCGTAATCCCCCGTCAGCCTGTCCGCCGTGGGAAAAAGTGCTGATCTGTAGTAAGCGTCCCCATATGCCCGCACCTGAAAATATATCGTATTTATCCCCAGCGCCGCCGCATTGTCAAAGCAAGTCCCCAGCCCGGATGTGAATTCTTCACGGGTTTTCCCTCTCATAAGCCTGTCATATTCCAGATAGGAAAACCACATAGCTTTCTGTTCGTTAAAATTAAGCGGATAATATCCGCTGGCAGGATAATACCCCCCCTCGGTATATTGTTCCCCATTATCCGTGACTGCGGGGGGTTCGGCAGTTGTCTGAATTTTGGGGACGGTAACCACGGTAACATTCGCCCAGGTGGTCGTCGAAGCCGTTTCGGAAGATGTCTGCGCACTTGTATCCCCGCTTGTCTGTACAGACGTTACGGCTGACGGTCCGACAACAGTGTCCTCCGTAATTTCGCCCCCGTTTCCCTCGGAAACAACGTTCCCATCGGGAACAACGGTTTCGGTAATACGTGAAATGCCAACCGGCTCGGACAGCGCCGCTCCTTCGGCAGTATCCGCATTTTCTATCTCACCGCCTGCCGCCTCGGCTTCCTCCCCGAAAATATCCGGTATATCGGGATTTATAACAGCCCCGCCGCTGTCGTTTCCCGTCATATCCGTAACATTGGAAATGTCGGAAAATACCTCGGATACTCCTTCGGGTATCTCGTCGGAAACCTGCGCACAGCCCGCCGCAGTCATAGCCAAAGCCGCCATACAGCCCGAAATTAAACTTTTTATGAATTTTTTCCTTTTCATCCTTTTACCTCCCGCTAATCTTTCTTTCGCACCAAAGGTACGCTGAAACTTAGGGGCTGCTCCCGCTATGTTTCAAACTTCCACTCCGCTAATCTTTCGTTCACACCAAAGGTACTCTGAAACTTAGGGGCTGCTCCCGCTATGTTTCAAATTTTTCCACTCCGCTAATCTTTCGTTCGCACCAAAGGTACTCTGAAACTTAGGGGCTGCTCCCGCTATGTTTCAAACTTTCCACTCCGCTAATCAGACTTTCGCACTTTAAAGATACGTTGAAACTTATGTGATCACCGCTTACATTCAAGCTTCCGCTCCTTTTGCTCAGGCGGATTTTCGGTAAACCTGTCCGAAAATGCCGCCGCCCTATTTCAATTATACGTTAATATATTCCTCTTGTCAACATTTCAGAACATATTTTGTTTTGGTAATTTCTCGGATTTTATTCAATTGTTTACCCGTTTTCGGAAAAAATTTTGTCAATTGAACCGAAAAATAACCGTAATTTTTAATAATTTACAAAAAATTAACAAATATTTGCCGTAAAATTTGTCTTATGCCCTTGACAAACCGCCCGTGAATATGGTAAAATAAATAACGTGATTTGCTGCGAATGCCAATGTAAGGGCATTACAGGCGGCAAACATTTATCCTTGTCCGCAGCGAGCGGCGGACTTTAAACCAAGAGGAGGTGTCAATATGGCAAAACTTAATGAAACCTACGAGGCTATGGTTATTTACAGCCTGAGCGAGGGTGAAGAGCGTGTAAAGGCTCTTACCGACAAGTTCAAGGGCATGATCGAGTCCGAGGGTACTCTCGAGAGCGTTGACGAGTGGGGCAAGAGAAAGCTTGCTTACGAGATCGACGACCAGGGCGAGGGTTATTATGTACTTTACACATTTAACGCAAAGCCCGATTTCCCCGCAGAGTTCGACCGTGTGCTCAAGATCACAGAGGGCGTTATGCGTTCCCTGATAACCGTTAAGGTAAGTTCCGAGAGCGAAAAGTGATCCGCTTTTAAGGAGGCTGTATTGTTATGTTAAATGCCTGTTCGATCAATAAGGTAATTCTTATGGGAAGACTTACATCCGACCCCGAACTACGGCAAATGCCTTCGGGCTCGTCCAGCTGCCGTTTTAATGTGGCTGTTGACAGAGGTGTAAACCCGAACACAAATGAAAGACAAACCGATTTTATAAGTGTTTCTGCCTTTGACAAGAATGCAGAATTTGTTTCACGTTATTTTAACAAGGGACGGCTGATTCTTATAGAGGGCAATCTTAAAACAGGCTCATATGATGACAGGAATCATCCCGATGTCCGTCATTATACAACCGATGTTATAGCCGAAAGAATCAGCTTCGGCGAGACCAAAGGCTCCTCAGGCGGCGGGTATGACAACCGTCAGCAGGGCGGCTACAATAATAACGGCGGCTATAATAACAACGGCTACAACAACAGCAATAACAATTACAGAGAGCCTCCCAGACAGGATTACAACCGTCAGGATCCGGTTTCCGTAAGCGATCTGAGCGACTTTACGGAAGTCATCAGCGACAGCGAGCTTCCCTTCTAGAAGCAAGAGTTTTCAGAAGCAAGAGGCAAGAAGCTGTATTAACCATATTTTATAAAGGAGGTTTATTGCCATGGCTATGGAAAAGGAAAGAGAAAGAGCTCCCAGAGGCGCCAAGAGAACCCGCAAAAAGGTTTGCGCATTCTGCGCCGACAGAGTGGAGAAGATAGATTATAAGGACATTGCCCGTCTCAAAAAGTGCATGACCGACAGGGCTAAGATCCTGCCCCGCCGTGTGACAGGCACCTGCGCTTATCATCAGAGAGAGCTGACCGTTGCTATCAAGAGAGCACGTTATATTGCGCTGCTCCCCTATGTTTCCGACTAAGGGAAATTTTTCAATACGATAAGTTTTTGCTGTCCGTTTTTTAAGCGGACAGCTTTTTATCTTTATATGCAATCGGCATAAAGAGGACAACCGACAGACGGCTGTCCTCTTTTACGGATAAGTCTTATTAAGAAGATTTATTTGCAAACTCTACACTTCGTTTATTGCAAATTCCCCAAATCTGTGATATAATAAACAGAGGAGGAGATAACATGGATCAGATAAAAACAGGAAGCATTATCAGAAGCCTGCGGCAAAAGCAGGGCATGACCCAGGCTGAGCTTGCGGAAATAATCGGAGTAAGCGACAAAGCGGTTTCCAAATGGGAACGGGGCTGCGGCGCACCCGATATATCACTGCTTACTCAAATTTCGGAGGCATTGAAGGTAAACACAGAGTCCCTGCTGAGGGGAGATTTGGAGGAAAAGGATATGAGTGCACAGAATATGAAGAAAATGAATTTCTATGTTTGTCCCGACTGCGGCAACCTGCTTTTTTCCGCCGATAAGGCAGATGTAAGCTGCTGCGGAAATAAGCTGACCGCCTTGACAGCGCAAATCCCCGAAAATGAGGACTGTCTGAAATTTGAGGACAGCGACGGCGAATGGTATATCACAAGCGACCATGAAATGTCAAGGGAACATTATATTTCCTTTGCAGCCCTGCTTACAGATGATACGCTTACGCTCAAAAAGTTGTACCCGGAATGGGGTATGTCTATTCGCTTACCAATGCGCCCCGACGGAGTTTTGCTGTGGTATTGCACCAAGCACGGACTATTTTTTCAAAAACTATCCGACAGCAGACGGAGAAATACAAAAACCGAAAGAAAATGAATTTGACATTTTTTAACAGCTTAAGTAACCGTTCTTATATGTAAGCTTGCAGGTCATATTTTTCAGCTTTTTGTAATTACCTTTTTTCACTGTTTCAATGACTGAGTTAAATGCTTCTCTCATATACAAGGCTTTTTCAATATCATCTTTCCTGTCCTTATATTTTTCGTCTACGACAAACCCGAATTTGCCTATGGCATTTTCCTTGATGAATTCGCCGAGATCGCCGGGCAAGCCTGTAAAATTCCCGTCCTCGTCCTTTCCTATGCTAAAAACAGAGCCGCCGCCCGCTTCTTTTAAGTATTGTTCTGCATCCTGGAGAAAAACAAGCGGAAAGCCGCCCTTTTCCGCTTCATCTCTATGATACATATGATATAGACTTTGGAATGCAACAGCTTTTTCGGAAAGCGCATCATTTATTTGTTTTAATTTTTCGTCACTCACATTTCCGCTTACAGTAATATCATAGCCCCATACCTCAAGGTCGAAGAATTCGTTTTCGGAAAGCGTAACTCCCGCCCGTTCAAGTGCGGAGGACAGTACACCCTGCATTCTTTTCCTGGACCGTTCGGCACATGCCTCCTCCATCATACGTGAGCCGGATTCCGTTGTCCTGGCAGTGCACATAACATTTCTTTCCCAAGCACTGAGTTCTTCTCCATTTCTGTATTTTTCCAGTGCGGCATTTCTGTCCTGAACCACTTCGGGCGAGCTATGCAGTCTCGAAGGAATAACATAACGGGGATTTGTCCTCCACTCCTTCTCTCTCAGGGAAGCATTGTCGCCCTTTAAAGCATACCTGTATCCTTGCTCTGTGTTTTCATCTCTAAAATATCCGTATTTGTCATAAATATAATCACAGTATTCATCATACGTAATGCCTTTAAGCGGTTCACCGCTGTTTATGGTATCTTCAATGTATTTATTTTTCAGTTGCCGCTGCGCCTTATAGGAAAGCTGAAGCGAATCCCCCTCTGTCTTTTCCTGTTTTTTTTGAACCTTTGTTCCGCTTTCATATTTCACATAATATTCACGCTGCTTTAAAAACCAGTCATAGACATAAATGCAGCTTATCTTTTTCTCAATATTCATACATATCACCCTCATACATATTGCCTGCAAGGGCTGCTGCAAACCGCCGCAGCAGCTCCTTGATTTTTACCGTCTTATCCATCGGGCAGCAAAACCCATATTCCGTTATTTTAATATACCGCTTGACTGCAGCGCTCAGTCCACAAGCTTCGGGTCAAAATCCTCGATCCATGGCAAGCCCCACTTGTTCAGCGCATCCATAAAGGGATCGGGATCGAATTCCTCAATATTGTAAACTCCTGCCTTTTTCCACTTGCCCGTCAGTATCATCATAGCCCCTATCATGGCAGGAACGCCCGTGGTATAGGAAATAGCCTGGGACCCTACCTCCTTGTAGCACTCCTGATGATCGCAAACATTGTAAACATAGTATTTAACGGGCTTGCCGTCCTTTACCCCCTGCATTATGCAGCCGATATTGGTCTTGCCCTTTGTCCTCGGACCCAGTGAAGCAGGGTCGGGCAGAACTGCTTTCAGGAACTGCAAGGGCACTATCTCCATGCCATTGTAATTTATCGGCTCAATGGAGGTCATTCCCACATTTTCAAGGCATTTGAGATGTGTAAGATAGGACTGCCCGAAGGTCATAAAGAAGCGTATCCGCTTTATCCCCCTGATGTTCAGCGCCAGGGACTCCAGCTCCTCATGGTGCAGCAGATACATATCCTTTTTGCCCACCTGCGCAAAATCATATTCACGCTTTATCTCCATAGGCTCGGTCTCCACCCACTTGCCGTTTTCGATGTAGCTGCCCTTGGCGCTGACCTCACGAATGTTTATCTCGGGGTTGAAGTTTGTGGCAAAGGGATAGCCGTGGTCGCCGCCGTTGCAGTCGAGAATGTCGATATAATGTATCTCGTCAAAATAATGCTTTTGTGCATAAGCGCAGAAAACCCCAGTAACGCCCGGGTCAAAGCCGCTGCCCAGCAGTGCGGTTATCCCCGCTTTCTCGAACCGCTCCCGATATGCCCACTGGTGGGAATACTCGAATTTCGCCGTGTCCTCAGGCTCGTAGTTGGCAGTGTCCACATAGTCCACACCGCATTCAAGGCAGGCGTCCATAATGGTAAGGTCCTGATAGGGCAGGGCAACATTAATGCAGATATCGGGCTGATATTCTTTCATCAGTGAAACAAGCTCGTCTACCTTGTCCGCATCCACCTTTGCAGTGGAAATTTTCGTAGAGGTTGTCCCCCGCAGCTTTTCGGCTATAGCGTCGCACTTGGACTTGGTGCGTGAGGCTATCATAATATCCCCGAACACCTCCGAATTCCGGCAGCATTTGTGGATAACGACCCCGGCTACTCCACCGCAGCCGATTATAAGTGTTTTTGACATTGTATATATTTCTCCTTTCCGCATTATATATTCATTTCCATATCATCTGTAGGCTCATAGCTTATTTTCCAGTCAAGATAAGAGCCAAGTGTTCCGCATTCGGTACAGCGATTCCCGATATAGACCCATTTTACGCTGCCGCTTTCCCGGCGGACAAAGCCTACCCTTACATTGTATGATTTGCTTTTCTTGCATATAGGGCATTTTTTCAGCTGCGGTCGGGCATCCTCCCAGACTTCCTCGCAGTCCAACAGTATCTTTTTTGTTCCGCATTTTGTACACTTTACTTCAATGGCGTCCTCGTCCTGATCTGCTCTTATTTCAAAGCTGTCATTATTGCAGGAACGGCAAATAACGGGCTTTACTTCTATTTCCTTCTCCTCTGTATATTCTTTGAGCCATTCGTTTATATCCTCAGCGCTGTCACCCGTCCAATATTCCTTTGATTTATCTATCATATCAGCACCTCCGCTAAATTATTCCGAGTAAACTTGTCAATATTCATACATTTAATTAGGAAGTGTATATTTTATCGAATATTCCTTGTACAAATCCTTGAATTCTTTATTATCGCCGCTTTTAACGGTGTTTAGATACTGGTGATTTTCAAAGCTGTTGTCGCTTAGCTGAATAAGGTTCACCGCAATATTGGAGCAGTGGTCGGAGACCCGCTCCAGGTCGGTAAGAAGGTCAGTGAATATGAACCCCTGCTCAATGGTGCAGGTCTTTTCACGCAGACGCTCAATGTGATGAGTTTTCATATCGCTGCGCAGGGTGTCAACGACTTCCTCCAAAGGCTCAACACGGCGTGCAAGTATAACATCTCCCGTTTCAAAGGCCTTGACGGTGATGTTCATAATATCCTCCACAGCCCTGAAAAGCACATTCAGCTCCCTGTTTGCCATATCGGAAAACTCTATTTTCTTTTCATATATTTCCTTGGCAGTGTCGAGAATATTCAGCGCATGGTCGGAAATACGCTCAAAGTCCCCTATGGCGTGCAGCAGACAGGAAACGCTCTGACTGTCGCTCATGGTAAGGCTTCGCCCGGAAAGCTTCACAAGATATGTGCCGATTATATCCTCGTATTTGTCAATGTGATCCTCGTTAAGTATTATCATCTGGGCATTGTCGTCGCTGTAGTGCTTGAAAAGCTCCAGTGAAAGTGAAATAGTCGTCTTTGCCAGCGACGCCATGCGGTTTGTAACGTTTCTGCACTGCTCGATAGCCACACCCGGAGTGCTGAGAAAACGGTCGTCCAGCACCACAGGTGCAGCCGCTTCCTCCCCCTCTTCGTCCCTTATGGTCATATATGCAAGCTTTTCAAGAAGCCCCGTAAATGGCAGCAAGACCAGCGTGGTAGTAAGGTTGAACACCGTATGCACCACAGCCACCGTTACCGCCGAAACCGTATAATCTGCGAAAGAGAAATGTATAAATGCGTTAAGCAAATAATAACCCACCAAAAACAAAACCGTTCCTATAACGTTAAAGTAAAGGTGAACCACCGACACACGCTTTGCATTTTTGCTTGCCCCCGCCGCAGAAAGTATCGCCGTAACGCAGGTGCCTATATTCTGCCCCAGGATTATGGGCAGCGCCATGGACACGGTAAATTTCCCCGTGGAAGCCGCCACCGCCTGAAGCATACCCACAGACGCCGACGAGGACTGGACTATCGCCGTAAGCAGCGCACCCGTAATGACCCCCAAAACGGGATTTGAAAACGCCGTAAGCACCTTTGAAAACCCGGGGGAATTGCTCAGCGGCTCAACGGAAACCTTCATAGTGTCCATACCCATCATCAGCACCGCAAAGCCCACCAGTATTCCGCCGATGTCCTTTTTCCTGCCGTTATCGCCCACCATACGCATAACAACGCCTATCATAGCAAGCACAGGGGCAAAGGTCTCGGGCTTGCACAGCTGAATGATAAAGCTGTCCCCCTCCAGTCCCGCAAGGCTCATTATCCATGAGGTGACTGTGGTACCGATATTTGCGCCCATAATTACCGAAACAGCCTGGGAAAGCCGCATAAGTCCCGAGTTTACAAAGCCCACCAGCATTACCGTAGTAGCCGAGGAGGACTGTATCACCGTTGTAACCAGAACGCCCAGCAGCAGACCCTTAAAGCGGTTCGAGGTGAGCTTTTCAAATATCTGCTCCAGCCTGCCGCCTGCCATCTTTTCCAGCTTTTCGCTCATAAAGCCCATTCCGAAAAGGAACATGGCAAGCCCGCCTGCCAACTGAATTACATTAAAGATCGACATATCAGAATGTTCATCCTTTCACCGAACGCCAAACGCCTGCCCTGCCAAGGAAATACGCCTGCCTTTACAGCAGCGCCCGTATCTGCATTGCACTGCATGACTGCTGTGCCCGTCACGATTCCCTAACATTTGAGTCCCGTCCGTATCGCCGCCCCAATGCGGTTTCCGTCTTTTTCAACATTTTTCTACTATCAAGTTCTATTGTAACATAAAAACGTGAATTTGCGGTTGAGCGATAATGAATATATTGTTAATTAATGTAAGCGGCGTTAGCGGTGTGCCGCAGGCTTGCTGTGTCCGACCGTGGCATTAAACGTTCACTGCCCGTAATCCGGAAAATTCCGCAGCGCTGACCGAAGATGTTCCAACGGGGCAGACCATGGCAGCGCTTCAACCTTTTACAAGCTGTTATCGGGTCTTGCGGCGTGACCCGATAAGGCGAGAAATCAGTCCTGCACACAAGCCGGCATATCAATATGCAGAAATGCGCACAAAAAAATGGCGTTCCGCTGCATGGAACGCCGAATCACAAATAAAATAAGATGAAAAAAATGTATTAAAGATTACTCCACAAGGAGGGTGGAGGAATATTTGGACGCTGCCCGCGGCTTGGAAAATTTAGGAAAACCAAGCAATCCGTAGGAATGACCCTCTGCAAATCCCGAGACAAATTAGCGTTGCCCGAGATCCGATCACTTCCGTCAGTCTGCGGGGCAGCATTATAATGAAATTCCCCGTTCGGAGAAAAATCAAAAACTTAAACCATTTCTGCACTGTCAACATTGTCAGCATTGTAACTTTTCTATGCCCTTACACTCACACACCCCCGATACCACCCTCCGGAGTTTTTCCTGCCGCAAGGGGGATAGCGGCAGGAACTCCATAGATAAAAGGAGAGAGATGAAAAAAAGTTGGGAATGAAAAATTACATATGATAAGGTTCCGTCTTTCTTATCACAATCTTATTATAACCCAGAAATGTGTTCAAATTATGAAAAAGCCACGAAAATCAGGGAAAATTTTGTTAAACTTTTTTCTTGCTTCGGGGATCATTTTGGTAATTTCGTCGAAACAACGGGTTGATTGTCAACTTTTTGTCAAATCTGTCGGTTATATTTTATTGAAATTTATTTCACACGTTCACCGTTTGCCGGCTGACCTTGCTTTGCCTTACGCCTTTTCAAGACCCTCTCCGCATAAAGGCGAAGATCGAGATTGCAGTCAAATCGGCACTCCCTGAGAATATCATTGCAGTCGTCACGGGAACGCACCATCAGCTGCACCAGATATTCACGGCAGAATGTACAGTTCAGATTACGGTAGATATACCGCCGCAGCTGTTCATATTTGCGTGAAGCACAATCCTGCCGACCCTCGGTATTATGCCACAAAAGATGAAAAAAATCCGCTCTGCCGAATTCCATGCCCTTTTTATCGGGAAGCTCCGGACGGTATCCCGTCACAAAGGGAACGTCAAGCTTTTTTGCGCACTGCACATATGCAAGAAATCCCGTGTATCGCAGTGCGCCGTTCAAAGCCTCATTTTCCGCAATGCTCCGCAGAAAATCCTCTGCCGCTTTTTCCTTAAAGCAGCCCATTATTTCAGCGCATTTTATTTTTACTTTTTCGCTGCCGTTCCCGTACATATCCCGAACTGCTTCAAAGCCCAAAGGAAAAGGCTTTTTCTCAAAGGCGCAAAGCATACGGTATTTTTCGTTTTCGTCCTTTTCGGAAACGGTCAGTTTTGCAAACTGCAAAAGTTCTTCATTATTGGCTTTATGGGCGGCTCTACGAAAATTTATCATTCTTCGCATGTTGTCTTTTTCGGATAATTCGCCCACAAATTCGGAAATAAGTTCTGTAATGGCGAGCCTCGGCGGACGGGGCGGCTCATGCTTTTCCTTATAGTCAAGATCGAAGCTCTTCACAAAAATCTCTGCGCAGGCCTTATCCGCTTTTTTCAGGCGGCTGCGCTTCTTTCCGCCGTCGGTGCAGTGTGAAAAGAACCAGTCAAGGCTGAACCTGTCGGACTTCAGATGATCGAGCAAATACCCGCCCACGTCATTCACGATACGCTCAAAGTAACTGTTGTCTATATCAAAAAGCACATTGCAAAGATCTTCAAAAATATCTGTTCTCGGGACTCTCGAAAAGCTTTTGCCTGTGCGCCTTGCAAATTCCTTCATGTACATTTCATCTAAGAAAGCACGTATCTTCGGGGAAATATCCGTTTCCTCATAATAAATGCACAGCAGCAGCTCCAGCATCTGAAAGCTTGCCCAATGATCGCAATGCCGCCTGCTAAGCCGCTCCATAACGATCTCCGCAAAATATTCCGGCTGCCCTGTGAGCATAACGGCGTCGCAAAGGTACACTCCCCTGTGCCCCTCGCACTGCATGTCGAAACAGGTGTCGGTCGTGCAGCACTCCGTAATTATTTTTGCATACTGCATAGGCTCGCCGCAGCAATTCAGAAACCGCAGCGCATTACCGTACCCGCCCGAAAGCAAACGCTTAAATTCTCTCTTTTTTAAATTTTTCATATATCATCCTTTCGGTTAATTTTTCTTTTTGTCAAAACGCCTCTTGCATATTTGCGCAAATCCAAATTGCAATCATAGCAGCACTCCTGCAAAATATCCCCGCAGTCGTCACGGGAACGCACCATCATCTGCACCGTATCCATGCGGCAGCAGGTGCAGCGCAGATTATTGTAAAAGTATCTCCGCAGCCTTTCGTAACGTCTGCTGTGCTTGTCACGCCGTTCCTGAAATGAAAATCCCAGATTGTGAAGCAGCACGTTTTTGTTCTGTTTTTCTTCATATGAATCCAGTTCACTGACCAGCGGAACAAGAATATCAACGTCAACAATCTCCGCCGTCATAACGTATGCGTCAAGTGCTGCCGCACGAATATCGGCAGGATTCTCCATGCACCTTGCCTCCTCAAGCGCAAAGACGGAAGCCTCTTTGCCGGGGAACTGCCCCATGATCTCAAGGCATTGCTCACGGATATCCTCGCCGCCCTCACGGTACATTTCCATAACAGCCCCAAGCCCTAACGGAAACGGCTTTTTTTCAAAGGCAGCAAGCATGAAGCGTTTTTTTGATTCATCCCGCTCCGCCGCTGCATTCTCTGCCAGCCGCAGCAGTTCATCATCATCCGCCTGACGGACAGCCCGCCTGAAAAGCACCGACTGCACGATCTGCGATTTTTTGAGCACACTGCCGTTCTCCCCCGCCAGAAGCTCGTCAATATCAGAAGCTTCTCTGCGGACAGCCTCCCAGTCAATATCAAATTTTTCCGTGAACACCCTTGCGCATTCTGGGTCTGCCTTTTTCAGCCTCCCCCTCTTTTTTCCGCCGTCTGTGCAGCGTGAAATGAACCAATCCATGCTGAACCTTTTCGACCGGGGGTATCTGAGCATTATCCCTCCCACATCATTTACTATCCGCTCAAAATAAGCCTCATTCAGATTAAAAAGGGATGTGCACAAATCTTCAAAGCCGTCCTCCGAACCCTTATAAACAAACCTTTTCCCACTGCGGAGGCCGATCTCTCTTATGTATATTTCATTAAAAAAGTCCGATATTTTTTCCATGAGACCGCTGTCATTGCATTCACGGTAAAGACATACAAGAAAATTCGACATCTGTAAGGTATTCCAGCTGCCGTCAATACTCCGTGCAAGCTTTTTCATAACAATATCGCAAAAATATTCCGACTGCCCCGTCAGCATTACCGCCTCGCAGAGATACGCTCCCCTGTCCCCCTCGCACTGCATATCAAAACAGGTGTTAGTCGTGCAGCACTGTGCAATTATTTTTTCGTATTTCATAGGGTCGCCGCAGCTATTCAGAAAACGCAGTGCGTTTCCGTACCCGTCCGCAAGCAGACGTTTAAATTCGCTCTTTTTTAAGTCTTTCAAATGATCCTCCTTACAGCTCATATTGATCTGTTCAATATACAGTACATTCAAACGCCTTGCATAATGCTATGCAAGGCGCAGCGATCGTGACCTGCATTCGGCTGCCGATCATACAACGCTATGCAAATCAATTTAATTCGTGAAAAATCTTCTCCAGCACATCCCCCAGCCACTTCCAGAACTCAATGCCAAGGCTGTCGATAACGGAGAAAAACATAAAAACAATGATTATAAAGACAATGCAGCCCGTGCCCTTTTTCCTGCCGCCCTCCACCGGGGGACGTTCGCTTTCGGGCGTGCTTCGGTATGTACCGCCGGGGTATGACGGGTGTTCCGGGCGGTTTGCATAGGGTCTGCTGTAGCTTTCCTTTTCATGGGTATGCCTGCCGCCGTCAAATTCACGGTAATCATCGCAGCTTATATTGCTGCCCGTGTAGGTGTTATCGGAATAGACCGCTGCTCCGCAGTGGGAGCAAAAGTCGTCGTCACGGCTTAATCTGTGGCATTCGGGACACACTCTCATAAGCTTTTTACCCCCTTCGGAAGCATTATTTTAAAGGCAGGGAATAGCGCAGGGCAATCAATAATTATCCCTCATACTCCACTATTCTGACAGAATCCATAACCACCTGTGTCAAGGGCTTGTCACTGCCGTCGGTCTCCACAGCGGAAATGCTGCGGACAATGTCAAGTCCCTCAAAAACCTGACCGAATACGGTATAACCGCCGTCAAGATGGGGAGTGCCGCCCTTTTCACGGTACATCTCCCGGACATTTTCCGGGCAATTATAGCCTATCTTCTCGAAAAAGTCTTCAACATACTTGATATTTCCGTCATCATCGTAATAACTGCCCGAATATATAAATTTCTCGGGGCTGTTCACAATATAAAACTGGCTGCCGTTGGTAGTGGGTCCACCGGAATTTGCATAGGCAACAGCCCCGCTGAAATGGTACAGTCCCTCGGGGATTCCGCCGTCAAACTTACCTCCCCACAGGCTGCTGCCGCCCTTGCCGTCGCCCCTGGGGTCGCCGCCCTGTATCATAAAATCGGGGATTATGCGGTGGAATATCAGCTCGTCGTAATAGTTCATTTCCGCCAGTCCCACGAAATTGTCCACGCCTGCCTGCGCCGCCTCGGGGAACAGCTTTATTTTGATATCGCCGTAATCCCGAACGCTGATAACGGCGATTTTCTCGCCCTTTACAGGCGGGATAAAGTTAAGTATCTCCGCATCTTCAAGGGGTGCGGTTGCCTCACTTGAAACCGAATCGGTCGCTGCGGCAGGGGCTGTGTCCCCCTGTGTGCCGCTGTCTCCGCAAGCCGTAAAGAGCATTCCCGAGAATATTGTCATTGTGAGTATTGCCGCCGCTGCAGCAAGTTTTCTGTTCTTCATTTTTTTCAGACCTTTCAAAAATTATGTTGATATTTCCGAAATTATGACGGAGCATAAAAAACGTCCGATAAATTCGTTAAGCGTTCCTTCACAAAAAATTTACTTTCCGTTATCTCCCGCCACAGTGACCTTCAGCATATTCGTATTTCCGGCCACTCCGAGAGGGATACCCGCTGTAATTACCGTAACATCGCCCTTTTGCAGCAGTCCCGCCTGGGTTGCGGCTTCAATTGCACCGTCCAGCAGCTCATCGGTATTGCTTTTCTCGTCCATCATCAAGGGAATAACCCCCCAGGAGAGGTTCATCTGACGGCAGACAATGGGACTGGGAGTGCAGCCGATAATGGGGCAGGCGGGGCGGAATTTCGAGAGCATTTTCGCTGTATCGCCTGTCTTGGTAACGGTGACTATGGCCTTTGCCCCTAAGTCATGGGCAGTAGTGCAGGCGGCGTGGGAAATGGCGTTGGTAATGCCGTTGCCCTTTTCCTGCTCACGGCTGCGCAGGCGGCTCACATAGTTGATGTCATTCTCTGTGGTCTCGGCTATGAGCGCCATGGTGCGCACCGCCTCAACAGGGTGCTTGCCCGCTGCGGTCTCGCCGCTGAGCATTATGGCGGAGGTACCGTCGTAAATGGCGTTGGCAACGTCGGTTATCTCCGCTCTTGTAGGTCTTACATTGGTTATCATGCTTTCGAGCATTTGCGTAGCGGTAATCACCTGCTTGCCTGCATTGTAGCCCTTGCTGATAAGGCTTTTCTGAATGGCGGGTATCTGCTCAAAGGGTATCTCCACGCCCATATCGCCTCTTGCGACCATTATGCCGTCGGCAATTTCCAGTATCTCGTCAATGTTCCTCACGCCGTCCATATTCTCTATTTTCGCAATTATCCTCGGTGTGCTCCAGCCAAGGCTTTTAATGAATTTTTTCAGATACGCCACATCCGCTGCACTGCGCACAAAGGACGCCGCAATAAAGTCAAAGCCTATCTTAGCCCCGAACTCCAGATCGTTCATATCCCGCTCGGAAAGATAGGGCATGGAAAGCTCCACTCCCGGAACGTTTATCCCCTTGTTAGTGCCTATCTCGCCCCCGTGGACAACACGGGTCTTTATCTCATTGCCCGAAACGGAGGTGACCTTCAGCTCAACAGCGCCGTCGTTTATGAGTATCGCCGTACCCGCCTTAACGTCCCCGGGAAGCCCCTTAAAGGAAATGGAGGCTATTTCACGGTCACAGATACGCTCCTCCGTGGTAAGAGTGAATTCGTCGCCGTCCAGGAGGGTCACGGGGCTTTCTTCGAATTTCCCCAACCGTATCTCGGGACCTTTCGTATCCAGCAGCGCCGCCACAGGCAGCTTCAGTTCCTCACGCAGTGCGGATAACTGCCTGAATCTTTTCTCATGGTCGGAAAAATCCCCGTGAGAAAAATTGAACCGTGCCACATTCATACCCGAAAGCATAAGCTCCCGCAGAACCTCGTCATTATCCGTGGCAGGGCCTAAGGTGCAGATTATTTTGGTCTTTCTCATAAACTTACATCTCCTTGAAAATTCAAAGCTGTATCATAAATGTGCACAGCAAGACTGTGCGCATACATTGAAAAATGCATAAAAACTCTATATAGGTATATTACACCGCAAAGTCAAGAATATTCAGCGCAATAACAAAATAAAGCAGCGTGGAAAGGGCGTCCACCATGGTGGAAATAAGGGGTGCGGACATAATTGCGGGGTCAAGGTGTATCCTCTTTGCCAGCATAGGCAGAATGCCGCCCAGCAGCTTTGCCAGTATTACCGTAACAATAAGCGTAACGGAAACTATTATCGCAATTTTCAGATCCTTATACATTATCATTATTCTCGCAAAATTCACCAGGGAAAGTATCACGCTGCACACCAGCGCTATGCGCAATTCCTTGAACACTACCTTAAAGAAATCCTTCGGGCGTATCTCCTCCATTGCCATACCCTGGATTATCATAGCCGAAGCCTGGGAGCCGCAGTTACCGCCTGTGTCGGTAAGCATGGGCATAAACGCCACCAGCAGCGGCACAGCGGATATGAGGGTATCAAAATGAGTGGTGATGACGCCTGTTATGGTCGCTGAGATCATAAGGATAAGCAGCCATACTATCCTGCTGCGGGCGTGCTTCCACACGCTGCGCTTGAAATAGCCCCCCTCGTCGTCGGGCACGACTGCGCTCATACGGGCAAGGTCCTCCGCATTCTCTTCACGGATAACGTCCATTACATCGTCGAATGTGATTATACCCACTATGCGCCCGTCGGCGTCTGTCACAGGCAGGGCGGCAAGGCCGTGCTTGCTGAGAAGATTTGCAGCCGACTCCCTGTCCTCCTGCACCTCAATGCTGATGACAGTGGTGTCCATGATATTTTCGATCTTTTCATCCTCGTCCGCCACTACCAGGTCAAGGAGCGAGACAGTACCCATAAGACGGCGGCTGTCGGTAACATAGCAGGTGTAAACCGTTTCTTTCACAATTCCCACCGCTCTTATCCGCTCCATTGCCTCTTTAACGCTGTCGTCACGGCGAAAATATACGAACTCTGTGGTCATTATCGAACCTGCGCTGTCCTCGGGATAGTTGAGCAGCTCGTTTATCTGCCGTCTTTTGCCAGGGTCGGCATTTTTGAGGATTCGGGAGACCACGTTTGCGGGCATTTCCTCAATAATGTCCACCGTATCGTCAAGGAAAAGCTCGTCCAGTACCGCCTTCAGCTCGCTGTCAGAAAAGGCGTTTATAAGTATCATCTGCAATGA
>CAZGAZ010000044.1:0-27810 GCA_964523835.1 uncultured Ruminococcus sp.
GTGCAACAAAACACCGTGAACCATGTCAGGCGGGGAACCGAGCAGCATTAAGCGGTACGTTTAGTGTGCCGCAGCAAGTCCGCACACCTATGTACCGGATTTTTTTGGAAGTGATATATTGAAGTTTCTTTCGGGAGTTATGAATTCCCTGCGGGAGTATTTTAACAAGACCGCCCCCGGGATACTGCGGCTCGTTTATACAGCGGCTGCCTGCTTTATCGTTGCGGCGGTGTGTACGGGTGAAAGCGATATTGCATGGACTATAGGAGCGGTTGTTGCGGTAATTGTTTTAATGCAGATGGTGATCGCTATTCCGGATATCTTTTCCGAAAATCAGCTTCCCCCCTATGATGTCCGTATAATACAGCAGAATTTTCCCTTTACCATGTGGAGCAGGCTTTATTCGGCAGTGGCGCTCATACACCACGGGGAGGACAGCGAGGCGCTGGATATGCTGGGGAGTATAAAGGAATTTGACCTTACCGAGCGGCAGAAAGCGGTTACAGGCTTTTATCAGTCGGTCTGCTACAGCCGTATGGGCTATCCCACCAACGCAGGTCGATGCGCCGCAGAGGCAGCCGATAACGATATCTGCGTACCCGAATCCATGCTTATGGCGGCAAGAAGCTTTGCCCTGGCGGGAAATCTTTCCCAGTCGGAGGAATATTACGAAAAGCTTATCCCCATTTCCGAGCAGCAGCGGGTCTATCCCTTTATTTATAACGAAATGGGAAAGGTCTACCTTTCCGCCCAAAAGGGAGACAAGGCGGAAAAAGCCTTTGAAAGAGCATTGGAAATAGGCTTTTGCTCTTCTGTCGCCCAAGGGGGTATGGCGCTTGCCTGCCTTATGCAGAACCGCAGTGAGGAGGCCTGCGACTGGTACCGTCTGGCTCTTTTGGCACGTATAGAGGATGATGACGGCTACAAGGAATTTGCCTCCCAGGTATGCCGTGCATTGGGGCTTCCCGATGATTTTCTTGACGCACATCTGCGTGAAAAATATGCGGATAATGCGGAAAAGACAACACAGGCGGCAGAATAGCAGAGCAAAACAAATGTCAGGCTCAAAAAACTTACTTCCGATAGGCGGTGTTCGTTCAGATGTATCAGGCGTTATACAGGAAATACCGTCCTGTGACCTTTGATGATGTAATAAGTCAGGCGCACATTACCACGACTTTAAAAAATCAGATACTCTCAGGCAAGACCGCCCACGCCTACCTTTTCACAGGTTCACGGGGAACGGGCAAGACTACCTGTGCCCGTATATTTGCCAAAGCCCTTAACTGCGAAAATCCCAAGGACGGCAGCCCCTGCAACGAATGCAGCGTGTGCAGGGAAGCGGACGACTTCGCCCTTTCGGATATTATCGAAATAGACGCAGCCTCCAACAACTCAGTAAACGACGCCCGTGAGCTTCGTGAGGCAGCCGTTTACACCCCCGAGCGCTGCAAATATAAGGTGTATATTATCGACGAGGTGCATATGCTATCCAAGGAGGCCTTTAATGCACTTCTTAAAATAATCGAAGAACCGCCTCCCCACATCAAATTTATTATGGCTACCACCGAGCTTCATAAGGTGCTGCCAACTATTCTTTCCAGATGTCAGCGGTTTGATTTTGCCCGTATCCGCACCGAGGATATTGCCGACAGAATTGAGGATATCGCCAAAAAGGAGAATATCGTCATTGACCGTGAGGCTGCCGAGCTTATTGCAAAAACAGCCGACGGCGGTATGCGTGACGCTCTTTCCATTCTGGACAGGTGTATCGCCTTTTCGGAAAATATCACCGCCGAAATTGTTTCCGAAGCCGCAGGGATAGCGGGGCGGGAGAGCATTTTCGAGCTTGCAGGGGCGATCGTTGATAAAAACGCACCGAAAGCATTGGAGATCATAGCAGGGCTGTACGACAGGTCAAAGGATATGTCACGGCTTTGCGAGGAGCTGATAACCCAGTTCCGCAACATTCTTGTTACCGTTTCCGCACCGTCTCTCACAGGGATAATCGTGTGTATGCCGTCAGAGCTGGCGGTCATTAAGGAGATAGCAGGAAAGGTGGATACGGCTGCGGTCATAGCCTATCTGGACGATCTGGGCAAGTGCGCCGAGAAAATGACTCGTTCCCTTTCAAAGAGAGTGGATATGGAAATGTGCGTTATCCGTATGTGCAGCGGTATTCCCGCAGCGCAGGCAGCTGCAAACACCGGTTCGGGCAAAAACGAGGAAATAGCCCGGCTTAACGCCCGCATAGCCGCCTTGGAGGACGCATTAAGGCGTGGCGCTGTTTCAATGTCTCCACGCAGCGAGCCTCGTGGGGCTGCCTATCCCGAGCACAGCGCAGCAGGCACACCCGGACCGCAAAGGCAGGAAGCTGCCCAGCCTGCTGATGTAAGCAGCTTCGAGTATGTACGGGAATGGCAGGATATAATCGACCGCCTGCGGGAGACCTGTCCCTCCATAGCTCCCATGCTGACAGGCTCAAACGGCTATGTAAAAAGCGGAAAATTTATCATAAACACTCAGAAGCCCATGATAAGGAAGATCATGAGCGCCGATGAGAACAAGGCAAAGGTGCTTGAAGCCATTGCCATGATCACAGGCAAGGCGTATGCTACCGTAATGGTAGGCTATAAACCTGAGCTTGACAGACATCTTGGGGGGGAGGAGGCTTCACCCTCCGCCTCCGATGAGCCGGGAAAAACAGGCGGCGACATTAACGCCCTTTTGCAAAAGGCAAGGGACGGCGGCGTGGCGGTCACGGAAAACTGAGACCTTTGCTGACAGCGGTGTGTGTCCGCAGCCGACATTTTTATAAAATCAGCTTTTTTGGCAGCTTTGATCCGATCATTCGGAATGCCTTTAATAAAAAATAAAAATTCAAAGGAGTTTTAAAAGTTATGAAAGCAAGATTACCACAGGGCATGGGCGGCGGCGCTCAGAATATGCAGAGCATGATAAAGCAGGCTCAGAAAATGCAGGAGCAGATAATGGGCGTGCAGGAGGAGCTGGAAAAGCAGATTTTTACAGCAACCTCCGGAGGCGGCGCAGTTGAAGTTACCATGAACGGCAAAAAGCAGATACAGAGCCTGACTATCAAGCCCGAAGTTGTCGACAAGGACGATGTGGAAATGCTCCAGGACCTTATTATCAGCGCAGTAAACGAGTGCGTTGGCAATATTGACAGCACCGCCGAGGCGAATATGGGTGCTGTTACAGGCGGCGTAAGCTTCCCCGGATTGTTCTGATATCAGTACAATTGTTTTCCTCCGCCGCATATGCTTGGCGGAGGAAAATATCCCCAATTCCCTGTATCGGAGGTCGAAAAATTTTGGCAGACAGTACCGCATTGCCCCTTGTGCTGCTGGCAGAGCAGTTTGCAAAGCTGCCCGGAATAGGCATGAAAACCGCTCAGAGGCTGGCGTATCACGTTATGAGCATGACAGATGAAGAAACCCAGGCCTTTGCCGACGCTCTTATAAACGCCCATTCCACAATTAAGGAATGCGCAGTCTGCTGCAACCTTACCGACAGCGAAAAATGTCCCGTCTGCAGCGATATCCGCCGTGACGGTTCGACTGTTTGCGTAGTGGAGACCCCCAAGGACGTTTCCGCATTCGAGCGCACAGGGGAGTATAAAGGTGTTTACCACGTTCTCCACGGGCTTATTTCCCCTTTGGACGGCGTAGGTCCCGAAATGATACGCATAAAGCAGCTGCTGGACAGGCTGAAGGACGGCAGCGTGCAGGAGGTCATTATGGCGACCAACCCCACCGTCGAGGGCGAGGCGACCGCCATGTACATTTCAAAGCTTTTAAAGCCCATGGGAATAAAGGTCACACGGCTTGCTTTCGGCATTCCCGTAGGGGGAACGCTGGAATTTGCCGATGAGGTGACGCTTTTCAGGGCGTTGGAAAATCGGAACGAGATTTAGATGATGTGCACAATTTCACATTATAATATTTGTGTAAATATCCAAATTTTCCGTCAGATATTGACAACCGTGAAAAAATATGGTATACTATCATAGTCGGGAACGTTGACGTCCGCTGCGGCAAGTAACTTCAATAAAATGGGATATAGCCAAGCGGTAAGGCAACGGACTTTGACTCCGTCATCGTCGGTTCAAATCCGGCTATCCCAACCATAATGGGATGTAGCCAAGCGGTAAGGCAACGGACTCTGACTCCGTCACTGCGAAGGTTCGAATCCTTCCATCCCAACCAAAGAATCGCTCCGTAAAAAGCGGAGCGATTTTTTATGCCCGAAATTTACATAAGGAGCAAGCAAGATGATATTCCTTTCCGACCTTGATAATACGCTTATATTTTCCTATAAAAAAATGTCCCCCGACAACCTCTGCGTGGAAACCAAGGAGGGCAAAAAGCTTTCCTACATGACACACGAGGGCGGCAGACTTTTTCGGAAAATGACCGAAAAAATGCTCTTTATCCCCATAACCACACGCTCTGTGGAGCAGTACAGCCGCATAATATTCCCGGAGGGCTTTACCCCAAAATATGCCATAACCTCCAACGGCGCAAATCTCCTCATAAACGGCATTCCAGATAAACCGTGGCAGGAGGAAATTTCCGATAATATCGCCGCCTGCGCCGCCGAATTTGCCGCCCTGGAGGAATATTTAAAAAGCTGCCCCGAGGTCTATTTTGATATAAGGATAGTCGACAGCGCATTTCTTTTCACAAAATGCAAAAACGCCGATGAAATAATCACCCGTGCAAACCGTGAAATTTCCCCCACCCTTACAAAGCTTTTCTCATGCGGCGATAAGCTCTATTCTCTGCCCCTTACCTTAGACAAGGAAACCGCTCTTGCACGCCTGCGCAGGCGTTTTCCCCACGAAAAGATAATAGCCGCAGGGGACAGCCTTTTTGACGAGGGAATGCTCCGTGCCGCAGATATCGCCATAGTAAAATCGGGCGAGCTATTGGGCAAAATCCTGAACCCCGTTCAGTTCACCGAAGAAACGGGCGACCCCGATTTTGTCCTTAAAACCGCATTGCAGCAAGCCGAAACCGAGGCAAGGTGATTTCCTTGCCCCGGCTTTTTTACAGTCTATACCGTCGCTTTCCCCGCCAGCTTTTCCGAATATTCCGCACGGAATCCCGCAAATCTCCCCTCGTCCAGCGCCTTGCGTATCTTCTCCATAAGCGTGTTGTAAAAGTAAAGATTGTGCATAACCGCCAGCCTGCCCGCCAGCTGTTCATCCGCCTTGAAAAGATGACGTATATACGCCCTCGAGAAATTTCGGCAGGTAGGGCAGTCGCACTCGGGGTCAAGAGGCAGAGAATCGGTCTCATAGCATTTGTTCGTGGCGTGCATTATCCCGTTCCATGTAAATATCGTGGCATGGCGTGCATTTCTGCTCGGCATAACGCAGTCAAACAGATCGATCCCCCTCGCCACCCCCTCAATAATGTTTGAGGGCGTCCCCACACCCATAAGATAGCGAATCTTATTCACAGGCATTACAGGGGCAACAGCGTCCAGTATGCGGTACATCTCTTCCGTCGGCTCGCCCACCGCCAGCCCCCCCATAGCATAGCCGTCGCAGTCCAGCTTTGCAATTTCCTCCATGTGCCGGATACGCAGATCCTCATAAGTGCTTCCCTGATTTATCCCGAAAAGCAGCTGATTTTTGTTTACCGTATCGGGCAGGGAATTGAGCCTCGCCATTTCTGCCTTGCACCTCTCCAGCCACCGCACAGTCCTCTCGCAGCTTCTCTTTGCATATTCATATTCCGCAGGATTTTCCACGCACTCATCAAACGCCATAGCAATGGTCGACCCTAGGTTTGACTGTATCTGCATTGATTCCTCGGGCCCCATAAAAATCTTCCTGCCGTCCACATGGGAATTGAAATAAACCCCCTCTTCCTTTATCTTCCGCAGCTTCGCCAGAGAAAACACCTGAAACCCTCCGCTGTCCGTCAGAATAGGCCTGTCCCAGTTCATGAACCTGTGCAGCCCCCCCATTTCACGAATGACCTTATCCCCCGGGCGCACGTGCAGATGATATGTATTGCACAACTCCACCTGACATTTCAGTTCATTTTTAAGATCCACCGAGGAAACCCCGCCTTTAATAGCCGCCGCCGTCCCCACGTTCATAAAGCAGGGGGTCTGAAAAGTGCCGTGAACGGTCTCGAATTTTCCCCTCCTTGCCCTGTCCTCTTGCTTAAGTAATGTGTACATATTTTAATTCCTTTCGCTCCCGATGATCTCGTCTTTTATGCCTGCCGTTTTTTTGATACGTTCCCGTGATATAGCCCCCGCAATTATCAGCGGCACGGGAATAAATATCAGATATAATATAAATCCACCCCCCACAACACTCGAAACAGTATTGTAAACTTCCCTTGCCCGTTCTATCTGCGCTATAGAAAAATTCGGAATCACATAGCTTTCCTTAACATTCAGGTAAATATGGTAAGCAATGGCTTTAAGTATCAGAAACACCGCATGCATAACAGGAAATATCCCGCCGCCCTGAATAAAAACCGTCCTGCCGACCTTCTTCATTCCCTCGTGCACAAAAATATCTTCAAACGTTTTTTTAAACATTACAACCAGCACCACCCACGAAAGAGCAACAGCAGCGAGCAGTCCGAACGGAAACAGCATCTCCACGATTCCCCAGGCAAGACAAAACAAAGTTAAAAAAAACACAGCCCCGCAATTAATACACCACAAACCGAATGAGCAAATGAGCGTTCCTATTTTCATACATATCCCTTCCTGTCAATACCGTCCTTATTCATCAAATAATTTTATTACCCCCGCAATAATCAGCGGCACGGGAATAACTATCAGATATAATATAAATCCAATCCCCGCAATATCCGAAACAGTATTGTAAAATTCCCTTGCCCGCTCTATCTGCGCCACGGAAAAATTCGGAATGACATAGCTTTCCTTAACATTCAGGTAAATATGGTATGCAATAGCTTTAAGTATCAGAAACACCGCCTGCAGTACAGGAAATATCCCGCCGCCCTGAATAAAAACCGTCCTGCCGAACTTTTCCATTCCCACGTCCTCATAAACATCTTCAAACGTACTTTTAAATATCATAACAATCCCTGCAGCTACAACAGGAACAGCGATCAATCCGACCGGTCCCAGACAGGCCACCGAGAATGTATAAAGCACAGCCGCCATAAGCACAACGAACCAATTAAGCCACCACCGCCCGAATGAGTGTACCAGCATTCTTATTTTCATACATATCCCTCCGATCAATGCCGTTTTCACGGTCAACAATAATTACCCTCAATTCAATTATATCACATAATAAGCCGCATATCAAGTACCCGACCGAAAAAACTGTAAATATTTTTAAAATTTCTGCTCTTCAAAAGCACCGTCCCGCTGAATTTAATGACCTGTACCGCATTTTCAGATATTCCTAAATTATCAGCATAGCGTCCCCGAAGCTGAAAAACCTGTATCTTTCCTCAACCGCCTTTTTGTACGCATTCATGGTGTTCTCATACCCCGCAAAAGCGGAAACCAGCATAATAAGGGTGCTCTCAGGCAGATGAAAATTAGTGATAAGCCCGTCAATAACATTAAAGCTGCACCCGGGATAAAGGAAAATATCCGTGTACCCCTCCGCCTCGCAAAGCAAACCGCCCTTTGCCGCCGCCCCCACACTTTCCAGCGTGCGGCAGGAGGTCGTCCCCACAGCAATGACCCGTCCCCCCGCAGCCTTTGTCCTGTTTATCGCCTCCGCAGTCTGAGCCGATAACGCATAATGCTCCGAGTGCATTTTGTGGTCAAGCACCCTGTCCTCTTTAACGGGACGAAACGTCCCAAGCCCCACATGCAGCGTCACAAACGCCGTGTTCACGCCCATTCCCCGCAGCTCCTCCAGCATTTCCTCCGTAAAATGCAGCCCCGCCGTAGGCGCCGCCGCCGACCCCAATTCCCTCGAATAGACTGTCTGATACCGCTCCTTGTTCTCCAGCTTCCGGGTAATATAAGGCGGCAGCGGCATCTGCCCCACGTCCTCTAACGCCGTGAAAAAATTCCCCTCGCAGCTAAACTGTGCAATGCGGTTTCCCCCCTCGACGATCTCCAGTATCTTCGCCCTTATCCTCCCGTTCCCGAAAGAAAACTCCGCCCCGGGCTTTGCCTTTTTCCCCGGCCGCACCAGTATTTCCCATACCTTGTCCCCCTTCTGCTCTAAAAGCAGAAACTCCATAAACGCCCCCGTACCCGTTTTCTCCCCGTAAAGCCTCGCAGGCAGCACACGTGAATCATTCATCACCAGCAGATCGCCCTTTTTAAGAAACTTCCCCAGATTAAAAAACCTGTCATGACAAACCTCCCCGCTTTCACGCCCCATCACCAGCAAACGTGAAGCATTCCTCGGTTCCACAGGTGTCTGCGCAATAAGCTCCTGCGGCAGATCATAGTAAAAATCCGACCTCATCATGTTCGCCGCATCAAGCTTTTTCGGCACTCTGTCCCTCACCGTGTAAGGCTCAAGCACACGTATCACCGCATTAGCCCACCTGCCCATGCCTGCCGCTTTATCCGTATTTTTCACCGTAAACCCCAGCTCTCCCAACGAATATTCCCTCACCATATCATTAAGTGCGTCCGCATTCCTGCCGAACCAATCGGGAAATTCAAGCTCCCTCGAAATAAAGTCGTAAAATTTCTTCTCCGTGTCCAGCTCATTAAAATCAATAACAATAATTTTTTTCATATTTTCAGATCCTCATTTTTTTGAAATCAAGCCTTTGATAATAACCGTTAATTTTCTAATACAGTCTTTCCCATTCATGAAGCTCAAGGGTATACCACTCGTCCGAAACCTCGCAAATATGCTCCCTCAGCTTATCCATGCTGTCTATCTCCGGGTCAGTGCTTTCGTACCTGTCCAATGTGTCCCCAAGGGAATTTACAGCGCCGCATTCCTTGATCTTTTCGCCGCTATCCAAATCAAATTCGGCGTATATAAACCTCTTGACCCCCGAACTTAAACTGCTGTCGCAGCAGTAAAGCCTGTCCTCGTCAATAAAATATATCGGCTCAATGTTTGTAATATCATACTCATCAATGACCGTGACCGCCCCGCCCCGATAAACTATCACAAACGCCGACTGCGCATTCCCCGCAAACGCCCCCGAATGAGCGGAAATAATAACATTTTCTCCTATCGCCCCATAATCAAAATACTCACCCAAAACATTATTATCCTCCCGCCACTTCCGCAGCCACCCGGAAAACTCCTCATCAAAATCAGGCTCACCGTAACCGCCGCAGGTTATTTTAAGCCCCTCTATCCCGAATTGTTTCTCCCAGAATCTCTCCTGTTCTTCCGGATCCGCCTCGTGATCCGAACTGCCCCTATCGGTTTCATGTCCGCTTACATCTGTGCCCGTTTCATCAAAATTTTCATCGCCATTTTCTTCATTTTCATTTGCAGTCTCATCTCCCTCACCGTCCGCATTTTCGGTCAGCACTGTATCGGATATTTTCGTTTCTTCCGTGTAAATTACTTCCGGAACAGCTTGCCCGGTTTCCCCGAAATTTCCCCGCTCTGCGCACCCTCCGAGCATAGCCCCAAGCACAGTGACCGTTACCGAAAAAGCAAATATATTTTTTGCATTTTTCATATTATCACTCTCCATGAATTTTAATTCAAATTTTTTGGATATATTACGATTTAAAATATTGACCCGGAACCGTTCATTCTCCATACATCGCCGTAAAACTTTCGTAATGATCGTTCGTGTAATATATCAGCCCGTCATTTGAAAAAATTATCCGCTCACCGCCCCTGTAGCCGCCGTCATAATTCACATCGCACTCGGTATATTTCCGCCCCTCAGCCTCGGGCAGCAGTCCCTCGTAATTCCCGAAATAGTCGCCCCCGATACTTTTCCCCGGAGCAACCTCCCATAAATTGCCTGCCTTGTTGTCCCAGCCCAGTTCACGTGCTTCGTCTTTTGTGATAAAGTTCCCGGGCAGAGTGCCGAAAGTATGTATATATTCCGCCACATCCTCGGGAGAAGTGTAGCTGCCGTTCTTTTCGACCCCCGCCTTTTCGGCTGCCGTCACCTCGACGGATACAGCCGGCGCTGCGGCAGTTGTCTGCGCAGGCGTTGGCTCGGCTGCCTGTGTCTGCCGGTCTGTCTGCATAGCAGCCGCACTTTGGGTCTGCACTTCCGTGTCCTCGGAAATTGCCTCAGTGCTTTGAGCCTGCACCGCCGTGTCCCTGTCCTGCACCGCCGTGTCCCCGTCCTGCACTGCCGTGTCCCTGTCCTGCGCCTCATTGTCACCGGCAACCGCACCTGTTTCCCGTGTCTCCGTGTCACCCGAAACCGCCTCTCCTTGAAGCTGCACAGCCTCATCCCGCTGCTCTTGCTGACCGACGGCAGTCGTTTCCACATTTATCTCAATACCGTCCAGTATTTCTTCAAGCTCGCTGCACCCGCAAAGCATAGCCGAAAGGGCAATTGTTAACGCTAAAAATACCCCTGTAAATTTTGCTTTCATGTACCACATATCCTTCCTTTTTTGTTTTTTTTACTCCGCACACAAAAAGGTAAAAAATTTTAGGCATCCAGAGGTCATTGCCTGCCTTTTTTCACCCACACCCTGACGGGCATTTCCCATAAATAAATTATATCACAAAATCTTCCATATGTCAATAGCTTTATGCAAATTTATTATGCTCAAAACGAAATTCCCCGAAATGCACAAAAAACTGAAAGAATATTATATATTTTGCACAACGCTAACAATTCTCCCGGATTCATCAAAAATATCCCCCGAAAACAGTCCGAACAATACGAAATAAATAATTTTCAAAAAACTATTGACAAGCGCAAAGGTTTTGTATATAATATAAATTAGATAAATCCGATAGAGGCGCAGTAAAGATGATTACCTACGCAAAGACCGCCCGTGTCGCTTGTATGCGTGGGGAAAGGCGATACTGCCGAAGGATTCCGTCTTGGGCAGGCGGCTTTCTGATTGTATGCCGAACAGGTATGCAATTGTCATCATCAGTGTATGGTGGAGTGCTATCAGCACAGCGAACAGTCAGTGCCCCTTCGGCACAGGGCAGTAAATCCATTATACATTATCTGAGATCGGTTTTCAACCGATTTTTTTAATTTATCTGTAAAATTTTATTAAATAATAAAGGAGCTAAAATCAGATGAAACAGTTTAACGTGGGAATTATCGGCGCAACGGGCATGGTAGGGCAGCGCTTCTGCCTGCTGCTGGAAAATCACCCTTGGTTCAATGTAAAGGTGCTGGCAGCCTCCCCCCGCAGCGCAGGAAAGCGCTATGAAGACGCAGTGGGCAGCAAATGGGCTATGAAAAAGTCTATCCCCGAAAAATATAAGAATATGATCGTTAAGGATGCGGCCGCAGACGTGGAAAAGATAGCCAACCAGGTGGACTTTGTTTTCTGCGCCGTGGATATGAAAAAGGATGAGATCAAGGCTCTGGAGGAGCGCTATGCAAAGGCAGAGTGCCCCGTAGTTTCCAACAACTCCGCACACAGGGGAACCCCCGACGTGCCCATGGTAGTGCCCGAGATAAACCCCGGTCATATCGAAATAATCCCTTTCCAGCGTGAACGTCTGGGTACACGGCGTGGCTTTATCGCAGTAAAGTCCAATTGCTCTCTGCAAAGCTATGTTCCCGCACTTCACCCCCTTATGGCGGACTTCGGCGTGCAGCATGCAATGGTGTGTACTTATCAGGCGATCTCCGGAGCGGGGAAAACCTTTGAGTCCATGCCCGAAATAATTGACAACGTTATCCCCTATATAGGCGGCGAGGAGGAAAAGTCCGAAACAGAGCCTCTGAAGATATGGGGACGGATAGAGGGTGAGCGCATTGTAAACGCCAAAGGTCCTCTTATTTCCTCCCAGTGCCTCAGAGTTCCCGTTTCCGACGGCCACACAGCGGCTATTTTCGTTAAATTCATCAAGAAGCCCACAAAGGAGCAGATACTCACTGCCTGGAAAAACTACTCCGGCGAACCTCAGGAACTGGCGCTGCCCTCAGCCCCCAAGCAGTTCCTCCACTATTTCGAGGAGGATAACCGCCCCCAGGCAAGGCTGGACAGAGAGCTGGAAAACGGCATGGCAGTTTCTATCGGCAGACTTCGTGAAGATATTATCTTCGACTACAAATTCGTATGCCTCTCCCATAATACTTTGCGTGGCGCAGCAGGCGGCGCAGTGCTTATGGCGGAGCTGCTGGCAGCAAGGGGGTATTTTGATTGACAGATTCCGTCATAGTTAAATCGGCGGATGTAAACGACTGCGGCGTGATCTGCGCCATGGTCCATGAGCTTTCGGAATTTGAAAAAATGGGCGATAAATGTACACTTACGGAGGATTCCCTTGAAAGGATAATGACCGAATCCAACGGCATAAAGGCGTTTGTAGCATATTGCAATGGCGAGCCTGCAGGAATGGCGCTTTTCAATACATACCGTCTGGCGACCTTTTCGGGGCGGCGGGTGATGTACCTGGAGGATCTTTTCGTCAGGGAAAAATTCCGTAAAAAGGGCGTGGGCGGCAGACTTTTCGAGGAAGTGGAAAGGCTTGCAAGAGAGCTTGACTGCGTAAAGCTTGAATGGAAGTGCATTTCATGGAATGAGAATGCCAAGGGCTTCTATGAACGTCACGGCGGCGTTTCCGACGGGGAATGGCTGACCTTTGACAAGAAGCTGTGATGTCATATTTTCTTTGACATTTCGCTGAATACATCAATAAAATCACGAGCATAATTTCAGTATATCCGAAATAATTAAAAAAATAGCAGCCAAAAAGTGCGCTGCGAAATAAACCGAAAGGCGGTCACAATATGAAAAATACCATATTCACAGGTGCGGGAGTTGCTGTAGTAACCCCCATGAATGCAGACGGCAGCGTTAATTACGACGCACTGGGCAGGCTGATAGATATGCAGCTGGCGGGCAGCACCGACGCTATCATAATCTGCGGCACAACAGGCGAATCCTCCACACTTACCGACGACGAGCACAAGGAGTGCATTCGCTACACTATCGAGCGTGTTGCAAAGCGAGTTCCCGTTATAGCAGGCACGGGCAGCAACGACACAGCCTATGCCATAGAGCTTTCCAAGGACGCCGAAAAAATGGGCGCAGACGCTCTGCTGCTGGTGACGCCCTATTACAACAAGACTTCCCAGAGAGGCCTTGCAGCTCACTTTACAGCCATTGCCGACAGCGTGAATATCCCGATCATTCTCTATAATGTTCCATCCCGTACAGGCGTGAACATCTCAATCGATACATACAAGGAGCTTGCAAAGCATAAGAATATCGCCGCCGCCAAGGAGGCAAGCGGAAATATTTCCGCCATTGCAAAGCTTATTGCAGAATGCGGCGACGACCTGGACGTTTACAGCGGCAACGACGATCAGATCGTTCCCATTATGGCTCTGGGCGGTAAGGGCGTTATCTCCGTGATGTCAAATGTTGCACCGCAGCTTACCCACGATATTGCCGCAAAGTGCCTTGAAAACGACTGCGCAGGGGCTGCAAAGCTGGCTGCCCAAAGCCTTGACCTTGCAAACGCACTTTTCTGCGACGTGAACCCCATTCCCGTTAAGGAGGCGCTTAACATGATGGGCTATGAGGCAGGGCCTTGCCGTCTGCCCCTTTATGAAATGGAAGAGAGTAAAAAGGAATTTTTGCGCAGCGTGCTTGTAAAAGCAAAATTGATGGGCTGATAATTCGTGTGGAAATTGACATCTGCATTCTGGACGGTTATTTTGATAAGCTTGTGCATATGTCGGTTTCCGAATAAAATAGGGAGGCAGCTTCGGGCGGCACGGCAGGAAAATTTCCTGCTTCTTGCATCTTAAATTCCTGCCTCCGATAGGAAGGAAAATTTAATATGATAAATGTTGCCATAACGGGTGCAAACGGAAAAATGGGCAAGGTCATTGCCTCGATAATCGAGGGGCGTGAGGACTGCCGTGTGATCGCAGGGATCGACCTTAACACAGCGGAAAACGGCAAATTCCCCATTGTTGACGAGCCTGCCAAAATGGAGAGCCGTCCCGATGTAATTCTGGATTTTTCCCACCCCTCCGCCCTTGATAAGCTGCTGGAATATTGCATAACCTCGGGCGTTCCCGCAGTTATAGCCACCACGGGCTTTTCCGAGGCGCAAACGGCTAAGATAAAGGCGGCAGCCGAGCAGATACCCATTTTCTATTCATTCAATATGTCCCTGGGGATAAACCTGCTTGCAAGCCTTGCAAAGACTGCCGCAAAGCTGCTTGGGGGGCAGTTTGATGTGGAGATCGTGGAAAAGCACCACAACCAGAAGATAGACGCCCCCAGCGGCACTGCCATAATGCTTGGCAACGCCGTAAACGAGGCCCTCGAAGAGAAATATCACTTCGAGTACGACCGCCACTCCCGCCGTATGAAACGTGAGAAATACGAGATAGGTATGCACTCTGTCCGTGGCGGCACGATCGTGGGCGAGCATGAGATAATTTTTGCGGGGCGTGACGAGGTGATAACCCTCACTCACCAGGCAGCCTCCAAAGAGGTTTTTGCGGTGGGCGCTGTGAATGCGGCGGTTTTCCTTGCAAAAAAAGAGCCGGGACTTTACGATATGAGCCACCTTGTGGCAGACGGTATGTCACCCCAGTCAAGAGGCTGATTTGTTGCAAAGTGCAAACGAATTATTGAGCTTATTTTAACAAATAACAGTGTTCACATAGCTGTACCATTACAATTATGTGAACACATTTTGTATAAGGAGCGGATAAAATGGAACTGAACAGCTTTTTCAAAAGCATAATTGATATGGACACAGCAGCCGTGGTCATCTGCAATACCGACCATGAAATAATCTACATGAACCCCGCTGCAGTTCAAAGATACGCCAAAAGGGGAGGCAGCGCACTCCTGGGAAGGTCTCTGCTTGACTGCCACAATGAAGAAAGCTGCAAGCGGATAAAGCAGGTCACAGCATGGTTTGCCGAAAGTCCCGATAACAACCGTGTTCACACCTTTTTCAATGAAAAGGAAAACAAGGACGGTTACATGATAGCCCTGCGCAACGAAAGCGGCGAACTTATAGGCTACTATGAAAAGCACGAGTACCGCAACCGTGAAACAGCACCGTTTTATGAGATGAAATGATTTTGTGCAATTTTACCATAACCAATTTCATAATTTGTTGAAAACATAGATTTTAGGGCAATTTCGTTAATACTCTTGACATTTTCTTATAAAAGGAATATAATGAGTATAAGCAAAGATTTAGTGGATTTCCACAAAATTACATATTACAGCGGTTAAACTTTTTCGGAAAGTCCCTAAATTTTTCCTGCTTTGAGATTCTTTGTCGAAGTTCATCAATTTCGGGAAAATTTGTGTGTCCGGGAGCCCTGCGGACGGGTCATTCTGCACCCGCAGTGCAAAGCATTTCCCGAAACAACTAAAGGGAGGAAAAGGTTATGGAAAAAAACACATCTAAGAGCATATTTCACAGAATTTTCACCGTTATCGAATTTACAGCGGTATTTGCCATGGCTGTCCTGCTGGTAGTTTCGGGGATATTCTTCTGATGACGTCTGCGTTTCGGCTGCTGCGCCTTAAAGGGTGCAGCAGCTTTTTTGCGTTTACTTAAGGGTTTGGATATATTGCTCAAAGTCCGATTTTTTGGGATTTTTCCGGTGTGACAAATTATCCGAGAATTATTTTGTAAAATTTTTATGAACTTGCAGCCTTTTGCCGGGTGAAATTGATTTATATATATAAAGGAAATTTACAGTCAAAGGGGTGAAGGTTTGAAAGTCAGCAGTATAATCCCCTAAGTTTCAGCGTACCTTTGGTGCGAAAGGCTAATTAACGGAGTGGAAAAAAATGACCGATAAATTCTGCCGCACAGGCAGCGATACCAAGGAGGCTATACAAAAGTACACTAAGCTGGTATACAGTATAGCCCTGTCCCACACCCCCACAAAGGCGGACGCCGACGACGCATTTCAGGAAACATTTCTTGCCTATCACCGCTCGGATATACGGTGGAATGACGAGGAGCACCGCAAGGCGTGGCTCATACGCACGGCGGTGAATATGTCCAGGCGGATATGCTCAGGGCTGAAAAGGCGGTCTGCCGCCCTTGAAGCGGAGGAGAACAGAACGGAATTTTCCTTTGAAAACGTGGAGGAAAACGAGATAATGACAGCTATCAAGGGGCTTTCGGAAAAATACCGCACGGCGGTCATGCTCTTTTATTTCGATGAAATGTCCGTGAGGGAAATTGCCGCCGCCCTTAAAACAGGGGAAAGCACCGTCCGTTCACGGCTTTCGAGGGCGAGAAAGGCTCTGCGCAAGGCTCTCGTCGGCAGCGGGGGAGGCAGTCTCTTTGAAGATGAGGATCCTCCCGAAAATGCCGATACATAGGCGATAATACGAATGATAGACAATATCGAAGGTAGGTTTTGCATATGAAAAAGGAAACTTTCAGAAATATGTATAATAAATGTGTTCCCGACAAGGCGGTTACAAGGCGGCTGCTTCAGGCCATTCAGGATGAGGATGTGGCGAACTTTGCCAAAAAGCGCAAGTCCGCCGATGAGGACGATACGGAGGATTATTTGCATATTGCAGCTGTTCCCAAGAAGAAAAAGCTTTCTCCCGTTTTTCCCGCTGCCGCCGCTGTGGTCTGCATTATCGGTGCGGCGGTTTACACGGTAAATTCACAGGGGGATATATCGGGAAATAATATGCCCGGCATATCGGACAGCGGCATTTACGAGGGCACGGACGTTATCCCCGAAATGGCGGCTATGGATATGCCGATCGGAAAAGGCTATGCTTCTACCGCAGCCGATGGGGGGAATGCGAATGAAGAGGACGGCGAGCAATGGATATTTGCCACAAGCATTGTTGGCGGAGAATCGGCCACTCCCCATAATGTTGACGGCGGTGTATGGGAAACGGTGATGACGGAAAAATTGCCCTCCGATGAAGCGCCTCCCGCAGAAATGCCTGTGGAAGATGTGCCTGCTGAGGCGTTCACAGAGGCTGAAAATAAAGAATCCAAATCCAGATTCGGCGATTTTCTTGACCGCTGCGGCAGGGACGACAGCGGCGAGGGGATACAAATGTCCTATTGCGACAGCTTTATCGACTCTCCGGACGATCATATCACAGTGCAGTACAAGGATGCGGATAAAATCTTTGCGCTGCTTTGGGAATATGCCGATACCGAAAGAGCGCCTATGGCGGTGAGCGGCGAGCCCATACCTGCCGTTGTCCTGCAGATAATCTATTTTGACGCTTCAAAATACCCCGAGGTAAACACGGACAGGGACGGGGTTATGACTGTTGGTGTCCGGGATGACGGTATTTATGTAGCTCTTACTTCTGCGGATTATTTTGAATTCGGCTGCAATTCCAGGGAGCTTTATGATGAACTGCATAAAATTGTGCAGGGCGCAAGCGGACTGCCCGATTACAGCCTGCCTGTCGGAAATGAAGAAATTTCCTACAGTGATCTGGGCGAGCTGCTGGACAACATTGACGGGGCAGTGAGCTACAGGGCAGTTGTCAAAAGGCAGGCCGAGGATTACGGCAACATTTACAGCAATGAAATGGGCTGCCGCAGGATAATGCAGCTTTTGCATTATATGGGAAATGTCCGGCCTTGTGAAAAAACAGCGGACACGTCTCAGAAAGTGACCGTGGGGCTGCGCAAGGACATTACAGCGGAGATATATCCCGACAGCGTTACATTTATCCTGCCTTACGGCGAATATTCCTTCGGGACATTTGAACGGAGCGAGCTGTGGGAGCCTGTGAATGAGGTTATTTCACGACTTGACATTGACAAATACAAGCTTTCTCAGCTTACCGAAAGGGAAATTAAAGAAAGGCTCATGGGGCTTGACCTTGCTGATGTGGACTTTGCATTGTCCAATGATGAGGAGCTTTCGGGCAGATACGGTTATTTTTACTACTGCGGTCAGTGGATCGTGTTTGCAGCCTCCGATGATCTGGGCGGATCCACGATAACCGAGGTCACTATAGAAAAAATGGTTAGGGAAGCCGAGAATAAGGCCGAATTACAGTCCGATAAAATCGACAGGGAGACCTTGGCGCAAATGACCGAGGAGGAAATTATCAATACTCTTACGGGACTTGACTTTGACGAGGTAAATAATGCTTTGGGCGGCGTTGATGTGGAAATGTACGGTAATTATTTGCCGAGCGGAGGATATTACTGCGGTGATTGGTTTATAGTAATAGACGGCGACAGCAGCGGTATAGTAACAAAAGTTTATGTTAGGGAAAATAATTCCTGACATTAAAACAGCGGTATGCAAGAAACACTTTCCTGCATACCGCCTTATTAATGGATTTTTTTCTTATTCCAGCGCACTCCGCAGATCGTCAATAATATCGTCAATATGCTCCAGACCGATAGAAAGCCTTATGGTGTTAGGCTTTATGCCCTGCTCCGCAAGCTCTGCTTCGTTCAGCTGAGAATGGGTGGTAGAGGCAGGGTGGATAACGAGGGACTTTGCGTCCGCCACGTTCGCCAGCAGGGAGAACAGCTTTAAGCGGTCGATAAATTCCATAGCCTCTTTCTGCCCGCCCTTTATCTCAAAGGTGAAGATAGAGCCGCCGCCATTGGGGAAATATCTGTCGTAAAGCTCTTTCTGCTCGCCGCCCGACAGACTGGGGTGATTCACATTCTCCACATTGGGGTGATTTTTCAGGAAATCCAATACCTTCAGGGTGTTCTCCTCATGGCGCTCCACACGCAGGGAAAGGGTCTCAAGTCCCTGCAGGAACATAAATGCATGGAAAGGAGAAAGGGTAGCGCCCGTATCCCTCAGCAGTATCGCACGAATCTTTGTAACAAATGCGGCAGACCCTGCAGCCTCGGTAAAGCTTACCCCGTGATAGCTGGGGTTAGGATCGGTAAGGGAGGGGAATTTCCCGCTTGCTTTCCAGTCAAATTTGCCGCTGTCAACGATAACGCCGCCTATGGCTGTGCCGTGACCGCCGATAAACTTCGTTGCGGAATGCACTACAATATCGGCTCCATGCTCAATGGGACGGATAAGATAGGGCGTGCCGAAAGTATTGTCGATCACCAGGGGAATCTTGTTTCGGTGAGCAATCTCGGCAGTTTTCTCAATGTCGATAACATTGGAATTGGGGTTGCCGAAGGTCTCGATAAAGATAGCCTTGGTGTTGGGCTGAATCGCCTTTTCAAAAGCCCCCTCCTCAAAGGGGTCAACGAATGTCGTGGTAATGCCGCCCTCGGGCAGGGTGTGGGCAAGCAGATTGTAAGTACCGCCGTAAATGGTCTTGGAAGCCACAATGTGGTCTCCCGAATGGGCTAAATTCCTGAATGTGTAGTCAATGGCGGCAGCCCCCGAGGCAACCGCCAGCGCAGCAGCGCCGCCCTCCAAGGCTGCCATTCTCTTTTCAAAAACCTCCTGTGTGGGATTTGTCAGGCGGCCGTAAATATTGCCTGCATCTTTGAGCGCAAACCTGTCCGCAGCGTGCTGTGCGTTATGGAATACATATGAAGAACTGGCGTAAATAGGCACTGCCCTGGCGTCGGTAACAGGGTCGGGGCTTTCCTGCCCTGCGTGCAGCTGTATGGTTTCAAAACGGTAATTTTTGCTCATAAGGGTCACTCCTTTGTTTTTTCTATGTTCACATTATAGCACGTTTTTTTCACTTTGTCAAATATTTGAAAACAATACTCGGTTATAGATTTTATCTATAACCGACAGGGAATTGCATATTATCCGGTCAATACTCCAATTCAATTGCACGAAGTTCAACAGCGGTCATCATATTGCAGTAAAAAATGAAAAAGACCGGGCAAAAGCGACAAGAAATGATATAATAGAAATATGAAAAATGGAATAAAAGAATATTTTGAAGAAGCGGAATGAATTTATGCACCGGCTTCTTGATGTTCACTTTGAGGAAGATAGGTGCCTGATTAAAAGTAATGCTGTTCAGAAAAGCTGATATTAATCTCATTATTTTTTTTAAAATTATGCTGTAATTCCAAAACCGCTATTTCTGATATCATGCCTGAATGCTTGTTGGATACAGAGGTTATTTCGGGGAGCGTTATTGAAAAAGGATTTCCGTGCGAACTTTTAAAATGTTATTGACAGCGATGGAAAATTGTGGTACAATATACTTATACTCTTGGTGCTGCGGGCGAACGCCACAAGGTTACTGAACTTGACAGGACTGTGGAGTATACATATGATAACTTGTATCGCCTTACTTCTGAGACTATCACTGAGGGCGAAAAGGTTACCACTTACACCTATGCTTATGACAACGTAAGCAACCGTATTTTGAAAACTGTAGACGGTAAGGAAACTGTTTACACCTACAATGCGCTTAATCAGCTTGTGACGGAAAATGACATTACTTATGAGTATGACCTTAACGGCAATACCGTAAGAATGACATCTCCCACTAAGTCTGCGCTGTATGTGTACAATGCCGATAACCGTCTTATCCGTGCTACTGTTCAGAGCGGAAACAATGTTTCCGTTGAGGAATACAAGTACGATTATGCGGGTAATAGAATTGCTAAATCTTCCGAGGGTGATTACACTAAGTATCTCCTTGATGTGAACGGTTCGCTGACCTATGTGCTTGCTGAACTTAACTATGACGGTACGGAGAAGTGTTTCTACACGAGAGGCACTGACCTTGTTTCGCAGGAACGTGACGGAAAAAAGTCATACTATGTGTATGACGGACACGGTTCTGTTCGTGCGCTTTTCAACGAGGACGGCAAGGTCACAGACAGATATGTTTATGACGCTTTCGGTAATCTCATAAGCAGTATAGGCAGCACCAAAAATGACTTTTTGTTCTGTGGAGAACAGTTTGACCCTGTAACAGGTCTGTACTATCTCCGTGCAAGGTATATGAATCCGTCTGTTGGCACGTTCATTTCTATGGATAGCTATCAAGGAAGTATTGATGATCCCGTTAGTTTGCATAAGTATCTTTATGCGAATAGTAATCCTGTAATGTATATTGATCCAAGTGGATATTTTGTTCAGTCTGTTGTTTATGCAATATCTTATGGTATTGAATGGGTCGCAGAAAGTCAATACAATAAAGCTGTTGTAGCAATTGGATTGATTTTATTGTCAGAACTTATTTATTATTCGTCAACACATGAGTCATTAATACTCAAAGTTACTAAGTTATTATGTGAATTAGAAATTAAAGTGCTTACTGATTTGGTAACTTGGAATGGTATCAATGAAGAAATAGCGGTTGAGACTGTAAATTACTTTACAGAGTCTGACAAGGAATCAGTTAGAGAAAAAATAAGAAGAAAAATACCAAATGGAACACTTATATTTAGAAGTGGGAGTGGTAACAATAATAACTTGACTCCAAGAATGGAAAAAGATATGGAAAAAGATGGATTATCTTATCAATTAACTATACCATTTTCTGATTTTACGGTTACTACACGTGAAATGGTTAATTCAACAGGTGTGTTAGAGGCAAGAATAAATGGCGTTAACCATTGTTCAGTTTATCCGAGATTTTTTAAAGATCAACAAATTGAAGAATGGAGAAAATCAAGAAATCGACCTGATTTTAATACGAATCCACATCCGTATACAAAGATATTAAGAAGCATAAGTCTCAGATTTAATAAAAAGTGGAATGAGACGAGATTTAATGACGATTGGGGATGATATTTTGATATTGATTTGGGAACTAATATATTCAATGCTTAGTTGGAATGCTCCGGCTAAGTTAAGAGATCTAATTATATATGTGATGAGCCGTTCAGACAAGTATCACTTAAAAAAAATAATTCAACCGGGAAGATTGAATAAATTCCGATCCAAAAGTTGTTGGGAAAGCTGTGCTAAGATCATATCTTCAAAAAATATGTCTAAAATGTCTTATGATGTTATTGATAGATTATTTGTATGGCTACAAGACATGAATGGGCCCGGAGCGGAAATCGTTTATGATTATTTCTTGTCAAATCCATGTGATTATTGGATAAAATGCTTTGAAAAAAATGTTCAAGAGGCATATGATGAAAATGACGATCAATGGCTAACTTCTTTTCACAATCTTATTTTAGATGTAAATCCCCAGAAGGAAGTGTTTACAGATATTGAAATATTCAATTTTATCAGTACTTGGGACTATGACGATTATGGTTATGATGATTTTGGCAATCTTATTAAAATAAGATAACCTATTTCGACAGAAGCACCGAGACCTTTACCTATGACCGTGAGGGCAACAACCTTACAGCTACCGACCGTATGGGCAGGACTGTTTCCATGACCTATGACAAGGTGGGCAATCTGACTGCAAAGACCTATCCCAACGGGGCTAAGGTGACCTATACCTATGACGGGAATTACAACCTTATTTCCGAAACAAGCGCAAGCGGCGGGGTGACAACTTATGAGTATGACAGGATAGGCAGGAACACCGCTATTATTGACGCTCTCGGAAACAGGACTGCATTCTTCTACAATGCAAAATCCCAGCTTGAAAGTATGACCGATCCTATGGGGCGGACTTATACTTACAGCTATGACGATAACGGCAACAGAGTTAAGACTACATATCCCGACGGCACAAGTGTGTCCACGGAATATGACGCAAGGGGACGTATTACTAAGCAGACCGACCAGCACGGGTACAATACACGGTACACCCTTGACGGTGCGGATAATCTTATCAGCGTTACCAATGCGCAGGGTGTGACTACAAGCTATACTTATGATGAAGTGGGCAATATGACATCCGTTACCGACGGCAACGGGAATGTTACGAAGTATTTCTATGATGAATTCGGGCGTGTTGTTAAGACAACCAACGCTCTGGGAAATTCTGCTTACACGACCTATGACAAGAGCGGAAATGTTCTCACTTCTACCGATTATGCGGGCAATGTTACAACTTATACTTATGATAATTTGGATAGAGTTACCCAAAAATCCAATGCAGACGGCACGGTGAACTATGCCTATACGACTGACGGGAAAATCCGCAGTGTTACTGACAGCAACGGTGTTACGACCTTTACATATGATAATATGGACGGGCTGACCCGTGTGGATTATCCCGATGGGAATTATGTGGCTTACAGCTATGACAATGCTTGCAGGCTGACTAAGGTAATTACGCCTTTCGGCAATACTTCTTATAAGTATGACTTATTGGATAGGCTTACAAGAGTAGTTGACAGGAATGGTTATGCTACTGTTTATGAGTATGACGCAAACGGTAACAGAACTACTGTGCATTATGCAAACGGATATACTACAACTTATGATTATGATTTACTTAACAGGTTGATTCGACCACGGTATTTCAACGAGTAAACAAATTATGAACAAAAAGCCGCAGACAAGATATTATCAAGATAGCGGGAATCAAGCATACACTTGAACTGTTTATCAGGGAAACTGCCTTTAAAAGAAGAATCGGATTTCAAAATGTTGTATGCCAAATGCCTTAAAGCATTAAAATTTTCAGCAGAAAAATCTTTACCCGCTCTGCTCTCATCTTCTCTGAAAGACATATCCAACACCCAATGAAGTGAATTTTCAATGCTCCAGTGACTTCTTTTAGCCCTCATAAGCTCGGAGGCATTCAGTCCTTTACAGCTGTAAATAAAATAATGACGCTGTTCCGAAGTGCGGCCGTTTTCCTCAACTCTTGCAATGATCATACCTATACCGTACAGATCCACCCATTTTTCACGGTTATGAAGCCAGCCTATGTCATTGCAGACATAGCACTCCCGTCTTTCAAGTCTTCCGTGTGAATTATCCAGAGAATATGAATAAATATCGCTGCTTTTCGCTTCCTTATCCTTACAGTATTCGTCCATAAACAGCTTTACATCACTGTATAAATTATGCTGATTGTCTTTAAGCGAAAGAATGTAATCTGCTCCCTTATCACGAATTTTCTTTGCAATCTCTGTTTGCGTTCCCATAGCATCAATAGTCACAATGCAGCCGGTTATTTCAAGCATATCAAGAAGCTTTGGAATTGCTGTTATCTCATTGCTTTTTTCCTCACAGGCAAGCTGCCCCAGAACCATACCGAATTCATGGGCAAATGCGCTTACGACGTGCAGAGGTCGTTTTTCAGCGCTTCCTGTTCTTCGTGCCTGTTTTCCGTCAATTGCCACTACGCCTTTACATTTGGTAACTATTGTTTTCATCCACTCGGAAAACACTGTGTGAATTTTTTCGGGCGTTATTTTCATCATGACCCATCGGAATGTATTCGCATCAGGTATGCCGTTTTCCAAAGCAAGGTATTTTTTCAGCCATTCTGTTCTGCTTTGAGCAAACATTTCTATTCGGGCATATGATGTTGCTCCGCATATTATCGCTGTCAGCATTATAAATAATACCTCATGGAGCGGATATATCACACTATTGGCTCGCCGGGTATCTTCTATTCCTTCAAGTATTTCTTCAAGACTTAATTTCTTCATGACTCTCTTCCTTTGCTTTTTTCTCTTATTATACAATATTTTTCCCCTTTTGTCTCCCTCTTTTCTCTTTTGTTCACAATTTGTTTACTTGTTGAAATACCGTGGCATGACTCTTGACAATTCCCGCTCTTCTGTGGTAAAATGGGTATAGTGGCTCATCTGGCTGCCTCCTTGTATTTGGTTGTTGTGCTTACTTCCATTATACCACAGGTTGCTTGATGTGTCACTCTTTTATTTCCTGTTGCACTTATATTGTAAATCTATCTTTAAATATTATAAAATCATGGGAGGTGAAAATTTCAGAAGATCCTGCGGAATTTCTTGATACACATATTGCTCCCGACCTGTTGATAACCTTTAAAGACCCTATTATTTCAGCTTTGGGCAAAATTCAGTCAAACAAAGTATTTAAAAGCACTTTATCGTGTCTTTTAGCAATATTTTCTATCTTTTAAAAACCAAAACATATGGAGGCATATTTCTGCAACAATCCGACCTTTTTGAAAGGTCGGAGAACATTTTATAAAAATCACATTATTTCTTTATAGCTCCCGACTTGTAAGCCTCAAGCAACTCACGCAAATCGTTTATTTTTTCAAGTATCTCTATGCCTTTGTCGGTATCGGAAATATTTGCCCGCCGTTCAAGCTTTTCTACAAGCATTATCTTCGGCGTATGCTCGCTTTCTCCCAATATGAACGGCTTATGTTCCGCAAGGCTCAGACTGTGAGAATCGTATATCAGCGTGTAGCCTGCTATGCCTGTGGCTTTCTGATATGCCTTTGATATTCCCCCGTCAATAACGAAAAGCTTTCCCTCTGCCTTTACGGGGCTTTCACCGTTTTTTATCTTTACGGGAACGTGTCCGTTGATTATGTGTCCCTTGTTTTCGTCAATGCCGAACATTTTAAGTATCTCGCAGCACACTTCGGGGCTTTCGGAAAAACTGTAATATGCGTTATAACATTCTGTTTGAAGCTTTTCGGCGTTAATAAAATATCTTTCAAAAAACGCCATTTTGTCCTTACCGTAAAGCGGGGACTTCGGTCCGCACCACAGATACCACATAAAATCGCAGGCATATTCCTTTTTCTCCGAAGCAATATCGAAATAGTAAGCCTCGTTCACAATTTCGTCTATCTTGTCAAGCAAAGCCTTTCCGCCGTAATTTTCATTGCCGATGTTTATGCTTTGGAACTGTCCCTTTTCGTCCATAGGAATACAACCGTGAAAAAGCAGATTGCCGTTGCAGACATTGTACATAGACCCCTTTGAAAGCAGAAAATTTATATGCTCGTTAAGCCGTTTGCTGTGCATAAATGAATTTGCAAGCACAGACATGAGCTCCTCTTCACCCTTTGAAAGAGCAAGCGGATTTTTGGGATCTACAGTTGGGAAATTCTTATCAAGAAGCTCGTAAACAACGCCGTTTATTTCCACATTTCCATTTGCAAAATTTACTCTGCCGAAAATATTTCTCCCGTCCATTTCCCATTCGTGATGCTTTTCAATAAGCTGCCCCTCAAGCTTAAGCTGAATGACAGTAATTGCCTTGTGCATTTTTGCGGCAAGCTTTGAGTCCACAGGGTCGTAAATATTGTCGTCAAGCGTGTTCGGATAATACAGCCCGCAGTCGTCGTCCTTGTAGACCTCGCCCGCAAATACGGCAAGAGCGCGGAGATTAAGTCCGTAGCCGTCCTCCAGAACGTCGAAATTATTATAACGCATTGAGATCCTTATCACATTAGCAATAAGTGCATAACACCCCGACGCTGCGCCTATCCAAGAAATATCATGGTTGCCCCATTGAATATCAACATCATGCATTGACATCAGCTCGTCCATTATTATATCCGCGCGGGGTCCTCTGTCAAAAATGTCGCCTATAATATGGAGCCTGTCAATAGCAAGGGACTGGATAAGCCTGCACAGGGAAGCAATAAAATTTTCCGCAATGCCCGTATCAATAATTGTATTGATTATTTCGTCATAATAAAAATCCTTGTTCACGTCATCGGTAACATTAAGCAGCTCGTCGATTATATACACTAAGTCTTTCGGCACGCGCTTTCTGACCCGTGAACGGGTATATTTTGCCGAAACAGCCTCGCAGACGAGAATAAGCCTATATATAGTGAGACGTTTCCACTCATATGTGATATTTCCAAGGCTGCGCAGGGATTTTATCTCCTTTTCGGGATAGTATATCAGATTTGCAAGAGCTTCTCTTTCCGCGCTTGAAACGGTCTTGCCAAAAACAATTTCTATCTTTTTCATTATCATGCCCGACGCGCTCTTCAGCATATGAAGAAAGGCTTCATACTCTCCGTGAAGGTCACTGAAAAAATATTCCGTACCCTTTGGCAGACTTCTTATTGCCGACAAGTTCACCATTTCGCTTGCTACGCTGTCAATAGTTGGATATTCCTTTGCCATAAGCTTTAGATATTTACTGACCATATGAACGCTCCCTTTAAAATATTCGGGAACTGCCGCATTTTTTTTACAGCGGCAGCCCCCGATAGATTTTTATTCGCCTTTGGATAAATCGGTATTTCTCACGGCATCCCTTACCTTCAGGACAAATGTGGGAGATACCGAAAGCTCGTCAATTCCCATACGCAGGAAGGTTTCCGTCAGCGTTGTATCCGCCGCAAGCTCGCCGCATATTCCTATCCATGCGCCGTGCTTGTGAGCATTTTCCGCGCTCATTCTGATAAGTTCCAGAATTGCTTCATGGTGTGTGTCCACAAACTGCTCAATGTCTGGATTTTGCCTGTCGCAGGCAAGAGTGTACTGTGTAAGGTCGTTTGTACCCACGCTGAAAAAATCCACCATCTGAGCAAGCTTGTCGCTGATTATCGCCGCCGCGGGGGTCTCTATCATAATGCCAAGCTCTACGGTTTCGGAATATTCAACGGACTGTTCTTTAAGTTCTGCCTTGACCTCATTGCATATCGCAAGGATTTTTTCAAGCTCCGAAACGCTTGTTATCATTGGGAACATTATTCCCAAATTTCCGTAAACCGAAGCGCGGTACAATGCTCTTAACTGGGTCTTGAATATCTCGGGACGGGTCAGGCAAATTCTTATTGCGCGATAGCCGAGAGCAGGGTTTTCCTCTTTTTTGAGATTGAAATAATCAACCTGCTTATCTGCACCTATATCAAGGGTGCGGATAATTACCTTTTTCCCCGCCATGCATTCCAGAACCTTTTTATACGCTGTAAACTGCTGCTCCTCGG